>NZ_JAJOZB010000001.1:1042500-1390000 GCF_023701745.1 Streptomyces sp. RKAG293 | reverse complement strand
CCGCTGCCCGTCACTGAGGTGGTCGGCGTAGTGGTCCGCCTTCACGGCGTCGTCCAGGGCGCGGTGTACCGCAACCTCTACCGCAAGCGCCGGGGTGAGAACCGCCGGCGGCTGGACTGGCGGATCGGAGTGACGGGCACGACCAGCACCAACAACGGGCAAGTGGGGTGGACGCGACTAGACATCCCTGGTTCTGACGCCTTCACCAAAGCCGAGAACCGGTGGCCGGACTGCCCCATGAATGGCTTCGCCGCGGACCGCCTACTCTCGCGTAAATGCACTGCACCCACCCGCGACGTCGTCCGGCCGATGCTGGAGGAGCTGCTCCTCCACGCGGGCTACATGGACGCGCACGCCTGCGTTGAGGTGATCGAGCCCCTTCTAGGGCTGGATACCGCGCCGCGCCCGGCGCTCGCTTGAACAGAGGAAGATGCGACGCCGCACGATGGTGTGAAGAAATGCCACGGTAGACGAAGGTGGTTACGCTTTATAGAGCAACGTTTTCGATGTATAGTACGGGCAATTTATCGGCAGGAAAGGGAACTTAATGCCTACCGGATCTCGATTCGATCGATTCATCAGCAATATTGCCGTTACAAGCACTGAGCTCACTGACGCCAAAACCAAGTTGAACGGGGTCGGCAGCAAGCTCCATAGTCGCTATTATGGAACGACCTACGACGGCTCTACGGTGAAGCTCATCGGGTCGTACGGAAAGCAGACTCAGGTTCGGCCGCCACGTGACGTGGACATCCTTTTCATCATGCCCGTGGCTGAATACCACCGATACAGCAGCTACTCGGGGAACGGTCAATCCCAGCTCTTGCAGGACATCAAAGCTGTAATCCAACAGCGTTACCCTACTACCGACAAAATCCGTGGCGACGGACAGGTTGTTGTGGTGCCGTTTTCGGGTGGGCATACGGTTGAGCTGCTTCCCGCATGGCATAGCAACGGCAAGTTCATCATCCCCAACACACACAATGGTGGTAGCTGGAAACTCGTAGACCACGACGCCGAGATTGCAAATATCGCTGACTCTGATACCGCTACCAACGGGCAAACCCGGAGTCTCATTGAAATGATGAAGATCTGGCAGGCCAACTGCGCAGTCCCTATCAAGTCTCTGGTGTTGGAGCTCAGAGCAGTCAACTTCCTTAAGGATTGGGAGCATCGCGGCAAGGGCAGCACGTACTACGACTACATGGTGCGTGACTTTCTCGAAGAGCTCATTAAGCACGCCAACGCGACATGCAAAATCCCCGGGATTGACGAGAAGTACAACTACGGAGACGACTGGCTGAGCAAAGCCGAGATGGCGCTTGGTCGGGCCAAGAAGGCGTGCAACTACGAGCCGGATGACGTATGGGCCACCGAGGAGTGGCAGAAGATCTTTGGGTTCCAATATGCTGGGTAATCAGGCGCCCGAGGGCGCAAACGTTCAGGTGATCCGGGAGAGTTTTGGCCGGGTCGTCTACTCCCACAAGACCCATGAGAAGGCGCGGGAAATCGCGTCGACCAGAGCAGTGGTCGTGAAGTGGATCAATATCGGGCTCACGGCGTTGACATCCACATCGATCCTGGGCACGGTCATCACCGACCAAAAAGCCCTGCTTTACGTCAGCGTGGGTCTAGCGACCCTGGCTCTCGCGTTCACTATTTTTCAGCTGAGTTTCGATCCGGCCAAAGAGGCTGAGCGGCACCGCAGTGCGGCCAATGAGCTCTGGTATGTACGAGAGAAGTACGTTCACTTGTTGAGCGACATTGCTACCGAACCTGCTTCGGTGGACATCGTGAAACGCCGAGATGAGCTGATCGAGGAGCTTAAAGCTATCTACAAGCTCGCTCCTGACACCACCGGCCGAGCTTACCGACGGGCGCAGACGGCTCTTCAGATCAACGAGGATTTGACGTTCACTAACGAGGAGATCAATCGCTTTTTGCCGGATAGTCTGCGTGTTGATTGATGCGCTCAGTCTGAAGGTGCGATGTTTTGCCGACCGCCCGTCGTACGGTTTCGTGCCGAGAAGACCCCAGGCATGCGCCATCACCATCGGACGCCGTATGAGCGATACCGCTTTGGGTCGTCTACCTCGACGATGAAGTCGACGTGATCACTGGTCGCATCAACCTTACGAACGCACTTTGTATTCGACCCCGGATTTTTGGCACGATACCAAGTGTGTCCAGTCACCTCCATTGGCTCCTCGCCACGCGGAAAGCGGGTTATGACTCGAATCTTCTTAGCTCTCGCGAGAGTTGCTGCATCGTAGTGAAAGCGCTTCATCTCCTGGAGGTCATCTTCGAAGGTCTGGACAACGCTAATGGTCTCAGATTCTCCTCTATTCAGAGACCGCCCCAGGTATACCCAGCTGTACATGAGGTGATTTTCGTCTTCCCTGGGAGCGGTGAACGCCTTGTGGTCAGGATTTAGCGATTCGAGGGGCCCGATACGCCCAGGACCTGCTTGGCCCGTCCACTGGAGCCGCATTTCGAAGATGCGAAGATTATTCCTCCGGGCGGTTAGATGCACGATCCTTGTCCGCGTGTAGCGATGATAGTTGTCCTTGCGTTCGACGAGCAGAGTGGTTTCTAGACTGTCGACGACAAAACGACAGGGCTCGTAGTATCGCGTGACCCACAGCCAAATAGCACCGAAGGTGACGGTCACCACGGCGGCTACTATCAGCGCTAGCCTAAAATCTGCAAGGAAGCCCCACGCGGCGAGCCCAATGCCGATGACGTAGAGGACTGCTTTTATGGAGGCGACAGTGTCTCTTAGCGTCCTGAATACACCCGCAAGCCGTGTCATACGTGGCCGCCTCTGCTGCGATCCTTCGCCCACCCCGACAGGAGTGCCCGCAAGTGTAGTGAGCCATGACCTAGCGCGTCTAGCCGTGTGCGGAGCGTAGTTTCACGGGGTCGCTTCGGCTGGTAGGGAAGCGTTTGCGTCGACTGAATGGCACGCCTTCACCATGCATGAAGGTTCGCGAGTTCGATATTGAAGCTTGTCGCCGCTCTCTCGAAGGAGCCTCGGATTTTGCCCCCAGCCGCCGTATGCAAGTGGGTGCAGGAAGCGGCTACGTAGTGGGCCAACTCCAGCCATGTTCGACCGCTCCCACCGGCTGATGGGTTAGTAGCAACACGGCAAATTCCGCGGCTACTTTGCCGGGACGGCCCCGGCGGAGTCGCCGACGCCCTAACGTTCACCCGTGGCAACAGACGAAGCAGTACCGGCTCCCGCCGAGACGAGCAGCCCGGAGGTAGCCCCCTTCAATACGAGGGAACGCGTTGGCGCGGGGATAGTGGGGGCCCTCCTTGGTGGGGCGGGAGCCGTGTCCGTCTTCATGACCGAGAACCAGGCGGGGAGTGTCGCCCTCATCGCCGTGGGCGGCGCGTTCCTACTCACGGCCGTCAATGGCTCGCCGCTGATGAAGGCGAAGTTCAATGACTATGAGGTCGAGCTCGGCCGACGGCGGCGGGCAGACGTTCTCGCTCAAGCGGTTGACTCTCCCCCCGACCAGGCCAGGCAAGCTCTGGCCGTACTCGAAGCGGCGGACCCCAACGCTGCCAGAGACCCGGCCGTGGCATCGGCGAACGCCTACGTCTACGAGCGATTGATTATGGAGAAGATCCGCTCATTCGCGGTCGGGGCGGAGGTTCGAGCCGAGAGCCGAGCCGCCGGCACTCCGCTCGATGCGCTACTGGAGTACCCCGACGGCCGGATCGCGGTTGAGGTCAAGTACATGCGTGAGGGCCGCCCGCTCACCCTGCGACAACTCCGGGACCATACGTACATGCTGTTGGCCGTCCCCACGCTGAACGCCCTACTGATCGTGACCTCGGGTCAACTGCCCAGGGAAGTTGATCGCCAGGTTGCAGAGCTTGAAGCCGCAGTCGGGAAGCCAGTACGGCTCGTCAGATGGTCCGATGAGCAGGACGACGCCGCGCTCACAGCAGCTCTCGCTGATCTCCGCGCGGTTATAGCCGGGCACTAACACGGTCTGCCATAGACGCGATGGGGGACGCCTACCATGTAGGCCAATGCCTACTGTTCGGCAGGCGTGGAGTCCTCGTCATTGTCGATCACCCCTAGGACAAGGTTGGCCTCAAAGCTGAGGTCCGCTCCATCGGGTTGCTCGACTACCAAGAACATTGATCCGTCGGGAGCCGAGTGGATGACCATCTTTACGGTGGAGCCTTCATGGCTGAACTCAGCGCTTGCACCTTCGATCAGTGGGCCATCGTCACCGAGGTACTCAAAGCGAGCGATGGGTACATTCCGCTCGTCCACCCGAAAGTCGGCCACAATAACAACCTCGGTGATGGGTACCGTGTCGTCCGTGATCGGGATAGCGAACCATTGACCCGGGTCGCTGGGAAGCAGGTGGACCGTACCGCGCTTCGTCTCGCCTGGGCGTAGTGAACTCAGTAGGTCCGACTGGGGTGCCGCTCGCCAGACATCCAGGACGGACGCTGGCGTGCCATCGCTTGTCTTCACGAGAATCAGTGCATCGGACGCCGCTCCCGAGACGATGCTCAGCGCCTCTGAATTCGCTTCCGTGGACACGGAGTCGGGGATGATGATCTGGGCACTCTTCATCTCCATGAGGTTGTTGACTCTCGCAGTCACGACTGCGACACCAAGCCAGTCCCACACCGACGCTCTATCTACTTCCCCTATGGTTCGCAGCTCGATCCCCTTGGCTTGCGCCTGCGCGCGAGCGTGAGAGGTGAACCCGCTCCGCGATACGGCGACTGCCTTATTGGCTCCTACCTCCTCTTGCTTGCCCGCGATTGCATCGATCCACTCGACAGTCTGCGGGTCACTCCGGTCCCGGCATTCCATGATCACGAGGATGTTGGCTGAACCAACACGCGTTCGCAAGGACACGTCGACTTCCCGCAGCCCGCCCCCGGTCTTTCCCCTGATGCGATCCGGCGACTTGATCTCGACGAGACTATCGGACAGTAGGGTTTCGAGCGTTGCCACCAGCTCTTCCAGAGCCCGCCCAGCTTTAGCCATCAAGGCACCTCCTCAAGCACCCTCCGACACTACGCGCTGTAGTGCCGACGGCGGCTCATTCCCTCGGCCACCGTGGCAATGATGAACTCGGGCGATTGCTGCGTCTGTGGAGCGGCGTACTTCGGATCGTCGTGAACGGCGCGGTCATGTTGCACCCCCGATCTCCAGCAAATCGAAGTCAGTTGGGCCGTCTTGGCGTACTAGCGCGAGCTCTCAACCGGGATGAGGGTGTCGCGAGTGCCGTGGACGATGTGGGCGTGAGCACGGCGAGCTCGTGCACGACTCGATGCCGCTGAAGGTGGAAGACCTCGGTGAGGCGTAGCCGCCCCGGCTTGAAAGGAGCCGTATTCTCACTCGCGCGGATTGTGCTGCTCGAAATATTCTGCCTCTTCCAGCAGAGCCCGCCCGATGTTGCCCCCTACGTCACGGCTGGCGTTAGCCCAGACGATACAGGAGCTGTTGGCCGCTGTGGCAACGGTAATGCGGCCAAGGCCCGGAGTACTATTGACCCGGGATGCCGCAGTGTACTGATGTCCTTCTAGTGACCACCGCAAATATATCATGGTGTATGGATACTCGACGTAATCGAATACGTCAATTTCGGCTCGCACCTCCCGTGAGAGCTCGGGCAGCTTGCGGATGCCGATGGTTTTGAATAGCTCCTTGAGCTGTTGGCGTAGAACCTTCTCTGTTGTCACCAAGTTTTGTTGATGGATCTCGGCAGCTTTGGCGGCAGCCTTCTCTTTCTCGGCTAATGCCTGTCGTTTGAGTCGATCATTCATGCTCATGGCGATCTTCACTCCTCCGGTAGAAGCTGGCGCCGTGATTGTCTCATATGCCCGTTGTACTTGGGTAGGGTCGCGCAACGGCGTCATCCGCAAGGACTGGGTGGATCATGTCGCACAATGGATGTTAGGCGACCCTCGACCGTGGCCGAACAGTAGCCGTACGTGGAGCTCGCGTTTTCCTTGACGGTCCTTAACGGATGTGGCGTGACCGGGTGCGGTTTGGCATCGTTAGGCCATGCCTCGGCAGACGCGTCAAGAGGCAATTATTTAGTGGTTGACGGTTCGGGGAAATAGTTCAAAATAAAAAGGCACCATAATCGGCATCTATCCCCTCAGGAAGGGGCAATAATGGCACGGCGTGTAATAACGGTTGACGACCTCGACCAAAAGAGTGAGTCCGCCGAAAACATCGTCTGGGGACTCGACGGCGAGTGGTACGAGATTGACCTCTCCGAGGCCAACGCCGCCAGGCTACGCGGGCTCCTCGAACCGTATCTGGCGGCTTCGCGTCCCACCAAGGCACCGCGGGCGCGGGCCAGTAACGGCGATGACTCGCAGGCCATTCGTGATTGGGCTGCCACCCAGCGCATCCCCATGAACGACAAGGGGCCGATTCCGGCCGACATCCGCCGGCAGTACGAAGCGGCAAAGGCAGCTGTCCCCGCTGCCGCTGCCCCGGCGGCTCCCGCTCCTGCGAGCGGGAGCGCTATCCCCAGGTAGGTCGTCTTCTCGGCCTGGCCGTGGGTTCCGGATACTCGGAACCCACGGCCTTTTTGCGCATGACGAAGGCCCGCCCAAACCGGAGTAGTCTCCGGCCCGGACGGGCCATGCTCTCTTAGCGTCAGAGCAGACGTCGGTACTTCAGGGCCTAGCCGACCGCGATGCGCGAAGCGGTGGCAGGATCGGTTTCCTGAACCCACGCCCCAATCGCGTCGGTAGCGAACACCGCCGAGTCACCCCGCTTGAACAGCTGGGTACCGTTGGTGCCCGCCGCGATGGCGGTAGCGTTCCCGCCGTCCGTCTCCTGTACCCACGCTCCACCGATGGTGTTGGTGGTGAAGACGGCGGAGTCGCCGCGAATGAACATCTGAGTGTTGCCACCCACGGCGATGGCGGCAGCGTTGCCAGGGGTTGTCTCCTGGACCCAGCCGCCGTTGCCGATGCCGTTCTTGGCGAACACGGCACCATCCCCTCGGATGAACATCTGGACGCCGGTATTGCTCACCGCAATGGCAGTGGCGTTGCCGGGATCCGTTTCCTGTACCCAGCCGCCGTTGCCGATACTGCTCTTGGCGAACACGGCGGAGTCACCACGGATGAACATCTGGGTGTTGCCACCGACCGCGATGGCAGCGGCATTACCCGGTCCCGCCTCTTGCGTCCAGCCACCGTTGCCGATGGTGTTCTTCGCATAGATGGCGTTGTCGCCGGTCCGCATCATCTGCACGCCAGTTGAGCTGGCGGCGATGAGGTTGGCCGTACCCGGATCGGTCTCTTGCACCCATCCACCGTTGCCGATGGAGCTCTTGGCAAAGACCGCCGAGTCACCCCGGATGAACATCTGGGTGTTACCACCCACGGCGATGGCGGAGGCGTTGCCGGGTCCCACTTCCTGGGTCCAGCCACCGTTGCCGACGGAGTTCTTGGCGTAGATGGAGCTGTCGGCGGCGATGAGCATCTGCGTGGCATTGCTCGCCGGGATGGTTTGCGCCGCAGTAGCGGGCTGAAGGTACTGGCTCGCCATAATCAGCGACGGAGAGATGGTGTCGGCCAGGCCAGACGCACGCTCGTTGCTGCATGGTTCGAACCATGTCCTCATGTCCTGCGGAGTAGCAGGTGAGGTTATCGCCTGAAAGTTCAGTGTCGCCGCGAACTGGAGCTCGCGAGATACAAAGGCGAAAACACTGCCCGGCGGAATGGTGACGCCCATGCACATATCGTGCTGAAGCGCGGACTGCGCTATAGCCGATATATTGCAGTCTGCGACCGCGCAGCCCAACTGGGTTGCAGCCCAGGCAGTCAGGACGGACTTGTAGGGCAGTGAGGCAAGTACGGCTACATCTATTTCAAGCAGACCAGCGCCTGAAAGGACCCCAACTACGCCCGAGGCTATGCCGAATTCCCTGGAGACTTCCTTCCACGTGGCATCGCGGCCGTAGCGAATTTCGATTCCGTTCGGACCGATGTAGTGCAACACCGAATGGTCGGTGTTGTACGTCGGTACGCCGCTTGCATCCGCCGGAAGTCCGGCGCCAACCATCTGGTTGTAGATGCACGTGGAGTCGCACAGTGCGTCGGCATGAGCCGATTCGACCGTTGGCGCCACCATGAGCAGACTCAGTAAAGCTGCCATGATGTACTTGATGAAACGACGGTCCATAGACGCCCCCAGAGTGTGCGGAATACAAGGGAGGTTCCCTCGGGTGGGGATTATGGGCTCTTATTATTGCTTCGTCAAGGGTTTTATGTAATCTTCTTGATCTGTAGTGATCGTTGGCGCATGAGATGTACAGGCAGCATTATGCTAAATCCGACGGCTAGCCAGATGAACTCATTGAATCACCTTTGGTCGATCCAGAATCCAAGGAGTGATATCATCAGCAAGAGCATGTCTAAAACAATGTGCGTCTTAGTGTGGGAGCTTTTCATCTGGTAACGATGCTTAAAGTAATCTTCGCGTAGGGAGAAGGAGGAAAAGACGAATAACATCGGATAACATATGTCTGTTCTACCGAAAATCGCCCCGACTATAAGGATGGCAAGCCAAGACCGCGACAGTATCTGAAGATGGCGCGGCATCGGTTCTGAATTGTGAGTTTGGCCTTGTTCCATAGATGTCGCTATATTAACACGAATTCGGCAATTCTCTCTATTTCGCAGCCATTCCAAGCGTGCGCTGTCGATCCAAAGCGCCTCGTTGCCACCGCCTTACCACCCACTCGGCCCGTCCTGCCGGACAGTAGAGGCATGGAACCCACGACACCTCACCACGTCGAAGCCACCCGGTACGCGGGTGACGCTTCTGTCCGACACTGACATTGCGGCATGGGTACAGCGCTCCCGCTTGGACCAGGGACTACCCGAGACAGTGACGGACGCCGACACGATTACGGCCCTGGCCAACCTCGTCGGCATCGCACGCGATACGGAAGAGGCTCGCCAGGGCCGGTATGAAGCGTGGAGCGTTACACCTTCCACGTGATCTCTATGTACTCCGGATTGAACTTGTAGCCGCGCCACATCCCGCGCCCGGACGTGGCGGGGTGGATGGTGATCCGCTCGACGACGAGCCGGATCACGTTCTGGCGCCAGGCCAACCCCGCCGTTGCCCAGGCTTCGCGCAACGTCTGATCGGCCCGAACGAGCGCCAGCGTTGAGGCATCTTGGTACTCACTCAGCGCCTCCCGCGCTTCTTCCATGGCGGCTTCCGCAATGCCCTTGGCTTGGGCGAACTGCTCGCGGTTGAGGAGGCCGGTGGCGTAGTCGGTAACGAGCGCCCCCAGCTTGGCTTTGCGGCGCTCGAACTCCGTGACCAGGGCCCGTACCGTCTTCTCATCCTGGGGCGGAGCCAGCATCACGGCGACGTGCGGGTTGTCGAAGACGTGCAGTACTGCTTCTGTCACCAGGAGCTCAAGCGGTTCAGCGGCGCGGTACACCTTGCCGCATCCCACGATGCCGCCGAGGTTGTCGGTTGCCTGGCAGCGATACCGCCGTTGGGCCGCCCGATCTGCCTCGGCCGTTCGGCCGCCGCCCACCATCTTGCCGCCGCATCGGCCGCAGTTGGCCGGGCCCGTCAGGAGGTAGCTGCGGGCGGGACCGCCTTTCTTCCGCCCGTGCGTGGTGGCGGTGAGTTTGCGCGCGGCCATCTGTTCATGCTGCCCATGCGTCAGGATGGCGGGCCATGCAGCGGGGTACTCCGCACCGTTGTACTCACGGATGCCGATGTACCGCCTCTTCAGCAGGATGCGGGAGAGGTTTTCGGTCCGCCACTGCTTGCCTTGGGCGCTCGGTACACCCCGCGCGTTGAGGTCGCGCACAATGCCGGCAATAGTCTCGCCGCTGATGTACCGCGTAGCACACTCCCGGATGATGGCAACCTCGACCGGGCGAAGCGTCACCCCGTCCGCTTCGTAGCCGTAGGGTCGCTTGCCGCCGTGGTTTTTGCCGTTCTGAGCGTTCTTCTTCTGCTTGCGCTTGACCCGCTTGGAGATGCGCGCCGCTTCAAGCATGGCGTTGTTCACGGCGTTGATAGCCGCGTGTACGCCCTCCTCGGTGGAGAGGTCGTAACTGATGCCGTCGGTGGTCTGGATCCGCCGAAGGGCGGTCGTCTCCGCCATGCGAATGAGCGTCAGCAGCTCTTCGAGCCGCCGGTACAGGCGCGGCATCTCCGTGATGAGGATGATGTGCACGCGCCCCAGCTGGATGGCCGACAGCAGGGCGTCATACCGGGGGCGCGGCTTCTTTGAGTACTTCGATGCGCCAATGTCGTTGTCGTCGTAGGTACCGACGAGGGGCCAGCCGTTGGCGGTGGCGTAGTCCTGGCACTCCGCAATCTGGATGCGGACGTTTTCACTCTCACCGCTGCGGTCTTCACTGAGGCGCGCATAGATGGCGGTGTTGAGGAAAAGTACGGGTACTTCGGCTAGTAGGGTCGGCATGGGTGGACTCCCTATTGTACTGATTCGGGAGCGTTCGCCTATCCGATCATTCCGGCGCAAATGCCGTGATTGCCCCCTCCGTTGGGCCTTGCACCGGCTGTGATCTGTTCCCGCTGGCGGGGTGGATTGGCTATACGTGGCGAAGCCGATGGAGTCCGCGCAGGCGGGCGACAACGTGGCGCTGCTGCTGCGCGGGGTGCAGCGGGACGTCGTGCGGCGCGGCCACATCGTGGCGGCGCCGGGCAGCGTGACGCAGAGCACGCGCTTCACCGCGCGGGTGTACGTGGTGCCGGCCGCCGAGGGCGGGC
Organism: Streptomyces sp. RKAG293; assembly: GCF_023701745.1. NCBI lineage: Bacteria > Bacillati > Actinomycetota > Actinomycetes > Kitasatosporales > Streptomycetaceae > Streptomyces > Streptomyces sp. RKAG293. Next base: position 1,379,220 of record NZ_JAJOZB010000001.1, on the reverse strand, counting down.
GCCGTACCCCGGTCTCCACCGGCTACCGGCCGCAGTTCTACATCCGCACTGCGGACGTGGTCGGGGACGTGGACCTCGGCGTCGCCGGGATCGCGCTGCCCGGTGACACCGCCGAGATGACGGTGGAGCTGGGCAGGCCCGTACCGCTCGAGGTCGGGCTCGGCTTCGCGATCCGCGAGGGCGGCCGGACGGTCGGCGCGGGGACCGTCACCGCCATTGACGGCTGACCGGTAACGGTCACCGGGGTCGTCCCGATCCGTGTCCCCCGCACCATCCGGTGCGGGGGACACGGCCCGTCGTCTGTTCGTCGCGCGACGCACACGGCACACTGCTCATCACACCTGTTCCCGGGAGCGCATCGGCCGCGGCCCGTGGCGAGAGGAACCTGGGCATGAAGGGCACAGCGCTGGTACTGGGCAGCGGCGGACTGACCGGCGTCGGGTGGGAGATCGGCATGATCGCCGGCCTCGCGGAGGCCGGGGTGGACCTCGGCACGGCCGACCTGGTGGTCGGCACCTCCGCCGGATCCATCGTCGGGGCGCAGCTCACCTCCGGCCGGCTCGGCGTCGAGGAGCTCTACGAGCGCCAACTCGTCGACCCGCGCGGGGAGGCCGTCGCCCGGATAAGCCGCCGGCTCATCTCCCGGTACGTCTGGGCCGCGGCGCGCTCGCACGACGTGCAGGGCTATCTCCTGCGCATGGGCCACATCGCGCGTACCGCGCGCACCGCCCCCGAGGCGGAGCGGCGGGCCGCCATCGCCGGGCGGCTGGTGTCGCACGACTGGCCGGAACGGCGGCTGCTGGTCACCGCGGTCGACGCGGAGAACGGCGAGTTCACCGTCTTCGACAGCGCCGCGGGCATCGGGGTCGTCGACGCGGTGAGCGCGAGCTGCGCCGTACCCGGCGTCTGGCCGCCGATCACCGCGGGAGGGCGGCGCTGGATCGACGGCGGCGTGCGGTCCAGCGCCAACGCCGACCTCGCGGCGGGCTACGAGCGGGTCGTCGTCCTCGCGCCGGTGGCCCGTGGCGGCGGCCCGGTCCCGGCGCCCCGGACGCAGACCGCCGAGCTGACGGCCGCCGGCGCCCAGGTGGTGCTGATCACTCCTGATCAGGCGGCACGGACCGCGTTCGGACGCAACGTGCTCGATCCGGCGCGGCGGGCCGGCGCCGCGCGGGCCGGCCGCGCCCAGAGCGCCGCGCACGCCGAGCAGGTCCGCGCCGTGTGGTGCGGCTGACCTGTCCGGCTTGGGACAATGACGCGGTGGATCCAGAACCGATACCGGTGACCCGTGCCGTGGACTTCGGCACCGCCAAGCTGCTGCCCGATGTGGACCGGGCGCGGGCCTGGCTGCTCACCGTTGACGGTGCGCCCCAGTCGTACGTGGACCTCGACGACCCGGTGTACCTGGAGTTCGAGTACGTGCGGCGGCTCGCCCACGCCGTGGACGCGGTCTTCGACGAGGGCCGGCCGCTGGACGTGGTGCACCTCGGCGGAGGTGCGCTGACCCTGCCGCGCCGGCTGTCCGTGACCCGCCCCGGATCGCGGCAGGACGTGGTGGAGGCCGACCGGGGGCTCGTGGCGCTGGTGTCGGAACACCTGCCGATGGACGATCCGGCGGTCGTCGTGCACACCGACGACGCGCGCGGCTGGCTGGAGCGGGCGCTGCCGGACAGTGCGGACGTCCTGGTGGCGGACGTGTTCGGCGGCTCGCGGGTGCCGGCGCATCTGACGTCGGTGGAGTTCCTGCGGTCGGCCGCGTCCGTGGTGCGTGCGGAGGGCGGCCTGTATCTGGCCAACCTCGCCGATGCCGCGCCGTTCGCGTTCCTCGGCTCGCAGATCGCCACCGTGCGCGAGGTCTTCGAGCACTTCTGTGTGATCGCGGAGCCGGGGATGCTGCGCGGCCGGCGCTTCGGCAACGCGGTGCTGCTCGGTTCGCACGGCCCGCTCCCGCTGGACCGGCTCGCCCGGCTGGCGGCGGCCGACGCGTTTCCGGCCCGGGTGGTCGACGGGAAGGCCCTCGCCCGGCTCGCGGCCGGGGCGTCCCCGGTCTACGACGCCACGGCGGTGCCGTCGCCCGAGCCGCCGGACGGCGCCTTCACCGTCGGCTGAGCCGGCCCGGCGCCCTCTTCCGCCGCCGTCCCGTGGACCGCGGCGGGCTCGCGGCGGGTCAGCCGGCGGACCTCGGGCAGCAGGAGCACCGCGGCGGTGAGCAGGACGACGAGCCCGGAACAGCCCCACAGGGCGGTGGACCGGCCGACCGCGTTCATGACCGGTCCTGCCAGTGCGGTGGCGACCGGGATCATCGCGACCGAGCCGAACCAGTCGTACGAGGAGACCCGCGACAGTTTGTCGCCGGGGATCTCCTGGTGCAGGGCGAGCATCCAGCCGACCGCGAAGACCTCGACCGCCACGCCGGTGACGAACATCAGCGCCGCCAGCCCGGCGGCGGGCACCACCAGGGCCAGGGCGGCGGGCGGCAACGCCATCGGGAAGATGCTGAGCGTGCCGGCCAGCAGCATGCGGCGCGGCTTCCAGCGCATCATCAGCACACCGCCGCTCACCGTGCCCGCGCCGAACGCCGCCAGCGCCAGGCCCCAGGGGCCGGCGCCACCCAGCCGTTCGTCGGAGACGAGCGGTCCGTAGACCGCCTCGGAGGCGGTGAAGACGGCGTTGACGACGGAGAACTGCAGAACGATGCCCCACAGCCAGCGCCGTGAGGCGAACTCCCGCCAGCCGTCGCGCAGATCGCGCAGCATGCCCCCGCCGGCCTCGGTGCGCAGGTTCGCGGTACCGGTGAGGAACGAGCGCAGCGCCGCCGCGACCGCGAAGGCCGCCGCGTCGACGGCGAGGACCCAGCCGGGGCCGATGGCGGCGACCAGGGCGCCGCCGAGCGCCGCGCCGCCGATGTTCGCGCCGTTCATGCCCACCCGGAAGACCGAGAACGCCTTGTTGGCGTGGGCCGGGTCGACGGTCGCCAGCAGCATGCCCTCGGAGGCGGGGGCGAAGAACGCGTGCGCGGTACCGCCGACCGCGGTGAGCGCGGCCATCTGCCACAGCTGCGCGTGCCCCGAGATGATCAGGGCGGCGAAGACCGCCTGGGAGGCGGAGTTGAGCACGTTCGCCGCGACCATCACCTGGTTGCGGGGCAGCCGGTCGGCCAGCGCTCCGCCGATGAGCAGGAAGACCACCAGCGGGAGGGTGCGGGCCGCGGCCACCAGGCCGACGTCGGTGGCGCTCCCGCCGGACTCGATGACCGCGAAGGCGGCCGCTATCAGGGCCCCGGAGTTGCCGAGGCTGGTGATGATGGACGCCGCGGTCAGCAGCCGGAAGTCCCGCCCGGCCCAGGCGGGCAGTCGGGGCGGGCGGCCGGGGGACCGGAGTGCGGCGTCGGGAGTCACCCGGCGACTATCGCGGCCCGTCCGCCGCGGTGCCACCGGATTTCGGCGGTGGGCACCCGTCCGGCCCACCGCCGTCGGCGGTCACTTCTTCTTCAGCTCGCGGATGCTGCCCATGATGGTGGTGATGGTCGCGTCCGGCAGCCCGTCGGTGACGCCCGCGCCGCGGTCGGCGTACAGCACCCACACGGTCAGGGCCTTGGTGGAGTCCACCCAGGCGACCGTGTAGACGACACCGTCGGACGTGCACTTGTTCTTCTTGGGCACGTTCTTCGCGGTGGCGGAGGAGGAGAAGCCCGTGATGCCGTGCGAGTTGCTGAACGGTTTGGCGGCCGTCTTGGCGACGGTGACCTTGCCGTCCTCCTGGTATCCCCAGTACGCCCACGACTCGGCTTGGACCTCGGCGGCCTCCTGGACGCTCTTGGCGCCGTTGGCGCCCTTGGTCCCGACCGCGGCGCGCTCGTCCTTGTCGCACCAGTTCTCTTTGTAGAAGGCGGGCGCGCCCATGGTGACGGCGGGCTTGCCCTTGTCCTCGAAGCCGATGAGGGTGCCCTCGCTGGCCAGCGTCCAGTTCGCCGGCACGTCGAAGGCGACGTTGCGCTCGGTGCGCCGGACGACCTGCCAGCCCGGGACCACGGGCTTGATCTCGACGGCGTTCGGATCGCCGCGCGAGTCGTCGCCGGTCCCGCCGGTGCCCGCCGCCGTGGTGTTCGAGGCGGAGGGGGTGGGGGTCGGCTTGGCGCTCTGCGAGACGCTCGGGCCGGCGCTCGGGTCGGCGACGTCGGCCTTCTTGTCGTCCCCCGACAGGTAGACGCCGCCGATGACCACGGCCGCGATCACCGCCACGGCGGCCACGATCGACACGGCGATCGTCATGTTCTTGCGGTTGCCGGGCTGCGGGCCGCCGGGGCCGGGGCCGCCGGGCATGGTGGGCGGTCCCCACTGCGGCGGCGGGCCGGGCGGCTGTCCGGGCTGCTGGTACTGCCCCTGCTGCGGCTGTTGCTGCGGTGGCTGCTGCGGGTAGCCGTAGCCGGGTGTCTGGTACGGGGACGGCGTCTGGTAGGGCGACGGCGCCTGGTACGGCGGTTGCTGGTTCGGGTCCTGCGGGTACTGCCCCTGTGGGTTCTGCTGTGGGTACTGCTGTCCCCCGGGCTGCTGCTCTCCTGGCCACATGGCCAGAAACACTAGGGGTGAGGGCTTCCGGTTCCACGCCGCCCCTCATTACTGGTCAGTAATTTATGCTGACGGCCCCACGGATGCCCTGGGCAGGGTTACTACTCGCTGGTAACATCCAGGCATGTCCGAGACCCTGCCTTCGACCGGCGAACTGCTTGCGGCCACTGTGCCCATGGTCCGCACCCTGAACCTGCAGTTCGGGGAGACCAGCGCGGAGCGTGCCGTCGTCACGCTGCCCGACCAGCCCGACTTCCACAACCACGTCGGCGGCCCGCACGCCGGCGCCATGTTCACCCTGGCCGAGTCCGCCAGCGGTGCGATCGTCCTGAGCGCCTTCGGCGACCAGCTCTCCCGCGCCGTGCCGCTCGCGGTCCGCGCGGAGATCGCGTACGCGAAGCTCGCGATGGGCCCGGTCACGGCCACCGCGGAGCTCGGCCGCCCCGTCGCGGACGTCGTCGCCGAACTCGACGCGGGCGAGCGCCCGGAGTTCCCCGTCCGCGTCACGATCCGCCGCGAGGACGGCGCGGTCACCGGCGAGATGAGCATCATCTGGACGCTGCGCCTCAACCGCTGATCCACTCCGGGCGGCCAGGTCCGCCGCACGTCTCCTCAGGGCGCGGCCGGTTCATCCGGCCGCGCCCTTTGTGCGTCATCCGGGCCGCCGACGGACGCCGGGTGGGTCTTGTCACCCCTCACCGACCACTGCTGATCGAACAAAGATTCGATCTGTGGTTTATGGTGAAGAGGCAGGTCCGAGGGTCGGACCGGGGGCAGGGGGCACATGAGCGGCAGGAGGCGTGTATGTCGTTTACGCACCTCCACACCGCGAGCGGTTTCTCCCTCCGCTACGGGGCCAGCCACCCCGGGGCCCTCGCCGAGCGGGCCGCGTGGCACGCCATGGACGCCCTCGCGCTGACCGACCGGGACACCGTCTCGGGCCTCGTGCGGTTCGCGGCGGCATGCACCGCGGGCGGTGTGCGCCCGGTCTTCGGCGTGGACCTCGCCGTCGAACCCGCCCCTCCCGTTTCCGTCCTCGGCCCGGCTCCCGGGACCGCCCCCGCCCGGCGGCGCACCCCGGTGCGCGGTGGCGCGTACATCGACGAGTCGGCGCCCCGGATCGTCCTGCTGGCGCGGGACGCGGCCGGCTGGGCCGCGCTGTGCCGGCTGGTCAGCGCCGCCCATGCGGGCGGCGACCGCCCGCTGCTGCGCTGGGCGGACCTGGAACGGCAGTCGGCCGACGGTCTGACGGTGCTGCTGGGACCGGCCTCCGAGCCGGTACGGGCGCTGTCCGCGGGCCGCCCGGACATCGCGGAGCGACTGCTCGCACCGTGGCGCGAGCGGTTCGGCGAGGACCTGCGGCTGGAAGCGGTGGACCACGGGATCCCCGGTGCGGGACCGGGCTCCCTGCGGCTCGCCGCGCACACGGTGGGGCTGGCCGACCGGCTGGGCATCCCCGCCGTCGTCACCAACGCGGTCCGCTACGCGGATCCCGCGCAGCACCGGGTGGCCGACGTGCTGGACGCGGCCCGGCTGCTGCGGCCGATCGACCGCCGCCGGCTGGACTCCGGACAGCGCTGGCTGAAGAGCCCGCAGGACATGGCGCGGGCCGCGGAACGGATCGCCGGGGCCGCCGGGCGCGGGCGCGGTGGCGCCGCCCGGCTCCTGGCGGCGACGCGGGAGACGGCGGACGCGTGCCGGATCGACCCGAAGGCCGATCTGGGCATGGGCAGGCCGCACTTCCCGGAACCCGAACTGGCCGGGGCGACCGCGGCCACCGCCGGCCGGGTGCTGCGCGAGCGCGCCGAAGCCGGTCTGGCCCGGCGCGGCCTGGAGCACGCGCCGGACGCCCGGCGCCGGCTGGACGCGGAACTGACGATCATCGGCAAGCTCGGTTTCGAGACGTACTTCCTCACCGTCGCCTCCGTGGTCTCCGACGCCCGGGACCTGGGGATCCGGGTCGCGGCCCGCGGCAGCGGCGCCGGGTCGATGGTCAACTACGCGCTGGGCATCTCCAACGTCGACCCGCTCGAACACCATCTGGTCTTCGAACGGTTCATGTCGCTGCGCCGCCACTCCCTGCCGGACATCGACCTCGACACCGAGTCGGCCCGCCGGCTCGACGTCTACCGCGCGGTGATCGGCCGCTTCGGCCCCGCGCGGATCGCGACCGTCGCGATGCCGGAGACGTACCGCGCCCGGCACGCGATCCGGGACACCGGGGCCGCGCTGTCCCTGCCGCCCTGGGAGATCGACCGGCTGGCGAAGTCGTTTCCGCACATCCGGGCCCGCGATGTGCGGGGGGCGCTGGCCGAACTGCCGGAACTGCGGGAGGTCGCCGCCCACGCGGACCGGTACGGCCCGCTGTGGGAGCTGGTCGAGGCGCTGGACGGGCTGCCGCGCGGGGTGGCGATGCACCCGTGCGGCGTCCTGCTGTCGAACGCGTCCCTGCTGGACCGCACCCCGGTGATGCCGACCAGCGGTGAGGCGTTCCCGATGAGCCAGTTCGACAAGGAGGACGTCGAGGCGATGGGCCTGCTGAAGCTCGACATCCTCGGCGTGCGCATGTGGTCGGCGATGGCGCACGCCACCGCCGAGATCCGGCGGGCCACCGGCCGGGACATCGACCTGGAGGACCGCGCCCAGGTGCCGCCGGACGACCCGGCGGCGTTCGAGCTGATCCGCGCCTCGGACACCCTCGGCATGTTCCAGCTGGAATCGCCCGGCCAGCGCGACCTGCTGGCCAGGCTGCAGCCGACCACCGTCGACGACATCGTCGCCGACATCAGCCTGTTCCGTCCCGGACCGGTCGCCGGGGGCATGCCGGAGCAGTACATCGCCGCGCGGCACAGCACCCGGCCGCCGCGGTATCCGCACCGGGACCTGGAGCCGGTGCTCCGGGACACCTTCGGGGTGACGATCTGGCACGAGCAGATCATCGGCATCATCGCCGCGCTGACCCGCTGTGAGCCCGACCTGGCGGAGGAGGCGCGGCGCTGTCTGGCCGACCCCGTCCGGCGGCCGAAGGTGCGGAAGTGGTTCCACCGCGAAGCGGCGGCGCACGGCTACGCGCCGGCGGTGCTGGCCGAGGTCTGGGGGATCCTGGAGGCGTTCGGCGCCTACGGTTTCGCGCGCGCCCACGCCGCCGCGTTCGCCGTTCCTGCGCTGCAGTCGGCGTGGCTGAAGGCGCACTTCGCGGCGGCGCTCTACGCCGGGCTGCTGGAACACGATCCGGGGATGTGGCCGAAGCGGGTGATCCTGGCGGACGCGCGCCGGCACGGTGTGCCGATCCTGCCGCTGGACGTGAACGCGTCGCGCTCCGCCTATGTAATCGAACTGGAGTCTGATAAGTGGGGGTTGCGGCTCGCCCTCTCCGAAGTGCGCGGCATGTCGGAGGCCGAGGCCGGACGGATCGAGGCCGGGCAGCCCTACTCCTCGCCGGCGGACCTGTGGGAGCGGGCGAGGCCGTCCCGTCCGGTGCTGGAACGCCTCGTCCAGGTGGGAGCGCTCGACCCGCTGGCCGCCGGGCTCACCCGCCGCGACCTGCTGCTCCAGGTCTCCGAACTGCACCGGCAGGGGCGCGCCGCCGTACCCGGCGGACAACTCGCGCTCGCCGCGCAGGAGTCCGCGGTCCCGGCCGGCCTGCCCGACATGAACGCCGGTGAGCGGACCGGCGCCGAACTGGAGGTGCTGGGCATGGACACCACCCAGCATCTGATGGAGCATCACCACGCGCTGCTGGAGGAACTGGACACGACGCCGGCCCGGCGGCTGCACGAGGTGCGGCACGGCGAGACCGTGCTCGTCGCGGGCATCAGGGCCTCCACCCAGACACCGCCGATCGCGTCCGGGAAACGGATCATCTTCGTGACGCTCGACGACGGGTCGGGCCTCGTGGACCTGGCGTTCTTCGAGGACAGCCACCAGCAGGCCGCGCACACGGTGTTCCACTCCGGCCTGCTGCTGGTCCGCGGCACCCTCCAGCGGCGGGGGAAACGCGCCTTCAGCGTCGTCGGCTCCGCCGCCTGGGACCTCGCGGAACTCGCCGACCTGCACCAGGACGGCGGCCTCGCGGCGGTCGCCGCCCGTCTCGCGGAGCCGGCGGCCGGACCAGTGGCCGATTCGACGGCTGATGCGGCCGCCGGGTCGACCGCGGACCCGGGCGCACGCCCCGGCGCGGACGCGGCCGATCCGGTCGGCGGCCGGCGCATCCGGCACGAGACGGGCGCCGAGCTGCACCCCTGGGCCGACCTCCAGCCGCCCGGCGACCGCACCGCCCCCAGCAGAAAGCTGTGGCACTCCAGCCAGGGGAGCGCAGGATGAGCCGCCACCCAGCCGGCCGGGCCGCTCACCCGGTCGATAGGGGAGCCGGTCCGGTGCCGCACATCCTCTATGTCCACCTCCACGCGCCCGCCGGCTCCGTGCCGCCCGAGGACGTCTACGAGATGCTCCTCGACCTGCTCCGCGGCATCACCCCGGTCGTCCAGGCGCTGCCACCCGACGCGGCCCTCGCCGACGTCCGCAGCGCGCTGCGGTACTTCGACCGGGACGCCGCCGGCCTCGCCCAGCTCATCCGGGTGCGGGCCCTGGCCCTGCACGGCGTCGACTCCACGATCGGCGTCGGGCCCAACCCGCTGCTGGCCCGGATGGCCGCCGCGGACGGCCCCGCCTGCGCGGTCCGGGTGCTGAGCGGTGACGGGCCGGCCGTCGAGGACTTCCTGCGGAACAAGCCGGCCGCCGCGCTGGACGGCATCGGACCCGCCTCCGCGAAAACCCTGGCCGGCTACGGGCTGGACACCGTCGGACGCATCGCCGCCACCCCGCTGGGCACCCTGCAGCGCGCACTGGGCGCGACCGCCGGCCGGCGGCTGTACGACAGGGCCCGCGGTATCGACCCGACGCCGGTCGTCCGGGGCGCCCCCGCCCGTTCCATCGGCGGTGAACGGCGCTTCGGACAGGACGAGCTGGATCCGGAGCGGCACCGCCGGGCGCTGCTGTCGCTCACCGAGGAACTCGGCGCCCGGCTGCGCACCGAGCGCCAGGCGGCCCGCTCCCTGACCCTCACCGTCCGCTACGCCGACCGTTCGACGACGACCCGCACCCGGACCCTGCACGAGTCGTCGGGGCACAGCGCGGTGCTGCGGACCACCGCCTACCAGCTCTACGACGCGCTCGGCCTGCAGCGGGCCCGGGTCCGCACCCTTTCGCTGCGCGCCGACGGCCTGCTGGCGGAGGAGCTGACCGCCCGGCAGCTGAGCCTGGAACCGGGCGACGACAAGTCCCGGCTGATCGAGGCCGCCGCCGACCGCGCCCGCGCCCGCTTCGGCCCCGCCGCCGTCCGGCCCGCCGGTACCGCGCACCGGGCGCCCCGTCGCGCATGATGGAGGGATGGACATTCGTGACGAGCGGGCGGTGGGCCGCCTGGGGGCATGGGCCGGGGACGAACTGATCGGCCGGATCAACTATTTCGTGCTGGAGGACGACGGGACCGGTGGCGGGAGCGCACTGGTCGCCGTGCACACGGTGGTCGAGCCGGGGCACCAGGGGGAGGGCATCGCGGGCGCGCTCGCCGGGGCGCTGTACGAGCTGGCCGCCGCGGAGGGCCGGGCCGTCGTACCGCTGTGCCCGTACGTGGCGGCCTGGTCCGTCAAGCACTCCGACCTGGCCCCGGAGCCGGATCCCGCGCTGGCGGCCCGCGCGCAGGAGCGGCTCCTGGCCGATCCCGACCTGTGGTGAGAGGGGCCGGGGGAGCGGTCCGCCGGCCGCACTGCCGTGCGGAGCGGTTCGGTTAGGCTTCACTGACGTGGGCCGCGGCGCACGGTCCGGATGGTGTCCAGGGGAGGACTCGGCAGTGCACGTGCAGGAATGGATCGAGACGATTCCGCCGCTCGCCGTCTACCTGGTGGTGGGGCTGGTCATCGGGATCGAGAGCCTGGGCATCCCGCTGCCCGGCGAGATCGTCCTCGTCACCGCGTCACTGATGGCCTCGCAGGGCACGATCAACCCGTGGATCGTCGGTGCCTGCGCCATCGCGGGCGCGGTGATCGGTGACTCCATCGGCTATTCGATCGGCCGCAAGGGTGGCAAACCGCTGCTGGACAAGCTCGGCCGGAAGTTCCCCAAGCACTTCTCGCCCGGCCATGTCGCCACCGCCGAGCGGTCGTTCGAGCGCTGGGGCATGTGGGCGGTCTTCGTCGGCCGCTTCGTCGCGCTGCTGCGGATCTTCGCGGGCCCGCTGGCGGGCGTCCTGAAGATGCCGTACTGGAAGTTCTTCATCGCGAACGCCCTCGGCGGCATCGTCTGGGCGGGCGGCACCACCGCCGTCATCTACAACGTCGGCGTGGTGGCGGAACCGTGGATCAAGCGGTTCGGCTACTTCGGTCTGGCGGCGGCCGTGCTGTTCGGGATCGCCTCGTTCCTCTTCGTCCAGCGGCGTGCCAAGGCCCACACACCGGATGAGACGCCGGAGGCGGACGCATCGGCGACGCCGGGAACGCCGGTGGAAGGCACGGCCGAAGCCGTGGTGGCCCCCACCGGCGAGTGACCTCGCGAAGGGCCCGGCGGACCGGGCACGGGGCCGCTCAGGCCCCGTCGGCCGGTTCCCCGGCCGGCTCTTCAGTGGCCGGTTCGAAGGCCGCCCGGTGGGCGCGGGACAGCTCGACATAACCCGCGGCGTTGAGCAGCACCGACTCCCGCTCCTCCGCGGTCAGCTCACGCCGCACCTTGGCCGGCACCCCGGCCACCAGTGACCCCGGCGGTACGCGCATCCCCTGCGGTACGAGCGCGGCCGCGGCGACCAGCGAACCGGTCCCGATGTGCGCGCCGTTCAGGACCGTGGCGCCCATGCCGATCAGTACGTCGTCCTCGACGGTGCAGCCGTGCAGCACCGCGTTGTGACCCACCGAGACCCGCTCGCCGACCACGACGGGGAACCCGGGGTCCGCGTGCACCGAGCAGTTGTCCTGGATGTTGCTGTCGGCGCCGATGCTGATCGACTCGCAGTCGCCGCGCAGGACCGCGTGGTACCAGGCGCTGGAGCCGGCCGCCATCGTGACGTCGCCGACGACGACCGAGGTGGGCGCGGTGAACGCCGCCGGATCCACCTGGGGCTTGCGCCCCGCCACATCGGCAATCAGTGCCTGCTCCGCCATGGAATCCACCCTCGCATCCGCGCATCCGCGCCTTCGCTGTCGAGCAGCACGGTATATGACGGGCCGGTCCCGGCGACGGGTCGGTAGGTGCATACGGCATCGAAGCGGGGCAGGGACTGTTTTCGGTCAGAGGTGCGATTCCTGGCGCGTTGCCGGTGATCGTCCGGCCCCGGCCGTGCGGGGGCTGTCCGATCCTCTTGTCGCGGGGCCCCAACGTGCATAGTTCATCCCGAGGTTGCCCGGATCCGACGGAAGATTTGCTGATTTAGTGGAGGTAGTGCAAAAGATTCGACCGAAAGTGTTCTTTGCGCTTTGACTGTTAACGGCGTTTGCGGTGAAGGTCTGGCACATGTCCCCTTTACCCCGAACCGCGTCGAGCGGCCCGCTGCGCATGCGCGACTTCCGTCTGCTGCTCGCCGGCGCCGCGGCCGGCCAGGTCGGTGCCCAGGTCACCCTGGTCGCGCTGCCCCTGGTGGCGGTCCTCGAACTCAAGGCGCCCGCGTTCCAGGTGGGGCTGCTCACCGCCGCGGAGACCGCCGCGTTCCTGCTGATCGGCCTGCCCGCAGGGGCGCTGGTCGACCGGATGCGCAAGCGCTCGCTGATGATCCGCGCCGACATGGTGCGGGCGCTCGCCATGGCGAGTGTCCCGCTGGCCGCGGTCGCCGACGTCCTGACGATGGTGCAGCTGTACGTCGTCGCCCTGGTCACCGGCGCCGCGACCGTCTTCTTCGATGTGGCCGACCAGAGCTATCTCCCCGAACTCCTGCCCAGGGAACAGCTGATGGCGGCCAACGGAGCGCTGGAGACGGTCCGCTCCTCCGCCCAGGTCACCGGTCCCGGCCTCGGCGGCGGGCTGGTACAGCTGGTCGGGGCGCACCTGGCGATCGGGGCCGACGCGATCGGCTACGTCGTCTCGGCACTGTTCCTGTCGCGCATCGACAAGCCGGAGAGCAAGCCGGAACCGGTGCCGGGCGCTTCGCTGCGCAAGGAGATCGGTGAGGGGCTGCGCTTCGTGCTCGGCCACCGGCTGCTGCGCGTCATCGCGACCAGCACCGGCCTGAGCAACTTCTTCACCGCGATGCTGATGGCCACTCAGACCATCTTCCTGGTACGGGTGATCGGGCTGCAGCCGGCCGCCATCGGTCTGATGCTCTCCGCGTCCGCCGCCGGCGGACTCGCCGGTGCGCTCTGCGCCGGCAGGCTCGCCGCCCGGCTCGGCCAGGCCCGCATCATCTGGCTGTCCGCCCTGGTGACCGGCCCGTTCGCGCTGCTGTGGCCGCTGTCAGGCCGGGGAGCCGCCGCCGTGCTGTTCGCCGTCGGTTCCGGAGTGGTCTCCTTCGGCGCGGTCGTCTACAACGTCGCCCAGGTGAGCTTCCGTCAGACGCTCTGCCCGCCCCGGCTCCTGGGCCGGATGAACGCCACCCTGCGGTTCCTGGTGTGGGGCACGCTGCCGCTCGGGGCCCTGGTGGGCGGCGCCGTGGCCGACGGCTTCGGGGCGCGCGCCGCCCTGTGGGTCTGCGCGATCGGGTTCCTCGTCGTACCACTGCGGCTGCTGCTGTCCCCACTGCGCCGGATGCGCGATCTGCCGGCCGCCCCGGACGACCTCGAGGACGCCGTCGCGGGCGGCTCCGACGCCTCCGCCGGCCGTAGCGAGCCCGCTTCCGTCAGCTGACCCGGTGGGGCGTCCGGCCGGACCCGGGACCCATCGCCCGGCCCGACCACGCCCGGAACCGCCACGCCCGGAACCGCCACGCCCGGAACCGGCACGTCACGGAACGCTCCGTCCCGAACCGCCCTGCCACGTCAGAGAGGATCACATGCCCCGAACCATCACGGGCCAGTACCTGGCCCGCTACCAGCGCGTTGCCGCCGACGACGGCGGTACCTCCCTCCTGCCCGTCACCGGAGCCCAGCGGCGCTTCGTGCTCGTGCGCGCCATGGACCCCTCGGGCCGGCCCGACATCGTCCCGATGTTCTTCGCCTTCCCGGGCGGCACCGTGGATCCGGTACGGCTGCGCGCGGCCGCGAACCGGCTGGCCGCCCTGCACCCCGTGCTGCGCGCCCGCCCGGAGGTGCTGCGCGGCACCCCCGTGCTCCGTCTGACGGAGCCCGACGTACCGGTGGAACACGTCGTCCGCGCCCCCGGCGAGGACGCGGCCACCGCGCTGCGCCGGGTCCTGGCCGGCTGGACCGCGCAGGGCTCGCCGCTGCGGCTGTACCTGGTCCAGGACGGGCCGGCCGCCGGGGACGAGGTGCTCGCCGTCGTCCTTGACCACACCGCGTGCGACGGCCAGTCCCTCGCCCGGATCGTCGAGGAACTCACCGCCGCCTACCGTGACGAGCCGGGATCCGCGGGCCCGGAGCCCGCCGAGGCGGCCGCGGAACTCGCCGCCTACCGGGAGGCGGTCCAGCTGCAGCTCGACGCCGAACAGCGCGCGGGATCCTCCGGCGCGCTGGAGTACTGGGGCGACCGGCTGCGCGTGGTGCACGAACGGGCCCCGCAGCTCCCGCCGCGGACCCCCGTCACCGGCTCCCTGCCCACCGGCGCCGCCGAACTGCGGCTGCCCGCACCGGCGTCCGGCGTACCGTTCCCCGCCCTGCTCGACGCCTGCCGGGCCGCGGCCCGGGTGCTGTACGGGGCCGGCCACGTGCTGCCGATCGGCTACCCGTGGGGCGGCCGCCCGGCCGGCGCACCGCCGGTCCTGGGCTGCTTCCTCAACACCGTGGTCTTCCCGGCCGCGACGGTCGACGTCCCGCACGCCCCGGACGAGACGGCCACCCAGTGGTGGGACGACCTGGACCGGGCCGACACCCCCTTCGACGAAGTGGTGCACGCCGCCCGCTCGGCCGGTTCCCAGTGGTCCGGCCGGCTGGACGGACTGCTGACGGTGGACGACGCCCGGCGCCGTCCCGCGCTGCGGCTCGGCGGGGTGGAGGGCCGTGAGGTGCACATCGACGGCCGGCAGGTGCGCGCCCCGTTCGCGGTCTCCGTCACCCACGGATCCGAACTCCACATCCGGATGGTGTGGGACCGCACGGTGCTCGACGACGCCGCGGCCCGGGACGGGTTCGCCGTCTTCCGCGACGCGGTGCGCGCCCCCGTCCGGGCCGACGTCCCCGTCGGCTGACCCACAAGCCGCACCCGCACCCGCACCCGCACCCGCAGTCACCACCGCACCCACAGCGGCCGCAACCGCCGCAGACGAAGCGGCGCGCGACATCACGCAGTCCCGCCCGTCACGCCGTCACGCCGTAGGGCCGTGACGCCTTGAGGACGCTCTGAACCAGCACGCCCTGAACCAGCACGCCCTGAACCAGCACGTCCTGAACCGTTACTGCCCTGAACCAGCACGGCCGGCCCGGACCGCGTGATCCGCGGACCGGCCGGCGAACCGCGGGCGGAAGCACGACCGTGCCTCCGCCCGCACCCGAAGACACCGACCCGACAACCCCAGGGATCGCCGATGCTCCCCCTCTCTCCGTCGCAGGAGATCGTCTGGCTGCACGAACAAGTGCAGCCCGGCAGCCGCGCCTACAACTTCACCGCCTCCCTCGACCTGTGGGGCACGCTGGACACCGAGGCGCTGCGCCGCGGACTGGCCGCGGCCCTCGACCGCCACCCCGGACTGCGGCTGGAACTCGTGGCGGTCCCCGGCTCGATGCCCATGCAGCGCGCCGCGGACCTCTGCGAGCCGCGGCTGCGCACCGTGGACCTGACCGGGGAGGCGGACCCCGAGGCCGCGTTCGCGCGGCTGCTCCGCACCGAGGCGGAGACCCCGCTCGACACGTACCAGGCGCCGCTGCTGCGCTGGACGCTGGCCCGGCTCGCCGACGACCAGCACCGGCTCATCCACGTCGAGCACCACCTGATCCACGACGGGCACTCCTTCGCGATCCTGCTGGGCGACGTCTTCACCGTCTACCGCGCCCACGTCCTCGGTGAGCCGACCGCGCTGCCGCCCGCCATCTCCTACGTCGACCACGTACGCTCCCTCGACGCGGACGACGACCGGGCGACCGCGGAGCGGCGGTCGAGCCTGGAGTACTGGGCGGCCGAACTGCGCGACGCCTCCTTCGACATGCCGCTGCCCGGTCTGGCACGGCCCGGCGCGCGGCGCCGGCACCACGGCGGGCAGCTGCGCCAGTCGATCGGCGCGGATCTGACGGAGCGGCTGCGCGCCCACACCCTGGACCGCGGACTGACCCCGTTCTCCACGCTGCTCGGGCTCTTCGCCGAACTGCTGCGCCGGCACAGCGGGCGTGAACAGATGGTCGTCGGCACCGCCGTCGGCAACCGCCCGCGCGGCTTCGAGGGCGCCGTGGGCATGTTCGTCAACACGATCCCGCTGCGGCTGCGGCTGGACCCGGCGGCCCCGGCCGAGGACACCATGGACGAGGTGACCGACACCCTCTTCCGTGCCCTGCCGCACCAGGAGGTGCCGGTCCAGGAGCTGACGCGCGCACTGGGCCTGCACACCTCGGGTGCGGACAACCCGCTGTTCAGCGTCATGTTCAGCGCGCACGACGCCGCCCTGCCGGAGATCGACGTGCCCGGTCTGGACGTCACGCTCTTCGAAGGGTTCAACACCGGCACCACCCGCTTCGACCTCGACGTCGTGCTGCTCCCGGACGACCGGCGCGGCGTGAGCCCCCGGCACGGCGCACGCGGCATGACCCTGGTCTGGGACTACGACGCCGACCTCTTCGGCGAGGACACCGCGAAGCTGCTCACCGAGCGCTTCCTGGACCTGCTGCGCGCCTATCTGGACGCTCCCGGCACCCTGCTCGCCGACCTCGCGCTCCCGGCACCCGCCGCCGTACCGGTGCCGGCCGAGCCCGCCGCGTCCTCCGGCCCGGATCCGCTCGACCCGGCCGCCGCCCACGACTCCTCGCTGCCCGCGCTGTTGATCGGCGCCCGCCGGCTGACCTACGGGGACCTCGACGAGCAGGTCGCCGCGGTCGCGCGGCGGATGCTGGCGGCGGGCGTGACGGCCGGTCAGCCGGTCGCCGTCGTGCTGCCGCGCGGCGCCGACTCGGTGGTGGCGCTGCTGGCCTGTCTGCGGACCGGCGCGGTGTACTGCCCGCTCTCCCCGTCCGACCCGGAGTCCCGGCTGGAACTGCTGCTGAACCGGCTGGGTCCGGCGCTCGTGCTCACCTCCGCCGCCGCCGGGGTGACGCTGCCCGCAGGCCTCCCGGTGACCGCGCTCGACGCCGGTTCCTACCCGGCCGCGCGCCCGGCCGCGGTGGTGCCCGGTGCGGCGTACATCATCCACACCTCCGGATCGACCGGCATACCCAAGCCCGTGGCCGTGGGCAGGGCCGCGCTGGAGAACCATCTGACCGGTGCCGCGGACCGGTTCGCGCTGGCGGCCGGCGACCGGGTGCTGCTCTTCGCCCAGCCGTCGTTCGACGTGGCCCTCGAAGAGGTCCTTCCGTCGCTGTACGCCGGCGCCTGCCTGGTCGTACCGGAGCGGGAAGTGCCCACCGGGGCGGAGCTGGCCGAGCTGCTGGCCGCCGCCCGGGTCACCGTCGCGAACCTGCCCACCAGCTACTTCCTCGCCACCCGCGAGGACTTGCGGCCCGCGCTGCGCGACCGCCGCTGGGCGCCGCGGCTGCTGGTGCTCGGCGGTGAGCGCATCCCGGCCGACGCGATGCGCTCGTTCCTGGCCGACACCGACGCCACCGTGCTCAACGTCTACGGCGTGACCGAGGCGGCGATCAGCTCCACCGTGCACGAGATCACCCGCGAGAACCTGGCGGACGGCGCCGAGATCCCCCTCGGCACCGAACTGCCCGGCGAGCGGATCCACGTCCTGGACACGGCACTCCGTCCGCTGCCGGCCGGCGCGGTCGGTGAACTGGCCATCGCCGGAGCCGGTCTTGCCGAGGGCTACGTCGGCAACCCGGAAGCGACCGCGGCTCGTTTCGTGACGATCCCGGCGCTGGGCGGCGAGCGGGTCTACCTCACCGGCGACCTCGGCTACCGGGGCCGCGACGGGCTCCTGCACTTCCTCGGACGGCGGGACAACCAGATCAAACTGCGCGGCTACCGGATCGAGTTGGAGGAGGTGGAGGCCGCCGCCTCCGCCGTGCTCGGCGGCCGGTCCTGCGCGGTCGTCCTGGACCGCGAGGCGGCCGGCGGACCCCGGCTGGTCGGCTTCCTGGAGAGCGCCGACGACCGGGAGCCGTGGGACGAGCAGATGATGCACCTCGAGCTGAGCCACCGGCTGCCGGGCGCGCTCGTCCCCGGCCGCTGGGCGCGGCTGGACGCCATGCCGACGCTGGCCGGCGGCAAGCCCGACCGGGTCGCGCTGGCCCGGCTGGCCGCCGCGCTGGAGCCCACGACCCCCGCGGACGAGGCCGCCCCGGACCTGGACCCGGCCGCGTTCGCCGCCGACCCGGCGCTGGCGCTGCTCGCCGAGGGCTGGAGCGAGGTGCTGGGCCACCGCCGGTTCACCGCGTCCTCGCACTTCTTCCAGATCGGCGGGCACTCCGTGCTCGCCGCGCATCTGGCGGCCTGGCTGGAACCGCGGCTCGGTGAACGGCCGCCGCTGCGGCTGCTGTTCCGCAACCCGGTGCTGGCCGACCAGGCCCGCGCCCTGGACTCGCTCGCCCCCTCGCCCGTCGCCGCGTACGCCGCCGCATCCGCCGCCGCATCCACGCCGAAGGAGTCGTGATGACGAACACCCTGATCACCGACATGACCACCGACACGCTGACCACCCGGCCAAGCGTGGCCCACGGCGCGGCGCTCCCCGCGACCGCCGCCTCCGGCGTGCTCTCCCGCTACGAGGACTGGGTCCGCAGCTCCCCGCAGGCCCCCGCCGTGGTGGACGGCGGCCACACCTGGAGCTACCGGCAGCTGGACGAGGCGGCCGATGAACTCGTCCGCGCACTCGACGGCCGGGTACGTCCCGGCGACATCGTCGGTGTCTGCCTGGACCGTTCGGCCGCGCTCGCCGTCACCGCGATCGCGCTGGCCCGGCTCGGCGCGGTCTATCTGCCGCTGGGCCCCCGCCCCGGAGAGCGCCGCATCGGGGCGGTCACCGAGGACGTCGCGGTGGTCTGCCTGATCGGCGACCCCGCCGTACTGCCCGCGCACCACCAGGCCGCCGAGCGGATCGAACTGCCGCTGCCCGCTGAGGGAACGAACGCCGCGGCCACGGTCGTCGCCGCCTTCGCCCCGCCCGCGGCCGGCGCCCGCCCGGCACCGCCGGAGGCGTTCTACGCCGTACTGACCTCCGGATCCACCGGCCGCCCCAAGACGCTCGCCGTGGCGGAGCCCGCCCTGGCCACGCTGCTCGACTGGTACCGCGCCGAGACCGGCCTGGCCCCCGGCGACCGGCAGTCCCTGCTGATCGGCGTCGCGTTCGACCCGCACGTACTGGAGCTGTGGGCCGGACTGACCTCGGGTGCCGCGCTGGTGCCCGCTCCCGACGCGGTCCGCTGGGACCCCGCCGAGCTCACGGACTGGTGGCGGGACGCCGGGGTGACCGTCTGTGTCGCGGCCACCCCGATGGCGGAGCCGGTGCTGGACCGGCCCTGGCCGCAGGATCTGCCACTGCGTCATCTCGTCGTCGGCGGCGACCGGATGCGCCGCAGGCCCGGCCAGGACGTGACCGCCACCGTCCACAACGCCTACGGGCCGGCCGAGGCCACCGTGATCACCACCACGCACGCCATGCGGCCCACCGACAACGAGCCGGACGACGCGACCGCGCCGCCGATCGGCTCCCCGCTGCCCGGCACCACGGTGGTCGTCGCGGGCCAGGACGGTCGCATCGCCGCCCGCGGCGAGACGGGGGAACTGGTCATCGGCGGCGCCTGTCTGGCGATCGGCTATCTGGACCCGGAGCTCACGGCCCGGCGCTTCACCGCACCGCCCGAGGGGCTGGACGCACCGGGCGTTGACCGTTTCTACCGCACCGGGGACCGGGTGCGGATGCTGGACGACGGGCGGTTGGAATTCCTCGGCCGGCTCGACGACCAGGTGAAGATCAGCGGTGTGCGGATCGAACCGGCCGAGGTGGAGGCCGCGTTCGAGCACGACCCGGACGTACGCAGCGCGGTCGTGACCGCGCCCCGCTCCGCCGACGGCCGCACCCGGCTGGTGGCGTTCGTGCTGCCGTCGGCCGGCGCCGCCCCGACCGCGGACGCCCTGCTGTCGGCGGTCCGGGTCTGGCTGCCCGAGCAGGCGGTCCCCTCGACCGTACGGATCGTCGAGGCCTTCCCGCTGGACGCCAACGGCAAGGTGGACCGCGCCGCGCTGCTCGCCGGTGAGGTGGCCGCGTCCGGCCCGACCGCCGGCACTGTCGCTCCGGACGACACCGCGACGGACAGCGAACGGCTCGTCCTGCGGGTGGTCCGCGACCTGCTCGACCGCCCGGACGCCGCGCTGGAGGACGCCTTCACTTCGGTGGGCGGCACCTCGATCATCGCGGCCCGGCTGCTGGCCGCCATCGAGCGCGAGACGGGCACCAGGCTGCGCGCACCCGAGGTGCTGCGGCAGCCGGACCTCCGCGCGGTGGCCGCCGTGCTCGACAAGCGCCGCGCGGCCGCGTCACCGGCGGTGGTCTGAGATGACGGCCTCCTCCCCGCGGATCCCCGACGTCCGGAAGACCCCGACGACCGGAAGGACAACCCCGTGACCGCCCTGCCCGCCCTGGTGGCCCGGCACGCCGAACGGACCCCGCACGCGCTGGCCGTGATCGACGGCGACACCACCCTGACGTACCGGCAGCTCGTGACCTCCGCCCGCTGTCTGGCCGCGCACCTGCACACCTACGGGGTGCGCCCCGGCGACCGGGTGGCGCTGCTGATGCCGCGCTCGGCCCGCACCCTGGTCACCCAGCTCGCCCTGTGGTGGGTGGGCGCGGCCTGCGTACCGCTCGACCCGGCGCACCCGCGCCCCCGTATCGAGGCGATGCTCGCCGACTCCGGGACGACGCTGACCGTCGGCGACAGCAAGCTGCTCGCGTCCGCTTCCGGTACCGGAGTGACGCTGGCGCTGCCCGAGGACCCGCTGCTGTCCGGCGAGGAGATACCCGCCGCCGACACCGGCCCGGACGCGACGGCGCTCGTCCTGTTCACCTCGGGCTCCACCGGCCTGCCCAAGGGCGTGACCGTCACGCACGGCGGCATCGCCGGACTCGTCACCGACCCGGGTTACGTCACCGTCACCGCCCGGGACCGGGTGCTGTTCCACTCGCCGACGACGTTCGACGCCTCGACCTTCGAGGTGTGGGCGGCCCTCGCCAACGGCGCCTCCGTCGTGGTGTGCACCACCGAGCGGCCGTCGTTCGAGGACCTCGCGCAGCACGTCGAGCGGTACGGCGTGACCGTCGCCTTCTTCACGACCGCACTGTTCCACCAGCTCGCCGCCCGCCGCTCCCGGCTGTTCTCGGTGCTCCGCACCGTCGTCGTGGGCGGTGAGGCGATGGCCGCCCAGCAGGCCCGCGCGGTACTGCGCGCGTTCCCCTGGCTGGAACTGGTCAACGGCTACGGCCCGACCGAGACGACCACCTTCGCCACCACCCACCGCGTCACCGACGCGGACTGCGAAGGACCGGTGCCGATCGGCCGCCCGTGCGCGGGAGCCACGGCCCATGTGCTGGACGAGGCGGGCCGGCCGGTCGCGGACGGTGCACGCGGTGAGCTGTGGATCGGCGGCAGTCGGCTCGCGAACGGCTACGCCGGACGACCGGAGCTGACCGCCGAGCGGTTCGTGGAGCACGCCTCGCTGGGCCGGCTCTACCGCACCGGCGATCTGGTCTCGTGCCGCCAGGACGGCGTGCTGGAGTTCCACGGCCGTGCCGACGACCAGGTCAAGGTGCGCGGCTTCCGGATCGAACCGGGCGAGATCGAACACCTGCTGCGCGAGCAGCCCGAGGTGGACGACGCCGCCGTCACCGTACGGCGGCCCGCGGCGGACGACGCCCGGCTGGCCGCCTTCGTGGTGGCGGCGCCCGGACCCGTGCCCCGCGCCGAGACCCTGCGGACCCGGCTCGCCGAACAACTGCCCGCGCACCTCGTCCCGGACGAGCTGACCTTCGTCGAACGGCTCCCGCTGACCGTGTCCGGGAAGGTCGACCGCCGTGCGCTCGCCGACCTGCGCGGCGTCACCGCCACCGAGGACCGTGCGGAGCCGCTGACCCCGCTCCAGCAGGCCGTCGCCGAGGTGTGGAGCCACGCACTCGGCTGCGAAGTGGCCCGGGCGGACGCCGACTTCATCGCCTACGGCGGCCACTCCCTCCTCGCGCTGATCGTCACGGACGACCTGCGCGAGGAGCTGGGAGTGACGCTGTCGCTGCCCGACTTCTTCGCCGCTCCCACCGTCGCCGGCCACGCCGCGCTCGTCGAACGCGCCCTGCTGGCCAACCACAGCGACCTCCACCCCGACGCGCCGGAGGACACCGATGGCCACTGACACCCACCCCAGCTCCGCCGCCCTGCAGGAAGAGCTGCTGCGCCGGGCCCGCGCCCGTAAGAACGCCCGCCCGGCCGAACCGGCGCCCGCCGCCCGTGGCCAGGGGCCCACACCGCTGTCCCACGCCCAGCGCCGCATGTGGCTGATGGACCGGCTCGGCCAGGGCGGCTCGCTGTACAGCGTGCCGTTCGCCACCCGGCTGCGCGGGCCGCTCGACCTGGACGCCCTGGGCACCGCGCTGACCACGCTCGTCCAGCGCCACGAGATCCTGCGCACGCGCTACGGGCAGCACGGCGACGAGCCGTACCAGGAGACGCTTCCCGCACCGGACGCGATCGCCGTGCCGGTGATCGACGCCGTCGGTGACGGCCTGTCCGCCCTCGCCGAGGAGGCACGCCGACCGTTCGACCTCGCCGCCGGCCCCCTGCCGCGCGCCCTGGCGCTGCGGCACGGTCCGCAGGACCACACCGTATTGGTGACGTTCCATCACATCAGCATCGACGGCGGGTCGTTGGAGACCGTCGCTGCCGAACTGGCCGAGCTGTACGCGGCGGCCGTCGGCGGGACCCCGTGCGAGCTGACCCGGCCGCCGCAGTACGCGGACTTCGCGGTCCGCGAGCACGCGGCGGCCGGCCGGCTCGACGAAGGGCTCGCGCACTGGACGCACCGGCTGGCGGGCGCCGCCCCGCTGCGCCTGCCCCGCCCCGCGCTGCCCGCCGCCGACCTGACCGCACGGCCCGCCGCCGTGCACAGCACGCCGCTGGACGAGGAGGTGCTGCCCGCTCTGCGCGAGCTGGGCCTGCGGCACCGGGCCACCCTGTTCACCGTGGCCCTCGCCGCCGCCTTCGCCGCACTGCACCGCTTCACCGGCGAGGACGACCTGGTGATCGGCTGCGCCGGCACCCACCGCGAGGGCGCCGCCATGCGCGGCCTGGTCGGTCTGTGCGTCAACACCCTGCCCATCCGGGTGGAGCTGTCAGGCGACCCGGAGTTCGGGACGCTGGTGGACCGGGTGCGGGATGCCCTGCTGGAGGCACAGCAGTACCGTGACGTGCCGTTCGACCTGGTCCTGGAGCGGCTCGGCGCCGCCGCCCGGGACGCCGACGGCACACCGCTGGTCCGGGTCACCGCCGATGTGCTGGGCGAGCCCACCGCGCTCCGGCTGCCCGGTCTGGCCGCGGAACCGGTCGACGTGGCGCTCGGCGAGGCCAAGTTCGACCTGTCGTTCGGCCTGTCCGACACCGGTTGTCCCACCGGCCTGGTCCAGTACGGCCGGGCCGCCCTCGACGACGCGGCGGGGGAGCGGCTGGCGGACGGCTTCGCCGGACTGCTGGCCGCGGTCGCCGCAGACCCGGAGCTCCGGCTGTCCCGGCTGCCCGGCGGTCCGCCGGTTCTCCCGGCCGCCGGCACCCCGGCCACCGACGGTCATCCGGCGGAAGTGCTGCTGCACGCACACCCGTTGGTGGCCGACGCCGCCGTGCCGGCCCCGGCCGGCGGACCGCTGCTGGCCTACGCCGTCCTGCGCGGGACCGGCGGGCCCTCGCCCGTCGAACTCCGCTCGCACCTGCGGGCCGGCCTGAGCCGTGAACTCGTCCCGGCAGCAGTGACGTTGCTGGACGCGATGCCCCGTACCGCCGACGGCACCCTGGACACGGCCCGGCTGCCCGGCGCCCCGCCCGCGCCCGCACCGAGCGGCGTCCGTGCCGACGCGGTGACGGCGGCGTTCACGGCGCTGCTGGGCCGCGTCCCCGGCGCTGACGACGACTTCTTCGTACTCGGCGGCCACTCGCTGATCGCCGTTCAGCTCGCCGAGCGGCTGCGCACCGGACTCAAGCTGCCGCTGACCGGCCTGGACGTCATGGAGCACCGCACTCCGCGAGCGATCGCGACGCTGCTGGACGCGCGGGAGACAGAACGGGAACGGCTGGCGGCCGCGACCGGCACACCGGCGACCCGCACCCGGCGGACCCGTGAGGGCACGGTCCTGGTGACCGGCGGCACCGGCGGTGTCGGCGCCTTCGTCCTGCGCGAACTGGCCGCCAGGGGACGGCCGGTGCTGGCGCTGTCCCGGCCCGAGTCGGCACACCTGGTCGCGGGGGAGGGCGTGGAGGTCGTCGAGGGCGATCTGACCGACCTGGACGGGCTGCGCGCCGCCGTCGGGAGGGCGGACGCGGTGATCCACGCAGCCTGCACCTTCACCCGTCCCGAGGTGGACGTGGCGGCGATGGCCGCGATGGTGGAGGCCTGGAACCGCGGCCCGTTCGTCTTCGTCAGCAGCGTGGACGCCTACGGCCGGCCCAGCGGCCCGCGGGTGGCCGAGGAAGCGGCGGCGGAGCGGCCGCTGAGCGCGTACGGGCAGGCGAAGCTCGACTGCGAGCAGCTGCTGATGCGGGCGGCGGGCACCGGCGGCCGGGGCGGGGCGAGCGTCGTGCGCTCGCCCATCGTCTGGGGTCCGCACGACCGGTTGCGCGACCAGCTGCGCTGGGGCGCGACCGGGCTGCTCTACCAGGCGGCCCTCGCCGGGGAGCCGATCGACCTGCCGCGGCCTGGCACCGCCGGCCACGACTGGTACGGCGCCCCATGGGTGCACGCCGCCGCCCTGGCGCGCGCGGTCACCGACTGCCTGGGCACCCCGGTGCACGGGGTGGCCAACGCGGTGAGCGGACATGTCGGCTGGCCCGAGCTGGCCGCCGAGCTGAAGGGGCTTCTCGGCAGCGACAGCGAGATCCGGCTGGTCGACCGGGTGCACCCGGACCTCGACCACCGATGGCACTACGGTTCCGGCCGGCTGGCCACCGCGCTGGACGAGCGGCCCGGCGAGGACCGGCACTCCGTACTCGCCGCGATGACCGGCTCCGCCGGGCGTTGATACCCGGAGGAGCCGCGGCGGTCCGCGCGGCTCCTCCGTACGGCCGGATCCCCTCTTCGCACGCGCCCTCACATCCGGGACTTCACCGGCGGGCGGCACCGTATACGGTGATCCCGTGCCGAAGAACGAGAACGTGTTCTCCTCCTGGGCGGCCTGGCGCCGCCGCACCGCCTCCCGTCTGGTCCACCGTGGATGGCGGTGGGTGCAGAACGCGGGCGCGGTGACCGCGCAGCGCCCCGGCCCCTACCGCTTCCGCAGCTTCGGCACGGGCTCGCGGCTGGCGTTCCCGCTCGGCACGGTCTTCGGCGAGCAGTGGATCGAGATCGGGGAGCACTGCGTGGTGGGCGAGCAGGTGACCCTCACCGCGGGCATGATGCCGGACCTGGACCTCGGCCCCGATCCGGTCCTGCGGCTCGGCAACGGCGTGGTGCTCGGCCGCGGCAGCCACGTGGTGGCCTCGGCGCCGGTGGTCTTCGGCGACAACATCTTCGCCGGCCCCTATGTGTACGTCACCAGCGACAACCACTCCTACGACGACCCCCACGAGCCGGTCGGCAAGCAGTGGCCGCGCTCGGCGCCCGTCGAGATCGGGTCCGGCAGCTGGCTGGGCACGGGAGCGGTCATCCTGCCCGGCGCCCGGCTGGGCCGCAATGTGGTGGTCGCGGCCGGCGCGGTGGTGCGGGGGGACGTGCCCGATCACGCGGTGGTCGCGGGCGCTCCCGCCAGGATCGTCCGCCGGTGGGACCCCGAGGCCGGCTGGCAGCCCCCGCTGCGGACGCCGCCGCCGGTGCCGATACCCGAGGGGATCACCCCCGAGCAGCTGATGGCGCTCGCCGGGGTCGAGGACGGGCCGGGGACACTCGACGACCGGACGGACCGGGCGGACCGCGCGCCGGATCCGGCGGTTTGAGGGCCTGCTCGCGGCCCGGCTATCCCGCCGCGAGCAGGATCGTGCCGGCCATCGCGAGTCCCGCGCCCGCCGCCTGGATCGCGAGCAGCCGTTCCTTGAGGAAGCCCCGGGCGGCGAGCGCCGTCACCACCGGGTAGAGCGAGGCGAGTACCGCGGCGACGGTGACCGGGCCGTGCTGGGCGGCCAGCGAGTACGTGCCGTTCGCCGCGACGTCCGCGAGGCCGACCAGGGTGAGCGCCGGCATGGCGGCCCACACCACGGCCATGCCGCCTTCGGGGGCGGCGGCCGGGTCACGCCGTACGGCCACGGCCAGCGCCGCTCCGCCGACCAGTGAGTTGCACACCCGCTGGACGAAGAGCGCGAGGAACAGTCCGGTGAGCGTCGATGACGCCTCGGCGATCAGCGCGAACACCGAGCCGAAACCGAAGGCGGCGACGAGGGTGAGCAGCACCGTCTGCCGCTGCACGGGCGCGCCGCGCAGCTGCGGGCCGCCGGCCAGGACGACGCCGACGACGGCCACCGCGATCCCGCCGTACTGCAGCAGCCCGGGGCGTTCGCCGAGCGTCAGCCCGACGCCGAGCGGTATCACGACGCCGACGGTGGCCAGCGGCGAGACCACACCCATCGGGCCCTGGGCGAGGGCCTTGTAGAAGCAGATCATCGCGACGGGTCCGACGACACCGGCGGCGACGGCGTACCAGAGCTGCGGGCCGATCTCGCTCCACGCCCCGGTCGCCACGACGATGACGCCGAGGACGATGGCGGCGGCGATCTGCGAGGCGACGACCACGACGAGCGCAGGCAGCCGGCGGGTGAGCAGCCCGCCTCCGAAGTCGGCGAGCCCCCAGAGCAGGCTGGTGGCGAGCGCGAGAACCGCTGTCATGGGACTTCCCCCGCAGTACAGTGTGATGAACGTGTTGGTACACCACACCGTAGTGCACTCAAATGAACTCTGTCATTCATAATATTGGACGGAAGCGTGCCGGACCTCGAAATCGTCGCCCAGTCGCTCGCCCGCAACGTCAAACGACTGCGGCTGGAGCGCGGATACAGCCTCGACGCGCTCGCCGCCCGGGCGGGCGTCAGCCGGGGCATGATCATCCAGATCGAGCAGGCCAGGACCAACCCCAGCATCGGCACCGTGGTGCGCATCGCCGACGCCGTCGGCATCAGCATCGCCAACCTCCTGGACTACGCCGACAGCCCCCAGGTCCGGCTGGTCCCCGCCGACCGCGCCGTACCGCTGTGGAGCACCCCGGCCGGCAGCTACGGCACGCTCCAGGCCGGCACCGAGGCACCCGGCCCGCTGGAACTGTGGTCCTGGCGGCTCATGCCCGGCGAGGGCCACGACTCCGACGCCCACCCGCCCGGCAGCGCCGAACTGATCCGGGTGGACGCGGGCGAGCTGACGCTCGTCGTCGAAGGCCAGGAGTACCGCGTCCCCTCCGGGACCACCGCGAGCTTCGACGCCCATGTGCCGCACGGCTATCACA
This sequence comes from Streptomyces sp. RKAG293, assembly GCF_023701745.1. Taxonomy (NCBI): domain Bacteria; kingdom Bacillati; phylum Actinomycetota; class Actinomycetes; order Kitasatosporales; family Streptomycetaceae; genus Streptomyces; species Streptomyces sp. RKAG293. Next base: position 1,351,803 of record NZ_JAJOZB010000001.1, on the reverse strand, counting down.
ACGCGGGTCAGGTCCCGGCCGAGATGACGCTCGCGATCGCCGTCCCGCCGCCCAGGTGACGCCTGTTACGTTTCCAGGTATGCGCGCACCGATCGGCAATTTCGACGAAGCCCACCCCGCCACCGAACGGCTCGACCTGCTCCCGGCTCCGGTGGCCGCCGCGGTGACCGCCGAGGTGCTCTACGTCGACACCGACCCCGAGAAGGCCGACACCGCCGTCTTCGTCGAGACCTACGGCGCCGACCTCCTGGACGCCTCGGCGAACTGCGTGGTCGTCGCGGGCAAGCGCGGCCAGGACGTCACGCTCGCCGCGTGCCTGGTGCTCTCCACCACCCGCGTCGACGTCAACGGCGTGGTCCGGCGCCATCTCGGCGCCCGCAAGGCCTCGTTCGCTGCGATGGACGCCGCGACCGGCGCCACCGGCATGGAGTACGGCGGCATCACCCCCGTCGGCCTGCCCGGTGACTGGCCGCTGCTCATCGACGCGGCCGTCGTCGACGCCCCGTACCTGGTGATCGGCAGCGGCGCCCGGCGCGGCAAGCTGATCGTGCCGGGCAAGGTACTCGCCGCCCTGCCGGGCGCGGTCGTCCTCGAAGGCCTCGGTATCTGAGCGGCTGCGGTCAGCGCCGGTCCGGCGGCCCGCCGGACCGGTCCTCGTCCGCCGCGTGCAGGGACCGGTGCAGCCGCCGTCCCGCCCGCACCACGATCACACCGACGCCCACCGCGACCACCGCCGCCAGCACCTCACCCCACCAGTGGTCGGGCAGCACCCCGAGCAGCACCGCGAAGACCCCGAAGGCCAGCACGAAGCCGAGCACCGGCAGGGCGTAGAACCACAGATCGGCGTAGGTCTTCTCATCGAGCCCGAAGGGCGGCGGCGGAGGCTTTCGGTCCTTGCTCACCCCGCCACCGTAGGCTTCCTGGCCCGGTATCGCGCGTCAGCCGAGGCGCGGAATCTCGATCGCCGGGCAGCGGTCCATGACCATCTCCGCGCCGGCCGCCCGCGTCCGCTCGAACGCGGCCTCGTCGATCACCCCGAGCTGGAACCACACGGCCTTCGCCCCGGCCGCGACCGCCTCATCGGCGACCGCGCCCGCCAGCTCGGAATTGACGAAGACGTCGACCACGTCGACCGGGAACGGAATGTCGGCGAGCGAGGCGTACCCTTGCTCGCCGTGCACGGTCTCGGCCTTGGGGTGGACGGGAACGATCCGCTTGCCGAAGCGCTGCAGCACCCGCGCGACCCCGTAGGCGGCCCGTGCCTCGTTGTTCGACAGACCGACCACCGCCCAGGTGTCACCCGTCCCGGTCAGGATCTTCCGTACCGTCGCAGCATCGCCGTACACGTCGTCCTCCAGAGGGTGTCCCGCTCGTCGTGCCTGGTCAACGAGCGACCGGCCCGGCCCATTCCCGGCTGGCGGCATAGGGTGGCCGGATGGTGGACCGGTATCTGACGGTGGGGCGCGAGGGCGTGCACGAGAGCGAGATCAAGCGCTCGCGCTTCCTGTGCGCGCTGGCGCCCGCGGGCAGCGAGCAGGCCGCGCAGGCGTTCATCCAGAAGATCCGCAAGGAGCACCCGGGCGCGACCCACCACTGCTTCGCCTACGTCATCGGAGCTGAGGGCCGCCTCCACAAGGCCAGCGACGACGGTGAACCCGGCGGCACCGCGGGCACCCCCATGCTGCAGGTACTGCTGCGCCGCGAGGTGCGCGATGTCGTCGCCGTCGTCACCCGCTACTACGGAGGGGTCCAGCTCGGCGCCGGCGGGCTGGTGCGTGCCTACGGCGGCGCCGTGTCCGCCGCGCTCGACGAACTGGGCACCGTCGAACGGCAGCGCCTCGCACTGCTGACGGTCGCGGCCGACCACCAGCGGGCGGGCAGGCTGGAGAACGACCTGCGGTCGGCCGGGCGGACGGTGCGCGGGGTGCGGTACGGCGCCGATGTACGGATCGACATCGCGCTGCCCGAGTCCGAGGTGGCGGCGTTCCGCTCCTGGGTCGCCGACAGCACCTCCGGTGCCGCCACGGTGGAGGCCGGCGGCACCGAATTCGTCGACGTCTAGCCCGGAACCTGTTGTCGCAAGAACGGCGTCAGCCCAGTTCGAGGCTGGTGACGCCGTACATCCCGGCCTGATCGGTCTCCGGCACCGGACCGGTGTACATCCGGGCGGTCTCGAAGGACGGCGCCAGGCCGAGCTGTTCCATGAGGTGCACCGCCGGCTTGTTGATGTCGGGCACGTCGATCGACACCGGCTCGCCCGGCACGGTCGCCGCCAGCGCGCCGACCAGGGCGCCCGCCACCTCCGGCGCGTCCGCGTGGACCGGCCCGATGCGCGAGGCCTCGCGGCACGCGCGCAGCACGGCGAGACCCTGCAGCTCTCCGTCGCGCACCGCGGCCAGCGCGGTGCGCTGGGGTGCCGCGATCCAGGTGGCCAGGAAGCTGTCGCGGGGCGCCGGGAAGAAGCGGCGGTCGTAGGCGGCGAGTTGGTCGAAGGGCAGGGTGCGGGCGTCCACCAGGGTGACGCCGGCCGGCGCCGGCGCGTCCGCGGCCGGAGTGCCTTCGTAGCGGATGTTGTTCCAGGCGGAGCGGAAACCGGACTTGCGATAGTTCTCCTGCTGGGCCACCACCCCGTCGAGCCCGACGTTGCGCCCGGCGAGCCGCGCCATGCCGGCGCGCCAGAGCTGGATGCCGTAGCCCTGGCCGCGCAGCGACGGCTGGGTGATGTAGAAACCGAGGAAGCCGAAATCGGTGCCGTACCGGACGACCGAGACGCAGGCGACCGGATCACCGTCGAGGCGGCCGATCAGGAAACCGTGCGGATCGGCCGCGAAGAAGGCGGAGCCGTCGGTGCGGCCCGGGTTCCAGCCCTCCGCGGCGGCCCAGTCCGCCATCAGCCCGATGTCGGCGGCGCTCGCGGCCGTGATCTCGAATGTCGGCACTTCTCACTCCAAGGGCGTCGGTGGCGGGGCGTGTTCGGTACTGGTTCACCCCTGGCGTGATCGTTTCGTAACGGACCGGATCACGGCAATACCGCCCGCCGTCCGGCCCCGGCACCGATGACAAACCGAGGTCCGTGGTGGATGAGAGGCGTCCGGGCGCTAGCGTGGTCGGTGCCGACAGCTGGACCCCAGGCTGGTCCGGTGCGGGTTCTGGGGTGGAGGAGAGATAAACGTGCAGGTCGGAGCACCCCAGTGAGACTTCTGCACACATCCGACTGGCATCTGGGACGCTCGTTCCACCGCGAGAGCCTGCTCGCCGCCCAGGCGGCCTTCCTCGACCACCTCGTCCGTACGGTCCGCGACGAGGCCGTCGACGTGGTGCTCGTCGCGGGCGACATCTACGACCGGGCGGTGCCGCCGCTGTCCGCCGTCGAGCTCTTCGACGACGCCCTGCACCGGCTCGCCGACCTCGGCGTCCCGACGGTGATGATCTCCGGGAACCACGATTCGGCCCGGCGGCTGGGCGTCGGCGCAGGGCTCATGGGCCGCGCCGGCATCCACCTGCGCACCGACCCGGCCGGCTGCGCGGTCCCCGTCGTCCTGCCGGGCGCCACCGGCGACACCGTGCTGTACGGGCTGCCCTACCTCGAACCGGCGCTGGTCCGCGCCGAGTTCGACGCCGAGCGGGCCGACCACACCGCCGTGCTGGGCGCGGCCATGGACCGGGTACGCGCCGATCTCGCCACCCGCCCGGCCGGCACCCGCTCGGTGGTGCTGGCGCACGCCTTCGTCACCGGGGGCGCGCCGAGCGACAGCGAGCGCGACATCACCGCGGGCGGGGTGGAGGCCGTGCCCGCCGAGATCTTCGCGGGCGTGGACTATGTGGCGCTCGGCCATCTGCACGGCTGCCAGACGATCACCGAACGGGTCCGGTACTCCGGCTCGCCGCTGGCGTACTCCTTCTCCGAGGAGCGGCACCGCAAGAGCATGTGGCTGGTCGACCTCGACCCGGACGGCTCCGTGACCGCCGGGCGCGTCGACTGCCCGGTGCCGCGCCCGATCGCCCGGATCCGCGGCCACCTGGACGACCTGCTCGCCGATCCGGCGCTGGAGCGTCATGAGGACGCCTGGGTCGAGGCCACCCTCACCGACGCGCTGCGCCCGCCGGAACCGATGGCGGCCCTGGCCAAGCGCTTCCCGCACGTGCTCAGCCTCGCCTTCGACCCCGAGAACTCCGGCACCGACCCGGCGGTCTCCTACGCCCAGCGGCTGCGCGGCCGCACCGACCAGCAGATCGCCGAGGACTTCGTGGCCCACGTCCGGGGCTCGGGCCCCGACGGGCGGGAACGGACGGTGCTGCGCGAGGCCCTGGACGCGGTACGCGCGCACCACGCAAGGACGGAAACGTAAGCGATGCGGCTGCACCGGCTCGACCTCACCGCCTTCGGCCCCTTCGCGGGCACCGAGAGCGTCGACTTCGACGAACTGTCCTCGGCCGGACTGTTCCTCCTGCACGGCGCGACCGGGGCGGGGAAGACCTCCATCCTCGACGGCGTCTGCTTCGCCCTGTACGGCGACGTCCCCGGCAGCCGGCCGGCCAGCCGGCTGCGCAGCGACCACGCCGACGCCACCCTCAGTACCGAGGTGGTCCTCGAACTGCACGTCGGCGGCCGGCACCTGGAGATCACCCGGCGGCCCGAGCAGCAGCGCCCGAAGAAGCGCGGCTCCGGGACGACGCAGGAGAAGGCCGTCACGCTGCTGCGGGAGCGCAGCGACGGCGAGTGGCGCGCGCTGTCCAAGTCCCACCAGGAGATCGGTGAGGAACTCAAGCAGCTGATCGGGATGAGCCGGGAGCAGTTCTGCCAGGTGGTGCTGCTGCCGCAGGGCGAGTTCGCCAACTTCCTGCGGGCCACCGCCGCCGAACGCGGCGCCTTGCTGGGCCGGCTCTTCGACACCCGCCGCTTCAAGGCCGTCGAGGAGTGGCTCAAGGAGCGCCGCCGCGCCGCCGAACAGCGGATCCAGACCGGTGACCAGGAGCTGGACAACCTGGCCGGACGCCTCGCCCAGGCGGCGGGCCCGGGGGCCGAGCCGCTGGACGGCTGGCTGCCCGAGGAGGTACCGGCGCGCGCACCGGCGGTCCTCTCCGACCTGGCCGCGCCGATCCTGCAGTGGGCGGCCGTGCTGCGCTCCACCGCGCGCGAGCGCCACGACATCGCCGTGAGCGCGCTGGAGCTGGCCGAACAGGCCCACCTGCGGGCCCGCGACGAGGCCGGCGCCGTCCAGGAGCTGTACGGCCTGCAGCAGCGGTACGCCGCCGCCCGCCGCCGGGCCGACGGCATCGCCGGGGCGCAGTCGGAACGTGACGAGCAGCGTGCCCGGCTGGAGCGGGCGCACCGCGCCTCCGGTGTCGAATCGGCCCTGGAACTGCGCGAGAAGGCCGCGACACAGCACCAGCAGGCGCTCGCGGCCCGGCGCACCGCGCGGGCGCAGCTCCCCGCCGACCTCGCCGAGGCGGCCGCGGAGCAGCTGACCACGACCGCCAACCAGCTGCGCGAGGAGCTCGGATCGCTCACCGAGGCCGGTGAGCTGGAGCAGCGCGCCGCCGAACTGGCGGTCCGGCGCGACCGGTTGGAGGCCGAGGCGCGCGGTGACGACGAGGCCGTACAGGAGGCCGACGGCTGGCTGGCGGGCTGGGAGCCGGAACGGCTGCGGCTGCAGCGCCGTGTCGACGACGCGCAGACCGCCGCGGCCCGCGCCGGAACGCTGGACGCCGAACGCGACCAGGCCCGCCGCCGCCTCGACGCGGCCCGGGAGCGCGACCGTTACGCCCATGCCCTGACCGTGGCCGAGGACCGGCACCGCGCCGCCCGGGACCGGGCCGCCGACACCCGCGAGGCCTGGCAGGACGCCCGCGAAGCGCGGATCTCCGGCATCGCCGCGGAACTGGCCGCCGCCCTGGTGCCCGGAGAGAACTGCCGGGTGTGCGGCTCCGCGGAACACCCCGAGCCGGCTCGCCCCTCCGACCGGCAGGTCACCCGCGAGGACGAGGACGCCGCCTACGCCGCCCATCAGAGCGCGTCCGCCGCGCAGAGCGCTGTCCAGGACGAGCTGAGCCGCGCGCGGGCCGGGCGGGACGCGGCCCTGGCGGCGTCCGGCGACACCCCTGTGGATGAACTGGCCGCCGCGTACACCGCGTTGGACGGCGAGTACGTGCTCACGGTGCGCGCCGCCGCCGACACCCACGCCGCCCGCGAGGCGCTCGGCGAGGCCGAGCGGGAACACGACCGCAGGACCGCGGAGCGGCACGAGGCCCTGAGCCGGGCCGCGGCGCGGACCTCGCGGCGCGAGGAACTCGACGAGCAGTACGAGCGCATCGCCGAGCAACTGTCGCGGGCGCGCGGCGGCTTCGCCACCGTGGCCGCCCGCCGATCGCAACTGGCCCGGCACGTCGAGGTGCTGGCGACGGCCGCGCAGGCCGTCGACCGGGAGCACGATGGGGCCCAGCGGCTGAAGGAGGCCGACGCGGCACTGTCCGACGCGGCGTTCCGCGCGGGGTTCGACACCCCCGCCGACGCGGCCCGCGCGCTGTACGCGCCCGACCGGCGGCTGCGGCTGGAGCACCTCGTGGCGCAGTGGCGTGACGAGGAGGCAGCCGTCACCGCCGATCTGGCCGCGCCGGGCCTCGCGGCCGCCGCCGCGCTGCCGGCCGCCGATCCCGCGCGGGCGCGGGCGGCCGTCGACACCACGACCGCCCGGCTGCGCGAGGCGGCCGCCGCGCACGCCGCCGCGCAGACCCGCGGCGCCGACCTCGACCGGCTCGGGGCGCAGGCCGCCGCGAAGGCCGCGGAACTCGCCCCGGCCCGCGCCGAGTACGCCCGCATCCGGCGGCTGGCGGACCTGTCGGCCGGCACCTCCACCGAGAACCAGCTGAAGATGGAACTGGAGACCTACGTCCTGGCCGCCCGGCTGGAACAGGTCGCCGCGGCGGCCAGCGTCCGGCTGCAGCGCATGTCGTCGGGCCGCTACACCCTCGTCCACAGCGACGCCAGGAGTGCGGGCCGCTCCCGGTCCGGGCTGGGCCTGAGGGCCGTCGACGCCTGGACGGGCACCGAGCGCGACACCTCGACGCTGTCGGGGGGCGAGACGTTCTCCGCCTCCCTGGCGCTGGCGCTCGGCCTCGCGGACGTCGTCACCGACGAGGCGGGCGGCACCCGGCTGGACACCCTCTTCATCGACGAGGGCTTCGGCAGCCTCGACGAGCAGACCCTGGACGAGGTGCTCGACGTCCTGGACGCGCTGCGCGAACGGGACCGCGCCGTCGGCATCGTCAGCCACGTCGCGGACCTGCGGCAGCGGATTCCCGCCCAACTACGCGTCATAAAGGGCCAGTCGGGCTCCACTGTCGCGCAGGGCCCGTCCGGGCGCGCCGCTGCCCGTGCCACCGCCCCCGTCACAACGTGAGCGGGCGGCGGGACAGCGGCGAGGAGTAGACGATGCTGGTGGTGACCGATCCGAGGCCCGAGATCCGGCCGGCGGTCTCCTCCAGATGCCGCATCGAGCGGGCCGCCACCTTCATGACGAAGCAGTCGTCGCCCGTGACGTGGTGCGCCTCCAGGATCTCCGGCGTCGACGCCAGCAGGTCGTGGAACGGCTTGTAGTTTCCGGTCGGATACCGCAGCCGCACCAGGGCCAGGATCGGCAGACCGACCCGGTCGTGGTCGATGACCGCCGAATAGCCGGTGATCACCCCGGACTCCTCCAGCCGGCGGACCCGCTCGGTCACCGCACTGGGCGACATCGCGACGGCCCGCGCCAGCTCGGCGTAACTGGCCCGGCCGTCACGCTGCAGGGCTTCCAGGATGCGCCAGTCGGTGGCGTCGAGGGATTCACTGGTCATGACCGATGAATAGCAGGGGAAACCCCGGCTGGGCAAGAAAACCGCCGGGGAATCTCACTTCACGGTCCTGTCCGGATTCCGTAGATTTTCCGCCATGACACAGCTGATCGTTTCCGAGAACCCCGTCCTCCGCGTCCCCCCGGCCGCGCCCGCCGACGCAGCCGCCTACTTCGCCGCCAGCTTGGCCTTCCACGCCGACGTCTCCGACGTCGCGGCCGGTCTGCAGGCCGAGCACGCCGGCTTCGTCGTCGTCGACTCCCGCAGCACCGCGTCCTGGGACCAGGGCCACGTACCGGGCGCCGTGCACCTCCCGACCGCCCGGATCCCACAGCTCGCCGCGGAGTTCCTGGACCGCTCGGTCCCGGTCGTCGTGTACTGCTGGGGCCCCGGCTGCAACGGCGCGACCCGCGCCGCCCACGCCCTGGCGACCCTCGGCTATCAGGTCAAGGAGATGCTCGGCGGCATGGAGTACTGGATCCGCGAGGGCTACGCCTTCGAGACCTCCGAGGGCGAAGCCCGCCACGAAGCGGACCCCCTCACCGCCCCGGTCGACGCCGCCTGCGGCTGCTGACCGGCCGTGCGGCCGCGGTTTCAGGAGTCCCCGCCGCCCGTGACGATCCAGGAACGACGCGCCAGCTCGGAGAACTGCGTGTGCGCCGGCTGCCGGCCGGCGTGCCGCAGCGCCCAGTCCTGAGCCGTCGAGAGACTGTCCTGCAACGACGACGTCTCCAGACACCGGACACACTGCAACTCGAACACGGCGGGCGTGTCCTCCGCCCGGTGCCGCTGAAGCGTCAGCCCGCGCGCGGCCCTCATCGTCAGCCACCCCGCTTCCGCGCGCGGTCCTCGACCACCCGCGCTTGAAGCCGATCGCCGGTCGTCGCGGGAACGATGTCCTGGGGGTCCGCCTCCCACTCCCTGCCACCGTTGGGCGGCCGCAGCTGCACGAGTGAGTTCAGGCGATCCATGACGTAGCCGAGCCGGTCTGCGGCCTTGTCGATCACGAGCGCGCCGATCTCCGGCGCGTTCCCTTCATCCATGGTGACCCCCGACGGGACGCTGGCGCTGCCGTGTGCGGCGCCTGAGCGGCCGTCATACATCGACCGTAGGGAGGCCAGCTGGAGCACTTCAACGTTGTTGCACGGGATTGCATCACTTCATCCCAAGGCATCAATCGCGGATGTGATCAGAGTCCGAGCGGCCGACCCATAGACGGCCAATTCCTGCATGCTGGTGAACGCATGCCCGTACGTCGCGATATCGCCGGGGGCCACCACGTTCACGAAGGCGGTCAGCAACTCCACCTGCACCGAGTCGTCATCGAAGATCATGAACGTCTCGAGTGGCCACATCCCGCGCTGCGCCGTGAACGGGACGATGCCCAGCGCTACCGACGGAAGCGACATGATGGCCAGCAGGTGGCCCAGTTGGCCGGCCATGACCGATGGGTCGGCGATCCTGTTGCGCAGTACCGATTCCTCCACGAGAAATGCGAAGGTGTGTCGCGGCGCATGGATCACCCTCGATCGCGCCATGCGCGCCGCGACAGCCGACGAGACGTCGTCGGGCGTCCCCTGAAACGCCGTGATGGCGTTGAGGAGCGCCGACGCATATCCGGGGGTCTGCAAAAGTCCCGGTACGACGTTGGAGCAGTAGACGCGGAACGTTCGCGTTCTCTCGTAGAGCGGGACCATGGCGTTCTGGCTGTGCCGAAGGCCATCGCGATGGATCCGACGCCACTCGACATACAGCGAATCCACGGACCGGTTGGCCGCGACGAGGTCCGGGGCTCGCTCCTTCGCACCGCACGCCGTGCACCAAGCGTGGATATCCGCGTCCGACGGAGGCGTCTTGGCGTTCTCGATACGCGACACCTTGGCAGGGCTCCAGCCGCAGCGGGCGGCCAGAGCCTTGCCGGAGAGCCCCCCGTCGCGTCGGATCTCCCCGAGACGCGCGGCCAACGATCTACGCGCCTCCTGAGCGCTGGACGAAGGGGACGCGGGCATGATCCGACTGTACGTTGACTATGGGGACTGGAGGACGAACTCGGCGTGGGGGATGGCCCGTTCCCACACGGCGGCAAAGGCATCGGCGCACATCGCCACCGTGCGTGGGTCCTCCGTGTAATCGGGATCCACGAGCGATCCGTCACCCGCGAACAAGTTGAAGCGGACGGCGCGATCGTCGATCAGCCAGAAGTCGTTGCCCGGCAGCGCGAGATCGGACGCGAGGCGGCGCGGCAGCCAAGCCACCCGCTCTCCGGCGCCGACGTTCCAGTCCGTTGCCGCGTGCTCGAACCGGATGTATTCCGAGACCGGCTCGGACACGACGCGTGCTCGGCGCACCTCCACGCCGCGGGCCACGGTCTCCGCTACGAGATCCGTCCACGGTCGCCAGTACGCCTCGGCCCGTCCGCCCTCCCAGCGTCGCCCCGCGCTCTGCCAGAGAGCGAACTCCTCGGCTTCGCTCTCGACGGCATAGGAGTCGTGCATCTCCAGGTGACCCACACCGTCGGGCAGTTGCCCTGTCCGGTATCGGGATCGATCCCAATGAACCGCAGTGCCATGCCAGGCTCCTATGCCTAGTCGATTGCGTCAGGTTGCACGACCATCACCTATTCGGCAGCGGGCGTCAATTACGCAGGGTGATCAACCGACCACGCAATGGAGCGTGTTGGGGCGCCGGACAGCTGCTCCCCGCGCGCGCTGACACGCAGGATGCGACGGCTCAGGCGGCCGGGCCCGACAGTTCGAACGCGCGCAGCGCCCCGTGGTCCGCCACGCGAGTGAAACCCGCTCGTTCCAGGACGCGTTGGGACGGGATGTTGTCCGGTTCGGTGGTCGCGAGGAGGACGCGGACGCCGGGGCGGGCGAGGGCCCATTCGGTCAGGGCCAGCAGGGCGTCGGTGGCCCAGCCGGCGCCGCGGGCGGAGACCGAGAGGTCGTAGCCGATCTCGGCGACGCCGTCCGTGGGGGGACCATGGAAGCCGATGCCGCCGATCGCCGTTCCGTCCTCGGACCGCTGGATCGCGAACACTCCCCAGCCGGGCTGGAACACTCCGGCCGCGTCGGCCTGGACCGTCATCCCGGCGGCGCTCATCGTGCCCTCGCCGGGTATCCCGTCGATCCAGACGAGCTCGGCGGGCTTGCCCTCGGCCAGCTGCGCGCAGTCGGCGGGCAACTGCTCGCGCAGCGTCACCCGGCCGGATACGAGCACCTGTCGGCCGTCGTGGTGGGAGGTGCGCAGGGTCATGGATCGGAACCGTCCTGTCGGAGAAGGCAAAGGATCTGCAGAGTATCCCTCGGGGTCATCGGACGGAGGCGAGTTTTCCGGCCAGAGCCCCGGGGTCCGCGTCCCGCGGCAGATCGCTGACCTGGCCGTCCCCGACCTCGATCACCCGCCAGCGGCCATCGGCCCGCAGCGCGAGGTCGGTGCTGACGAAGCGGCAGCCGAGGGCGGCCACCAGCGGCTGTACCCGGTCCAGGTCCGGCTGGGGGCGGAGTTGCGGGGTGTCGGGGTGTGCGGTGACGAGAACGGGTTGCGCGTCCAGCCACCACACCCGTGCCTCGCCGGTGTCCGTGAACTCCTCGAAGGCCCGGACGACGACTCCGCCCGCGAGGAAGTCGCCCTGCCGCTCGACGAAGCACGTGGTGACGGCCGCGAGCCGTGCGGTGTCCGCGAGGTCGGGGACGTAACAGGCCTCGTCCCACTCGTGTTTGCGGGACTTGACGAAGTCCTTGACGATGCCGGGGCCGCCGCCCAGTGGTGCGGTGAGTGCGGCCAGCGTCGCCGCGTCCGGCGGTCGGCCGGCGTCGACAGGCAGCCAGACGGTGCGCGGCGTCAGCTCCTCGAACGTGCCGTACCAGCCGGGCAGTTCATGGGCAGCCCGATAGCGGTCCGGATCCGTCAGCAGCGTGCAGCCGCGCGCGTCGAGCGCCTGGGCCAGGGCGCCGTAGTGGTCACCGGGGATCATCCAGCCGCGGTACCAGGCGGTCCCGGTGCCGGGCGAGACGCGGGCGACGGCGGCCGCCGGATCTCCGGCGAGCAGGGCGTCGTGGTCGAGCAGCGCGACCGTCAGGCCCAGTTCCCGGGCGGCCCGCGCCTCGGGTGCGAAGTGGACGTCCGGTCGCCGCGGATTCAGCGGATCCGCGCAGAAGATGATGGTGGCCCCCATGCGGGCAGCCTAGACCGGCCGCGGACGGCACCATCCGGCGGCGCCGGGGGCGGCTCCGCGCGGAGGGCGGCGGAAGAGATCCGCAGCCGTCCGCACGGAAACGTTGCGAGGCCGGGGCCCCGCCGGGTTCCTACAGGGCTGAGAGCTCGGTGACCAGGTCGTCGAGGCCGAGGGAGCCCTGGGAGAGGGCGGCCATGTGCCAGGCCTTGGCGTCGAAGGCGTCGCCGTGGGCCTTGCGGGCGGCCTCGCGGCCGGTCAGCCAGGCGCGCTCGCCGAGCTTGTAGCCGATGGCCTGGCCGGGCATGCCGAGGTAGCGGATCAGCTCGCTGTCGACGAAGTCGGCGGGGCGGCCGCTGTGCAGACCGAAGAACTCCCGGCCCAGCTCCGGCGTCCAGCGCTCGCCGGGGTGGAACGGGGAGTGGGCGGGGATCTCCAGCTCCAGGTGCATGCCGATGTCGACGATGATGCGGGTCGAGCGCATCATCTGTGCGTCGAGGTAGCCGAGCCGGCGCTCGGGATCGGTGAGGAAGCCCAGCTCGTCCATGAGGCGCTCGGCGTACAGCGCCCAGCCCTCGCAGTTCGCGCTGACCAGACCGACGGTCGCCTGGTAGCGGGAGAGGGACTCCGCGACGTGCGTCCACTGGGCGAGCTGCAGGTGATGGCCGGGTACGCCCTCGTGGTACCAGGTGGACACCAGGTCGTAGACGGGGAAGCTGGTCTTGCCCATCGTCGGCAGCCAGGTCGTGCCCGGGCGGGAGAAGTCCTCCGACGGCTGCAGGTAGTAAGGAGCCGCGGCGCCGCCGGGCGGGGCGATCCGCGACTCGACGCGCTTGACGCGGTCGGCCAGCTCGAAGTGGGTGCCGTCCAGCGCCTCGATGGCCTCGTCCATCAGCGACTGGAGCCAGGCCCTGACCTCCTCGACGCCCTCGACGCGGGTTCCGTGCTCCTCCAGGTGGGCCAGGGCCTCCCAGGGAGTCGCCGCGCCGGGCAGGATCTTCGCGGCCTCGGTCTTCATCTCCTCGTGGATGCGGTGGTACTCGGACCAGCCGTACGCGTAGGCCTCGTCGAGATCGAGGTCGGTGCCGTTCCAGTACCGCGACCAGCGGGCGTAGCGCTCGCGGCCGACGGTCTCCGGCGCGCCCTCGACGCTCGGGGCGTAGATGTCGCGGAGCCAGTCGCGCAGGGCCACGAGGGCTTCGGTGGCACCGGCGGCTGCGGCATCGAGCTCACCGCGCAGCTCCTCGGGGCCGGGCGCGGCGATGGTCCCGAAGTAGCTGCTGTCGGTGCCGATCCAGCCGGTCAGCTGGCCGATGACGGTCGTCACCTGGAGGGGGCCGGCCGGCAGCTTGCGGTCGAGGCCTTCGGCGAGCGAGGCGCGGTAGCCCTCCAGCGCGGCCGGGACGGCGCGCAGCCGGGCGGCGATCGCGGTCCAGTCCTCCGTGGTCTCGGACGGGGTGACGCTGAAGACCTCGCGCATCGAGTGCAGCGGCGAGTGGATGTTGCTGACCGCGCGCAGCCCTTCCGCGGCCTCGTGCACGGCGAGTTCGGCGTTGAGCCGCTCGCGCAGCAGCCGGGCGCAGCGCCGCTCCGCGTCGGTGTCCGCGCCCGGCCGCGCCTCGGCCTGGGTCAGCAGGTCCAGCGTGGTGCGGGCGAGGTCGGCGACGGCGCTCGTCCCGGCGGGGGAGTAGTCGGGCAGAGAGGAGTTGCTCTGCGCGATGCCGAGGTAGGTACCCATGATCGGGTCGAGTTCGATGAGGTGGTCGACGTACGCGTCGGCCACCTGGCGGGGCAGCGGGCTGCTGGTATTCGTGGACATACGGCCATCCTCGTATGAACGGGGCCGCCGCGTCATCATTCTTCTTGGCTACGTACCTGTCGCCGCGGGCCCCGCGAGGCCGGCGGTCGGGCTGTCAGGCGCCCGGCACGGGCGGCAGCAGGGGGCCGCAGTCCCACTGCTGGAAGATCAGCCGGGTCTCCACCCGGGCGACCTCGCGGCGCGAGGTGAACTCGTCGATCACCAGCCGCTGGAGGTCGGCGGTGCCGGTCACCGCGACATGGACGAGGTAGTCGTCGGGGCCGGTGAGGTGGAACAGCGCCCGCGTCTCGGGGAGGGCGCGGATCCGGGTCACGAACGGGCTGATCAGTTCCCTGCGGTGCGGCCGCACCTGCACGGACAGCAGCGCCTCCAGGCCGCGTCCGAGCTTGGCGGGATCCAGCCGCAGCTCATGGCCGAGGATCACTCCGGTACGGCGCAGCCGCGCCACGCGGTCCAGGCAGGTGGACGGGGCGACGCCGACCGCCGTCGCAAGATCGCGGTTGGTGGTCCGGGAATCGTTCTGCAGGACCCGGAGAATCTCGAGATCGATCGGATCCAAAGTGACGGAATCGGTCATCGGCCGAACGTAGCACGGGATCCGGTCACCGATGGGCGCCGATTGTTCAGGCTCTGCGCATGGAACAACACACTGTGACACCGCCGCGTTCCCTGGCCACCGAAGCGGTGCACGCCGGCCGCGAGGACCTCGCCGGGCTCGGCGTGCACGCCGTACCCCTGGATCTGTCGACCACGTACCCGTCGTACGACAGCCGGGGCGAGGCCGCCCGGCTCGATGAGTTCGCCGCCACCGGCGCCCGGCTGGAGGGCCCGCCCGTCTACGGCCGGCTGGACAATCCGACCGTCAGCCGTTTCGAGACCGCCCTGGCCCGGCTCGAGGGCACGGACGACGCGGTCGCCTTCGCCAGCGGCATGGCGGCCCTGACCGCCTGCCTGCTGGCGCGCGGCTCGCTGGGCCTGCGGCACGTGGTCGCGGTCCGCCCGCTGTACGGGTGCAGCGACCATCTGCTGACCGGCGGGCTGCTGGGCACCGAGGTGACCTGGGTGGACCCGGCGGGCATCGCCGACGCGATCCGGCCCGACACCGGCCTGGTCCTGGTCGAGACCCCCGCCAACCCCACCCTCGCCGAACTGGACCTGCGGGCCATAGCGCACGCCTGCGGAACGGTGCCGCTGCTCGCGGACAACACCTTCGCGACGCCGGTACTGCAGCGCCCCGCCGAGCTGGGCGCGAGCATCGTGCTGCACAGCGCCACCAAGTACCTCGGCGGTCACGGCGACGTGCTCGGCGGGGTGGTGGCGTGCGACGAGGACTTCGCCCGGCTGCTGCGCAAGGTCCGGTTCGCCACCGGCGGCGTCCTGCACCCGCTGGCCGGCTATCTGCTGCTGCGCGGCCTGTCGACGCTGCCGGTGCGGATGCGCGCCGCCTCGCAGAGCGCCGAAATCCTCGCCGGGCGGCTGGCCGCCGACCCGCGGGTGGCGGCGGTGCACTACCCGCGGATCGGCGGCGCCATGGTCGCGTTCGAGGTGCACGGCGACCCGCACGAGGTGATCGCCGCGGTCCGGCTGATCACCCCGGCGGTCAGCCTCGGCAGTGTCGACACCCTCATCCAGCACCCGGCCTCGATCAGCCACCGCGTCGTCGACGAGCGGGACCGCCGGGCGGCGGGCGTCAGCGACCGGCTGCTGCGGATGTCGGTCGGCCTGGAGGACGTCGAGGACCTGTGGCGCGACCTCGACGGCGCGCTGCGGGCCGCGGCCCTCGCCGAGTCGGTCAGTTCCGGCTCGTGACCTTCGGCGAGGACGGCACGCCCGACGGCGTCAGCGTCGCGGTGATCACCAGCGTGCCGTCCTCGACCTGGTAGTCCAGCGGGAGTCCCAGATCGCGCATGGTCGCCACCATGCCGGTGTTGTTCGCCCGGGTCACGGCGTAGACGCTGCCCCGGCCCGCCTCGACGGCATGGCCGACGAGCTTGCGCAGCAGTTCCGCGCCGATGCCGCGGCGCTGCCAGTCGTCCTCGACCAGCAGGGCGACCTCGTTCTCGTCGCCGTCCCACAGCAGGTGCGCGAGCGCGACCAGCCGGCCCGACGCCGTCTCGACGGCCAGCGTCCGCCCGAAGCGCGGGCTGAGCAGATGCTTCAGATAGCGGTCCGCGTCGGGGACCGGGCCGTGATAGCGCTGCGCGAGCGTCGCGGGGGAGCAGCGGTCGTGCATGGCGCGGGCGGCGGGCAGGTCCTCGGGGCCGGCCCGGCGGATCGTGATCTCGTTGCCCTCCGGCAGCGTCAGCACGTCCTTGCTCCCGGGCATCCGCGCGCCCAGCCGCGAGTCGAGCTCCACCAGGGCCCGCGCCCTGGCGAACTCGGTCGGGGTGAACGGCAGATAGGCACGCTCGACGGTGATCGTGCCGCCGGACGGGTCGCGCAGCGTCATCACGGTCTCGGTCAGGGACTCCTCCGGCGCCGGTGCGCCGTCCTTCGCGGCCGGGACCGAGCGGATCGTGCACCGGCCGAAGAGCTGGCGCAGGGCGAGCGGCAGCTCCGCGGCGTCCAGGGCGGTGCGGGTGGCGAGCGTCAGCATCCTGGTGGGGGTGTCCACCAGGTCGTGGGCGTCGGCCCGCTCCGTCCAGGTGTCGCGTCCGCCGGCCGCCCCGACGACCTGGGACAGCGCGAGGGCCGGTACCGACCCGGGCGCCCGGAGCAGGAACTCGTCGACCGTGCCGTCGGCCAGCGGATGGGTCTGCAGCGTCAGGATGTCGACACCGGCGTCGGCCAGTGCCATGCACACCGCGCCCAGGCTGCCGGGGGTGTCCCGCACCGTGGTGCGCAGCCGCCACAGCGTCGCCGGGCCCGGTTCCTCGGCCCCGTCCGCCGGAGCCGGTCCAGGGGGCGCATGACTGTGGCGGCGTGCCCACCAGGTGTGGAAACCGGCCGTCGCCAGCAGTGCGACGGCCGAGGCGGCCAGCAGGACGGGCCCCTCCGGACCGTGCACCACCACATCGGCCACCAGGTCGGCGGCGGCCACCGCGGTGAAGAGAGCGGCGAGTTCCACCAGGTCGCGCCGCCAGTGGTGGCGGTGGGAGCGGGAGGGGCGTGGGTTCGACGGAGTCAGCTGAGGCATGAGAACACCATGTCGAACATGTGTTGCGTGATCACGAACGTTCTATGACCGGTGGGTTAAGGGTGATTCCTGGTGGTTAATTTGCGCTTTCAACGGTTTTGCCGTCCGCCGGGCGGTGTCCCGCGACCGGCGGACGGCAGAACCGCGGACGAAGCGGGCCGGGTGCCCTACTGCCCGACGCGGCCGGGCTGCAGCACCTTGGTGAACAGCACCGTGCCGTCCTGCTCGCGCAGCCGCACCGTCAGCTCGCCCGACTGCCCGTCGATGTCGACCTGGCCGAAGAACTGGTACCCCTCGGCGGGCGAGACGTTGGCGCGCTCGGGCGCCTTGACGAACACCCGCTCGGGACCGAAGGTGCCGTCCAGCGCGCTGGCCGGGAACGCGCCGGCGTTCAGCGGACCGGAGACGAACTCCCAGAACGGCGCGAAGTCCGTGAACGCCGCGCGGGACGGCTGGTAGTGCTGCGCGGAGGTGTGGTGCACATCGGCCGTCAGCCACACCGTCCCGGTGATCCGCCGGTGCTTGACGAACCGCAGCAGCTCGGCGATCTGCAGCTCACGTCCGAGCGGGGCGCCCGGGTCGCCCTGCGCGACCGCCTCGATGTTCGGCCTGCCCTCCGTGGTGTCCGGCACCACCAGGCCCAGCGGCATGTCGGCGGCGATCACCTTCCACACCGCGCGGGACCGGGACAGCTCCCGCTTGAGCCACTCCAGCTGCGCCCGGCCGAGGATGCCCTGCGCGTCCTGCGTCTGGGTGTCGGGGGAGTTGGCGTTGCGGTAGGTGCGCATGTCCAGCACGAAGACGTCCAGCAGCGGGCCGTGGTGCTGCACCCGCTGGACCCGGCCGTCGGCGTTCGGCCGCAGCGTCGAGATCGGGAAGTACTCGGAGAACGCCCGCCGGGAGCGGGCCGCCAGGACGTCCACGCTCTTCTGGGCGTACCGCGCGTCGTCCATGATCTCGCCCGGGTACCAGTTGTTGCGCACCTCGTGGTCGTCCCACTGGATGACCGAGGGCACCCGCGCGTTGAAGGCGCGCAGCTTGTCGTCGAGCAGGTTGTAGCGGAAGGCGCCGCGGAACTCCGCGAGCGTCTCGGCGACCTTGGACTTCTCCGGGGTGGTGAGGTTGCGGTAGATGCTGCCGTCGGGGAGTGCCGCGGTGGGCGCGATGGGGCCGTCGGCGTAGATGTTGTCACCGCTGCAGAGGAAGAAGTCCGGGTCGAGCCGGCCCATCGCCTCGTAGATGCGGTAGCCGCCGATGTCCGGGTTGATGCCCCAGCCCTGTCCTGCGAGGTCCCCCGACCACAGGAAACGCACATCGTCGCGGCGCCGTGCCGACGGGGTGCGGAAGGTGCCGTCCACGGGTGCGCCGGTACGCCGGTGGTCGTCCGGATCGGCCAGCAGCACCCGGTAGTGGATCTGTTCACCGGACGGCAGCC
Organism: Streptomyces sp. RKAG293; assembly: GCF_023701745.1. NCBI lineage: Bacteria > Bacillati > Actinomycetota > Actinomycetes > Kitasatosporales > Streptomycetaceae > Streptomyces > Streptomyces sp. RKAG293. Next base: position 1,333,406 of record NZ_JAJOZB010000001.1, on the reverse strand, counting down.
CGCGCAGCGAGGTCGTGCCGGTGAAGTCGGTGTCGGGACCCAGCAGCGGGCCCTGCCAGCGGCGCGCGTCGCGGAAGGAGCCGCTGACCGACGTCTCCACCACCATCCGGGCCGGCCGGTCCGCCCGCACCCACACCAGGCCGGACGTGGCCGTGACATCACCGCTCTGCACACCCCACGGGGCGGCCGGCCGCCCCGACAGCGCCAGCGCGGGCGCCGCCGTCACGGCGGGAACGAGCAGCGCTCCGGCCGCGGCGAGGCCGCCGCCGAGGACCGTCCGGCGGTCCACCCCCGTGACCGAAGGCCGCGACCGCGGCGAACCCTGCTCCTGGTGTGCTGTGTTCGGCATCTGCGACATGTGCGACTCCCGCTGCTCGGCTGCCCCTGCGTCGTCCCCGTTCCTACTGGTCCCGGATGCCGTCCGGCCGAACGGCCGGTGAACACGGCGCCCGGGGCGGGACGGCCCGCACGCCGAAACCCATGGTCAACACCGGGGCAGCGGCCTACGATGGCCGGAATTCATCCCCTGTACGGCTGAGACGATGACTGCTGATCACATACCGCACACCTTCCAGGTCGATCTCCGCGGCCTGGTGGACCTGCTCTCCCACCACCTCTACTCCAGCCCCAAGGTCTACCTGCGGGAACTGCTGCAGAACGCCGTTGACGCGATCACGGCGCGTCGCGCGGAGCAGCCGGACGCGCCCGCGCGGGTGCGGCTGTACGCCGGCGAGGGCCGGCTCCGGGTCGAGGACAGCGGCATCGGTCTGACCGAGAACGACGTGCACACCCTGCTGGCCACCATCGGCCGCAGCTCCAAGCGCGACGGCCTGGAGTCGGCGCGCGCCGAGTTCCTCGGCCAGTTCGGCATCGGACTGCTCGCGTGCTTCGTCGTCGCCGAGGAGATCCGCGTCGTCAGCCGCTCCGCCCGCACCCCCGACGCCCCGCCGGTGGAGTGGACGGCCCGCGACGACGGCTCGTACACCGTCCGCACCCTGCCGCCGGACGCGCGCACCGAACCCGGCACCACGGTGTACCTCAGCGCCCGGCCCGGGGCCGCCGAGTGGCTGGAACCCGCCCGGGTCACCGCCCTCGCCCGGGACTTCGGCTCGCTGCTGCCCTACGACGTCCGCGTCGGGGACGAGCCGGTCACCGATCTGCCCGCGGTGTGGGAACGCCAGCACTCCAGCCCTGCCACCCGGCGGATCGCCCTCGCCCGGCACTGCCACGAGCAGTTCGGCTTCACCCCGCTGGACGCCATCGACCTGGACGTGCCGCTCGCCGGCGTGCGCGGAGTCGCCTACGTGCTGCCGGAGGCCGTCAGCCCCGCCCGGCGCGCGGGCCACCGCGTCCACCTCAAGGGCATGCTGCTCACCGAACGGGCCGACGACCTGCTGCCGGACTGGGCGTTCTTCGTCCGCTGCGTCATCGACACCGACAGCCTGCGCCCCACCGCGTCCCGCGAGAGCCTGTACGCCGACGAGACACTGGCCGCCGTCCGCGACGCGCTCGGCGGCCGTATCCGCGAGTGGCTGACCGCGCTCGCCGCGGGAGACCCCGAACGGCTCGGGCAGTTCCTGTCCGTGCACCACCTCGGGGTGAAGTCGCTGGCCCGGCACGACGCGGAGATGCTCCGCGTGATGCTGCCGTGGCTGCCGTTCGAGACCACCGACGGACGGCTGTCGCTGGAGGAGTTCGCCCGCCGCCACCCGGTCGTGCACTTCACCCGCACCGTCGAGGAGTACCGGCAGGTCGCGCCCATCGCGTCCGCCCAGGGCATCGGGGTCGTCAACGGCGGCTACACGTACGACGCCGACCTCGTCGAACTGCTGCCGCGGGTGCGGCCCGGCACCGCCGTCGCGGAACTCGACGCCGACACCGTCACCGCGCACCTGGACGCCGTCGACCCCGCGGAGGAGCTCGCGCTGGCCGGCTTCCTCACCGCGGCGCGCACCCGGCTCGACGCCCTGGGCTGCGACGTCGTGCTGCGCACCTTCCACCCGCTGACCGTCCCCGCCCTCCACCTCGACGACCGCGCCGCCCGGTTCGAACGGGCCCGCGCCGAGGAGGAGACCCAGGCGGACGGGCTGTGGGCCGGCATCCTCGGCTCGCTGCGCGGCTCCGCGCCCCGCGCCCGGCTCGTCCTCAACCACCACAACCCGCTGGTCCGCCGGATCAGCGCCCTCGACGACCCCGAACTCGCCGGCACCGCCACCGAGGCGCTCTACGGCCAGGCCCTGATGCTGGCCCAGCGCCCGCTGCGCCCGGCCGACTCGGCACTGATCAACCGTGCGTTCCTGGACCTGCTGCAGTGGGCCACGCACCCCGAAGGCCAGGAGGAGAGCCGATGACGGCGGCCGCGCACGAGATCCACCAGGCGCTGGAGGAGAACCGCTCCGCGCGCAACGGCACGGTGCGCAACGCCCGCGCCGAGGAACTGGTGGCCCTCGCCGAGACCACGGGCGACCGGCCGCTGCTGCTGGATGCGCTCTTCGACCTCGTCAGCGCCTACGAGTACAGCAGCGAGCGCGCCAAGATGTTCGTGCCGTTCTCCCGTCTGCTGCGGATGTGGGACGAGCACCCGGAGGACTTCGGCGAGCGCGCCGTCTACCAGCTGCACTGGCGCTTCAAATGGGTGAGCACTGGCATGATCGGCTACTCCGACATCCCGCTGGAGTCCATCCGCCGGTGGCTGGTGGAGATGGGCCGCCGCTACGCCCTCGGCGGCTACTCGCAGCGGCCCGTACGCGCCGCCGAGTACAGCCTGGCCCGGCACACCGGCGACATGGCCGCGGCCGCCGACTCGCTGGCGGCCTGGACCGCCGCCGACCGCGACATCATGAGCGACTGCAGGGCCTGCGAACTCAACGACGAGGGCGAGTGGCACGCCGACCTGGGTGAGGACGAACGCGCCGTCGCCGCCTGGGCGCCGGTGCTGGCGGGCGAGCACAGCTGCCAGGAGGAACCGCACCGCGTCCTGGCCCTGTCACTGCTGCCCCTGGTCCGGCTCGGGCGCACCGACGAGGCCCGCGGGAACCATCTGCGCGGCTACCGGCTGGCCCGCGGCAACGAGAGCCTGCTGCCCTCCATCGGCCGGCACATCGAGTTCTGCGCGCTGACCGGCAACGAGGCGCGCGGCCTGGAGATCCTCGCCGAACACACCGCGCACCTGGAGGGCGACGGAACGCCCCTGTCCCGGCTGCACTTCCTGGGCGCCGCCGCCGTCCTGCTGCGCCGGCTCACCGCACTCGGGCACGGCGACCGTCCCGTCCCCGCGCCAGGGGCGACGACGCGCACCGCGGCCGAGCTCCTCATCCGCACCGAAGCCACCATCACGCGCCTCGCCCGCGGATTCGACGAGCGCAACGGCACGGACACCGTCAGCACCTGGGTGACGGAACGCCTCGGCAGCACCCCGCTCCTCGACCGGCTGCCGCTCGGGGTGCGCGCCGCGCGCCTTCCAGAGACAGCACCGGCCGCGGCGGCCGACATGCCGTCCGCGGACGCCGCCGCGGAACGGAGTGACGACCTCACGGAGCTCATCGCCCGGGCCCGTGAGCTCAGCAGAGCGCAACGCGACGCGGCCTACCGGGCCTGGGCCGCGGTCGGCCGCGCCGCCGACCGCACCGGGACCCCGCTGGACCCGATGGTCCGCGCCGAAGTCGCCGACCACGCCGGCATGGACAGCCTCGACGACCCGCCGGCGGCGCTCGCGCTGCTGACCGCGGCCGTCGCGGACTTCGAGGCGGCGGGGGAGTACGGGGAGGCCGCCGCGTGCCGCGGCCGCGCCGCCTACGCCATGGCCCTCGCCGGACCCGCGCAACCCGCCCTCGCCGCGGCCGACGCCGCCTGCGAACAGCTCAGGGAACTGCACGCCAAGGAGCGGGCCACCACACGCCAGTTCACCGGCGCACTGCTGCTGCGCGCCAGGATCCGGCTGGGAACGATCGGGCAGGCCGCCGACCCCCAGGCGGCCGCGGCCGCCGTGGAGGCCAAGGTCTCCGACATCCTGGTCCTCGCCGAGGCCCACCGCGACGAGGACCGCGTCCTCGGCCGGATCGCCGACGCGACCTGTCTGCTCGGCCGGCTCGTCGCCGGCCGCGGCGATGTCCGGGGCGCGGCCGAGGCGTTCACCCGGGCCTCCGCACTGCACCAGGAGTCCGGACGCCCCTGGCTCGCCGTCGAGGGCGAGGCGATGCTCGCCGAGCTCGCCCTGAACCACGGCGATCCGCACACCGCCGCCCGCGCGGCCCGGTCCGCGCTGGACCTCGGCGCCGGGATCCTCACCCCCGCGCACCACGCCCATCTGCTCACCGTCCTCGCCCAGGCGCTCGCCGACACCGGCCAGGACGACGAGGCCGCCGACCACGCGCTGGAAGGCGCGCACCGGGCCGACGAGGCGGGCGACGGCGAGGACACCGGCGGCTGGGCCCGGCTCGTGCTCGGCGGGGCGCTGAACCGCCTCGGCCGCGCCGCCGAAGCGGCCGCCGTCCTGGAGACCGCGCTGCCCGACCTGCGCGCGGCGCACCACGAGGGCCGGGTCGTACAGGCCCGGTGGTGGCTGGGCGAGTGCCTGCTGCAGCTGGCCGAACCCCGCGAGGCCGCCGAGCAGTTCCTGCTCGCCGCGGAGATCGCCAAGGAGTGGGAGGAACAGCAGGACCACGCGAATCTCGCCCACCTCGCCGCCGACGCCCTCAACCGCGCCGGGCTCGACGACCAGGCCGTCCAGGCCTACGAGCGCGCGGAACAGCTGTGGCGCGCCCTCGGGCGGACCCCGGCGGTGGTGCGCGCACTGCGGGCCCGCGCATGGATCGAGCTGCGCGAGGGCCGGCCGGGACTGCCCGCCGCCCGCCGGGCGATGGAGTCCGCCGCACAGGCCGCCGCCGCCGCGCTCGCCGCGGCCACCGACGAGGACGAGCGGGACATGCTGCGCGCCGACCTCGCCGACACCCACCTCCAGACCGGCCAACTCCTGGTCCGCGGCTGCCCCGGCGAACCCGGGGACGCGGACACCGACGGCTCGGCCCGCGCCGCCTATGAGGAGGCACTCGTACACACCGGGCGGGCCGCCGCGACCTACGGGTCCCGTGACGGCCGCTCCGCCGCACAGCTGGTCGCCGCCTGGATCGAGGCCGACCTCGGCCGGCGCGACGCCGCCGCGGACCGGGCGCGGGCGGTGCTCGCCGACTACGGCGACGAGGAGGGCGAGACGGCCGAACGGAGGCGGGCCGAAGCCGGATCCGTCCTCGACCACACCAAGCAGCCGCCGGACGCGGATCCCGCTCCCTAGTCATCGGGAGCACCGGGCCGATCGCGCGGATGATCAACGGCCCGGTAGGTTCCTCCGTATCGGGTCGCCGCAGGTGGCGGCCCCTGGGCAGGGGGTTTTCATGGCGGTCAACGGCACGGCACACGTCCGCATCGCGCGGCCGTCGAAGGATCTGGCGGCGGCCGAACGCTTCTGGATCGGCGGTCTCGGTCTCGATGTGCTCTACCACCACGAAGGGGACGGCACCCCCGGGGACCACTCCCTGCTGATGGCCGGCTGGCCGGACGCGGCCTGGCACCTGGAGCTGGTGCACGACCCCGGACAGCCGGTCGAGCCCCGGCCGACGGCCGAGGACCTGCTCGTCGTCTACGTCGACGGCGAGGTCCCGGCCGACCTCCTCGCCCGCCTGCTGGAGCACGGCGGCACCCGCGTGCCCGCGCACAACCCGTACTGGGACCAGTGGGGTGTCACGATCGAGGACGCGGACGGCTACCGGCTGGTCCTCTCGACCCGCCAGTGGTCCAACTCATGACGCCCACAGCCGTGCGCTAGACCGACGCGAGCTGCGCCGCCGTCTCCTCGCGGGGGGCCGGCAGCGCCGCCGTCGGCGGGGCGAGTACCGCTTCCAGTACGGGCATCGGGGCGACCTCGATGTCGGTCACCACCAGTTCGGTGCCGCCCAGTTCGGGTACGGCCCCCGCCGGGGCGCCGGCCGCGCCCGCGACAGCCGCCGCGGCCGCGCCACCGCGCCGCCGTACGGTGCCCGGCAGCAGGACGCGGCCGCCGCTGTGCAGCGCGACCGCGGTGAGCGGCACGGCGGTGGCGAACAGCACGCAGGCCAGTACGGCGCCCATGACCGGGTAGCCGGCATGGCCGGCGAGCAGCGTCCCGGCCAGCGGTCCGCAGGCGACGCCGAGGTTGGAGGCGGAGCCGGCCAGCACGGCCCAGCGGCCCTGGCCGTCGAGTGAGGCGGCCAGGCCGATCAGGTAGGAGAGCACCACCGGGTAGACGGTGTTCCAGAGCACCTCGCCGGTCGCGAACGGCACGGCTCCGCCGGCCGAGGCGCTCACCGCGACACAGGTGGCGATGACCGCGGTGCCCACGCCGATCGGGACGGCGCGGCCGAGCCGGGAGCCGAGCGCGCCGGCCGCGCCGACCCCGGCCAGACCGCCGCCGAGGGCGACGGCGAAGACCAGGCCGAGCGCGGCCTCGGAGAGTCCGGCCCGGTCGAGGCCGATGCGTCCGCTCACGCCCCACAGGGCGTTCTGCGCCATCGACCAGCACAGCATGGCGACGGCCAGTACGGCGCCGGCACGGCGGTGCGGCAGCCGGGCCGGGACGCCGGCGTCGGGGCGCGGTGACGCCGCCCGGTCCGGTGCGGCGGGCAGCCGCCCGGCCGCGGGCAGCGCCAGCGCGGCGGCGCAGGCGATGGCGGCGAACGGCAGTGCGTGGCCGCCACCGAGTCGCGGCAGCACCAGATACAGCGCGCCGGCCGTCGCCGAGGTGGTCAACAGACCCAGTACCGAGGCGCGGTGCGGATCCGGGCGGGCGGCGATCCCGACGGCGGCCACCGCCGTCGCCGTCCCGGAGCCGAAGCCGCCGATGACGCAGCCGGCGACCACCAGCGGGACGTGGGACGTGCCGGCGGCGAGGGCGAAGCCCGCCACCATGAGCAGCAGTCCGGCGCGGGCGAGGCGGACGGGCCCCAGGCGGTCCACGCGGGAGGCGAGGGTCAGTCCGGCACCGGCCGACGAGAGCAGCAGGGCGCTGCCGACAGCGCCCGCATGAGCGCTGCTCAGGCCGAGGCCACCGGGGGAGGAACCGAGGTGCCCGACGATGGTGGGCAGCAGATAGGCGGCGAGATACCCGGCGGCGAAGACCGCGACCAGGGGCAGGACCGCCGCGCGGGGGCGCGGAGGCATGGGCGTACCTCTCAACAGGACGAAGGCCAAAAGGGGGTGGAGCGCCTATCGACCGACAGGAACGCGCTGCGTCATATCTATCAAGGGGGACGACTGCGACAGAAGGGGGTATCGAGAAGTTAAACCTCTCGTTGCCGATTCGAGATCAAAAGCCCTCGGCCAGCAGGGCGACGGACCGTTCGATGTCCGCGGGCGACAGGTGCGCGTACCCCATGACGAGGTGCACCCGGCCGTCCTCCGCACCGCCGCCGCGCACGGTGTAGTCGGACAGCGGCCGTACCGCGACACCCGCCGCCGCGGCCGCCGCGAGGAAGCGCGGCTCGGGTCCGTACCGCGCGGGCAGGGCCGCGATCACATGCAGTCCGGCCGCGATCCCGCTGACCAGGGAACCGGGGAAGTGCCGTTCCAGCGCCTCGGCCAGGGTGTTGCGGCGGATGCGGTAGAGGCGCTGGCAGCGCCGCAACTGCCGGTCGTAGTGGCCGCCGGAGATGAACTCCGCCAGGACGGCCTGCTCGGTCACCGGATTGCCGAGGTCCATCGTCCGCTTGCGTGCCGCGACCTCGGCCGCGAGCTCCGCCGGCGCGACCAGCCAGCCCAGCCGCAGTCCGGGAGCCAGCGACTTGCTGACGGATCCGGTGTAGGCGACCCGGCCGGGGGCCAGGCCCTGGAGGGCGCCGACGGGGGCCCGGTCGTAGCGGAAGTCCCCGTCGTAGTCGTCCTCGATCAGCAGTCCGCCGCTCTCCCGGGCCCAGTCGGCGAGTTCACCGCGCCGCCCGGCGGTGTACGCCACCCCCGAAGGAAACTGGTGGGCCGGGGTGACCACGGCCGCCCGCACCCCGGTGGCGGCCAGCGCCGCCGGGTCCAGGCCGTCGCAGTCCACCGGCACCGGCACGGCCTCCAGCCCGGCCGCCGCGAACAGCGCTGTGTGTTCTGGGCTGCCCGGATCCTCCACCGCCACCCGGCGCTCCCCGCGGTCCCGCAGGACCAGGCCGATCAGGGTGTGCGCCTGCGCCACCCCGGAGCACACCACGACCCGGTCCGGCTCCACCGCGACCCCGCGGCGGCGGGCCAGCAGATCGGTGAGCGCGGCCCGCAGTTCGGGCAGCCCGCGGGGATCGGGATAGCCGAACGCCCGGTGCGGCAGCCGCGTCAGGACCCTGCGATGGGCGGCCGACCAGGCGGCGCGCGGGAAGAGCGACAGATCCGGCAGCCCCGGCCGGAAGTCCGCGGGGCCGCCCCGGTCGTCCGCCGCGAACGGTCCCGGGGCAGGTGCCGCAGGACCCGCGCACGCGCTGGTCACCCACGTCCCTGAGCCCTGCCGGCCGCTCAGGTACCCCTCCGCGGTCAGCTGCGCGTACGCGTCCGTCACCAGCCCGCGCGACACCCGCAGATCGGCGGCCAGCTCCCGGCTCGACGGCAGTTGGGTGCCGGGCGCCAGCCGGCCCGACCGCACCGCGTCGCGCAGCGCCCCCTGCAGCGCGCGGCCACGGCTGCGCGCCGGGGCGGTGGCTGAGGGGAGCAGCAGCTCCCAGGCGGCGGTCCCGCCCGCGCCGTCACCGTCACCGTTGCCGTCGTCGGAAGTGGTCCTCGAAGCAGCCATGGGATTGGACCTTAATCCGGACCGGTTCTCTTCATAGCGTCATCGCATGAACTCATTCCAGCGCCGTGGAGCGCTCCTGGCAGCCCTCGCCTGTGTCCTGGTCGGCGGCTCCTTCACCGCCAACGGCGCGCTCGTCGACTACCCGCACGCCGGAGGCCAGGGACTGCGGTACGGCATCGCCTTCGTGCTGCTGGCCCTGCTCACCCTCAGAAGCGCCGGCGACACCGCCGTCCGGCTGCGCGCGCTCACCGGGCGGCAGTGGCTGCGGCTCGCGGTGCTCGCCGCGACCGGCATGGTCGGCTTCAACCTCGCGGTGCTCGCCGCCGAGGGCAGCGCGGAACCCGCGGTGCCCGGCGTCCTGGTGGGCTGCGCACCGATCGTCGTGGCGGTGCTCGTGCCGCTGCTGGCCGGCCGGCGCCCCTCCCGCGCGGTACTGGCCGGGGCGCTGCTCGTCGCGGGCGGGGCGTTCGCGGTGCAGGGGTGGGGCGGCTCGGACACCGCCGGGCTGCTGTGGTCGGTGGCGGCGCTCGCCGGAGAGGTCGCCTTCGCGGTGGTCGCGGCACGGCTGGTCGGACCACTGGGTCCGCGACTGCTGTCGACCTGCGTCTGCGGCTTCGCCGCCGTCGAGGCCGGGCTGCTCGGACTGCTGCTCGACGGGCGGGCCGCGCTGCGGCTGCCGGACACGGGCGAGGCGGTGGCGCTGGGCTGGCAGGCCGTCGTGGCGACCGTCATCGGCTTCGTCTGCTGGTACGCCGGGATGCAGCGCATCGGCGCCGAGCGCGCCACGCTCTTCTCCGGGCTGATCCCGGTCTCCGCGGCGCTGACCGCGCCGCTGGTCGGCGTGGGCACGTTCGGGCCCGGACGGCTGGCGGGCAGCCTGCTGGTCGCGGCGGGAGTCGCGGTGGGCTCCGGAATGCTCGCCCGGCGCGCGCCGGGCGAACGGACCGGAGCCCTGACGGGCCGGGCGGCGGAGGCCCGGCCGGCGGTCAGCGCGAGCCGTCGAGGATGACCCGGGCCACCAGCTCCGGGTCGTCGTTCATCGGCACATGGCCGCAGCCGGGCAGCCGGATCAGCCGGGCACCGGGGATGGTGCGCTTGGCGCGGATCCCCTGGCGGCGCAGCAGGACGCGGTCCTGGGAGCCCCAGGCGATGGTCACCGGGACATCGGGGACGTCGTCGCTGAAGACGACGCCGGCCCGGCCCGCCGCCAGCGTGGCCTCGAATCCGGCGGCCTCCCGCATGGCACGCGTCTCGGCCACCACCGCCTCCGGCGAACGCTGACCGGGGCGGGAGTAGATCGCGCTGGTGAGCGCGGCGCGGCCGGCCGTACTGCGGGCCATCCGCTGCACGGTGGTCGGCGGCAGCAGCAGGGCGCCGCGCCGCATCGCCCCCAGCACGGTGAAGGCGTAGCGCCGTTCCGACTCGGTCCAGAACCCGGCGGGGGACAGCGCCGTCACACTGCGCACGAGCCGTTCGCGACCCAGGTGCAGTGCGACGAGGCCGCCGAGGGAGTTGCCGGCCACATGCGGGCGGTCGAGCCCGAGCGCGGTGAAGAAGGCGTCGAGCGCGGCGACGGCGGTCGGCAGGTCACTGGGGACGGACTCGTGCTGAGCGGGGGACTGGCCGAAGCCGGGCAGGTCCACGGCGATGACGTCCCGCTCGGCCGCGAGCAGACCGGCCACCGGGTCCCATGCCTGGAGGTGGTGCCCGATGCCGTGCAGCAGCACCAGCGGCTCTCCCTTGCCGCGGCGCTCGTAGGCGACGAGAACGGGCGGGAGACCGGCGGGGGAGACCTCGACGAGGGAGGCGGTTCGGGGCATGGAGCGCTCCTGACCGTTGATAGACATGACGTCAGGAAGGGTATCGGGGAAGCCCGGGAACTCCTATGGGGCACCGTGAGTTCACTGGATACGGGCCGGTGTTCGCTGCCGGCCCGGCCAGCAGCCCCGACCGGGCGCCCCCGTCTCGGTCGGGGCTCCTTCCCTCCTCCGTGGCGGGCAGGACAGCGGTCAACCGGCCCGCTGCAGTGTGACGTTGAAGTCGGCGTGCCCCAGGGCGCCCATGGCCTTCACCCACAGCAGCAGATAGGCCTCGGTACCGCGGGCCGACGTGATCCCGCCGAGGTCCACGACCCGCTCGCGCGGCCAGCCGAACTCCGCCAGCAGCGCGGCCGTCTGCTCCTTCGCCGCCGTGTCCTCCCCGCTCAGGAACAGCACATGCTCACCCGGCACCCGTGAAGGATCCACCATCACCGCCGAGTTGACCGTGTTGAGCGTCTTCACCACCCGGGCCTGCGGAAACGCCCGCTGGATCCGCTCGCCGAGACTGTCGGAGCCCACCGGGTCCAGCACCATCTCCCCGGCCGCGAACGCCAGCGGATTGGCGACGTCGACCAGCAGCTTCCCCGCGAGGTTCGCCGCACCCGCCGCCTCCAGCGCCTGCAGCGACACCATGCCCCCGGTGGCGTTGACGACGACCTCGCCGAAGGCCGCCGCATCCGCGAACGTCCCGTGGTGCCCACCGGGCCCGGCCTCCTGCGCCCACGCCAGCGCCGCCGGGTTGTCCTTCGTACGCGACCCGAGCGTCACCTCGTGGCCCAGCGCGACGAGCTTGCCCGCGAGCGTCCGGCCGACCTCGCCCGTACCCAGTACCGCGTAACGCATCCGGTTCCCCTTCGTTCCCGCAGCGGCCGCCGCTGCGGCGGCCCGGCCTCATTGTGGCTCCGTGCCCGCCGCCCCGCCCGGACATCGGCACGGCCGGTCCCACCGGAGTGCCGCCCCGGTCACCCCCGGCCGGCGGCGACGCTCCGTGACCGGCCCACGCCCCTGTGGCGCGGCATCAACATCGCGTGAACGTCATGCGTACGAGGCGTCCCTGGTCAGGGACCGGATCGATGATTGGTCTTGACCAAGGGGGAGGCCCGCCCTATCGTCGCCTTAGTAGTGCAAGAACCTTTAATAAACAGGGGTTCCGAAACAAGGCTGAACAAGGCCCGCTCAGGGCCCCAGCGATTGCGAGGACAGGGTGGGGACCACGCAGCTCGACGCGACGCAGGACGTTCAGGAGCCGAAGTACTGGCACCTGAAGACCGTGCTCAATGACGCGCTCGACTCCGAGTTCTCGGTGGGCGAGATCCTGCCCAACGAGCGTGACCTCGCCGCCCGCTTCGGTGTCGCGCGGGCCACGCTCCGCCAGGCCCTGGAGCAGCTCGAGCTCGAAGGACGGCTGCAGCGCCGCCGTGGTGTCGGCACCACCGTCGCCCCGCCCCGCATGGGTGTGGCCGTCGGCCCGGCGGACAACGCCTGGCCCGGTATCGGCAACGACACCTGGCGCACGGTCGGCTGCGCCGAGGCCGTCGCCCCGGCCGCCGTCGCCCGGCTCTTCGACAGCGGTGCCGGGGTCCCGGTGCACACCATCCGGCGCGAGCGCGTCATGAACGGCCAGCCGGTCGCCACCGAACTGCTCTACGTTCCCGCCGAGTCGGTCCCCGGACTGCCCGGTCTGCTGTCCCCGGCGACCCACGCGCCCGCCGTGCTGCGGGAGCTGCAGCGGCTGGACCTGGAGGGTGAGGACCGCGCCGTGGAGCTGGGCTCGGCCCGCGCCGAGGACGCCAAGCAGCTCGACCGGCTGCCCGGTGCCCCGGTCCTCGTCGTCACCACGCGTTACTTCGCGGCCGGCCAGGTCGCCGCCGTCGCGATCTCCACCTACCGCGCGGACACCTGCCGGCTCACCTTCGGTGACTCCGGCGCCGTGGAGGTCACCCCCCACGAGGAGCAGGAGCGCCGCCAGGCGTCCTGAGACACAGCGTCGTACCCACATGAGCACCGGGACCCTGGGGGTTCCGGTGCTCAGTGCTGTCGGGAGGGCGCCGTCGGCTCAGCGCCGGGGGAGCGAGGTCTGCTCGACGGCGAACAACTGCTCCTCGACGTGGTCCAGCGCCAGCCGCAGCGCCCCGGTGGCGATGGCCTCCTGGCCCAGCGCCGACAGCGTCACCTCCGGCGGCCGCAGGCAGTAGCGCGCCAGCTGGTCGCGCAGCGGCTCCAGAACGCCGTCCAGGCCCGCCGCCCAGCCGCCGATCACCACCAGCTCGGGGTCGAGGGCGAGCACCAGGGCCGCCACATCGTGCACCAGCCGCCGCAGATACCGGTCCACGGCCTCCTTGGCCTGCACATCGCCACCCTTGGCGAGCGCGAAGACCCGGGCGACGGCCGACTCGTCCAGCGGGTGCAGCGGCGTCCCGGTGGTCGACAGCAGATGCTCCGGTGTCACCTCCTGCCCCAGCAGGTGCAGCGCCCCGATCTCGCCCGCCGCGCCGCCGAAGCCGCGGTGCAGCCGGCCGCCGATCAGCGAACCGGCACCCGGGCTCAGCCCGGCCAGCACGAAGACCATGTCGTCGGTCCCCATGCCGACGCCCTTCCAGTGCTCGGCGACGGCCGCGACGTTCGCGTCGTTCTCCACCAGCACCGGACAGCGGAACGACCGCTGCAGCCGCTCGCCGAGCGGCAGACCCGTCCAGCCCGGCAGCGCCGTACTCAACCGAACCGCGCCGTCGGCCTCGACGATGCCGGGGCTGCCGACACCGACCGCCCACAGCGTGCTGCGCGCCACCCCGCACTTGCGGAGCAGCTCGGCGACGGTGCCGCGGACCCGGTCCAGCCGGTCGTCCGCGGACGCCGCCTCCGCCACGTCATGACCCAGCGAGCCCAGCAGCTGGCCGCTGAGGTCGGACAGCACCGCACGCACCTGGTGCGCGCCGATCTCTATGCCCAGCAGATGGCCGGCCTCGGCGTGGAACCGGAAGCGGCGGGCCGGCCGGCCCTGCTTGCGGGCGTCACCGGGCTCGGCCGGGGCCTCCACCACCAGACGGGACTCCGTCAGCCCCTCGATGACGCCCTCGACGGTCGGCCGGGAGAGCCCGGTGCTGTGCACCAGCTCGGTCAGAGTGGGGGTCTGGGACCCGCGCAGCGCATGGAGGACCACCGCGGAATTGATCCGTCGCAGCAGGGACGGGTCCCCGCCGGTGAGCCGCCCCAACGTATGTCCTCCCAGCCGGCGCGTGTATGTGGGCGGATCGTACCTGGCCAGCGGCCGCGCGGCGAGTGCCGTTGCAGCCCGCGCGGCGCCGGTCGCGGCCGGAGCCTCACCGGAGCACCCTCAAGTGCCTAGCGGGCGGCCGGATCCGGGTCGCCGGACGCCGCGCGCAGCCGTCCGAACTCCTCCGCCATGGCCGCGGCCGTCCAGTGGGCGTTGAGCCCGCTGGGGTTCGGCAGCGCCCAGATCCGGGTCCGGCCGATGGTCCGCTCCTGCGGGCCGATCCGGGCGTCCTTCTCACCGAAGGCGACCCGGTAGGCGGTGATGCCGGCCACGGCCAGCCACGCCGGCTCCAGCTGCCGCACCTTGGCGTCCAGGATCCGGCCGCCCTCCACCATCTCCGCGGCGCTCAGCTCGTCCGCCCGCGCCGTGGCCCGCGCCGCGACATTGGTGATGCCGAGCCCGTACGAGAGCAGCTCGCGCTGCTCGGCGGGGAGCAGCCGCCGGGGAGTGAAGCCCGAGGCGTGCAGCACCGGCCAGAACCGGTTGCCCGGCCGGGCGAAGTGGTGGCCGGTCGCCGCGGACAGCAGCCCCGGATTGATCCCGCAGAACAGCACACGCAGACCGCCCGCGGCCACATCCTCGATGGTGCGGTCGCGGGCGGCTTCGAGTTCCTCCGGCGTCAGAGGATCGCTCCGGGCGCGTACGCGGCCGCCTTCGGGTGCCGCTCGGCGACCTCGGCGATCCGCTGCACGACGGCCGCGACCTGTCCGGCGGCGGCACCGGTGAACGACAGCCGGTCGGCCATCAGCGCGTCCAGCTGCGCCCGGTCCAGCGGCATCCGCTCGTCCTCGGCGAGCCGGTCCAGCAGCTCGTTGCGCTCGGCGCCCTTCTCGCGCATCGCCAGCGCGGAGGCCACCGCGTGCTCCTTGATGACCTCGTGCGCGATCTCCCGGCCCACACCGGCGCGCACCGCGCCCATCAGCACCTTCGTGGTGGCCAGGAACGGCAGGTAGCGGTCCAGCTCACGGGCGATGACGGCCGGGAAGGCGCCGAACTCGTCCAGCACCGTCAGGAACGTCTCCAGCAGGCCGTCGAAGGCGAAGAACGCGTCCGGCAGCGCGACCCGGCGCACCACCGAGCAGGACACGTCGCCCTCGTTCCACTGGTCGCCCGCCAGCTCGCCGACCATCGAGGCGTAGCCGCGCAGGATCACCGCGAGACCGTTGACGCGCTCGCAGGAGCGGGTGTTCATCTTGTGCGGCATCGCGGACGAGCCGACCTGGCCCGGCTTGAAGCCCTCGGTGACCAGCTCGTGCCCGGCCATCAGCCGGATCGTCTTGGCCAGCGAGGAGGGGGCTGCGGCCAGCTGCACCAGCGCGGTCACCGCATCGTAGTCCAGCGAGCGCGGGTAGACCTGGCCGACGGAGGTGAAGGCCCGCGAGAAGCCCAGGTGACCGGCGATCCGGTCCTCCAGCTCGGCGAGCTTGGCGGTGTCGCCGCCCAGCAGGTCCAGCATGTCCTGCGAGGTGCCGACCGGGCCCTTGATACCGCGCAGCGGGTAGCGGCCCAGCAGGTCCTCGACCCGCTCGAAGGCCACCAGCAGCTCGTCCGCCGTCGTCGCGAAGCGCTTGCCCAGTGTGGTGGTCTGCGCGGCGACGTTGTGCGAACGCCCGGCCATGACCAGCTCGGCGTACTCGGCCGCGAGCTTCCCCAGCCGGGTCAGCACCGCCACCGTACGGTCGCGGACGTGCTCCAGCGACAGCCGGATCTGCAGCTGCTCGACGTTCTCGGTGAGGTCGCGCGACGTCATGCCCTTGTGGACCTGCTCATGCCCGGCGAGGGCGTTGAACTCCTCGATGCGGGCCTTCACATCGTGCCGGGTGATCTTCTCGCGCTCGGCGATGGAGGCGAGGTCGACCTGCTCCAGCACCCGCTCGTAATCGGCGAGCGCCTGCTCCGGCACCTCGATGCCGAGGTCCTTCTGCGCCCGCAGGACGGCGAGCCACAGACGGCGCTCCAGCACCACCTTCTGCTCGGGGGACCACAAGGTGGCGAGCTCCGCCGAGGCGTAGCGGCCGGCCAGGACGTTCGGGATACGAGGCTTAGCAGTCACGTGCAGAGAGTCTACTGCGCGTCGGCGCAGGCCAGCGCCCCGGCCGGATCGGCCGCCGGCAGAGCGCGTCGGCGCTGGTCAGCCCTGGTCAGCCTGGTCGGTCCGGTACGGGAGCAGCTCGCCGCGCTTGGGCGGCATGCCGTCCCCCGAGGAGCGGCCGGTCAGCCGCCGCCCGATCCACGGCACCAGGTGCTCGCGCGTGAAGCGCAGGTCGGCGCCGCGCCGCGTCACCCAGCCCGGCGGCACGGCGGGCGGCAGCAGCTCCGTCCAGTCCGACTCCGGCTCGTGGCCGAGCGCCTGCCAGACCGCCTCGGCCACCCGGCGGTGGCCCTCGGCGTTCAGATGCAGCCGGTCGTCGGCCCACATCTGCGGATCACCGAGCACCCCCGACCCGTAGAGGTCGACCACGACCGCGCCGTGCCGTTCCGCGAGGGTGTCGAGGAACGCGAAGAGCTGCTCCATACGCGGCAGGAAGCGGGCCGCGACGGGTCCCCGGCGGATCGGGCTGCGCATGAGGACGAGCTGCCCGCAGCTGGGCGCCAGCTTCTCCACGGACTGCTCCAGCAGCGCGCAGACGGCGTCGACATCGCACTTGGGCCGCAAGGTGTCGTTGAGCCCGCCGACCAGCGTGACGAGGTCGGCGCGCATCGACGCGGCGGTGTCCACCTGCTCGTCCGCGATCTGCCGGATGAGCTTGCCCCGCACCGCGAGGTTGGCGTACCGGAAATCAGGGACGCGGGCGGCGAGGCGCCCGGCGACCAGGTCGGCCCATCCCCGGTACGAACCGTCCGGGAGGGCGTCCGACATTCCCTCGGTGAAGGAGTCGCCGACCGCGACAAAACTGGTGTACGTGGCATTCATCTGCATGGCGCGGGCGATCCTACCCGCCACCGGGCCGGGTCCGCTCGGCGATCGATGATGATCAATAATTCAATCGCACGAACCAGCGATACCGGTCACGCTGCACCGGACACCCATGACCCGATCAGGAGCAGCCGTGACCGACCTCGAAACCCTCGTCAAGCCCGAAGACCTCGTCGCGGCCATCGAGTCGGGACACGTCTCGCGCAAGCAGCACCCCGAACTGCCCCTCTCGATCTACACCTACACGCGCACCTGCCAGTACGAGCGCGCCTGGACCGACGTCACCATCCGCTGCCGCGGCCTGGTGGCCGACGACGGGACCGGTGCGATCGTGGCGTGGCCGTTCGAGAAGTTCTTCAACGTCGGGGAGCACGGCCTCGGGCTGCCGTACGCGCCGGCACTGCCCGTCGAGCCGTTCGAGGTCTACGACAAGGTCGACGGTTCCCTCGGCATCGTCTTCCACTACGACGCCCGCTGGCACGTCGCCTCCAAGGGCTCGTTCACCTCGGAGCAGGCCACCTGGGCGACGCGGCGGCTGCGTGCCGCCGACACCGGTGCGCTCGACCCGCGGAGCACGTACCTCGTCGAGATCCTGTACCCGGAGAACCGCATCGTCGTGAACTACGGCGAGCGGCGCGACCTCGTGCTGCTCGCGGCGTACGCGCACGACGGCACCGAACGCGCCCTCGCCGAGGCCGCGGTGGAGTGGCAGCCGATCGGCTCCGTCGTCCGCAGCTGGCCCGCGCCCGATCTGGCCCGGCTGCTCGCGATGACGGCGGACAACATCCGCGTCGACGGCCAGGAGGTCACCGGAACGGACGCCGAGGGGTACGTCCTGCGATTCGACTCCGGGGTGCGGACGAAGGCCAAGACCGCGGACTACGTGCGGCTGCACAAGGTCATCACCGGTGTCACCGAACGGGACATCTGGCGCAGCCTCGGCATCCAGCGGTTCGCCGACCGCGACCCCAAGCGGCTCGCCCAGACCCTCGGCTGCCGGGCCGAGGAACTGGCGGCGTACGCGGCGGGCGGCACCGGCCCGCTCGACGCACTGCTCGAACAGGTCCCGGACGAGTTCGACGCCTGGGTGCGCGGCATCGTGGAAGGTCTGGTGGCCCAGGCCGAAACGCTGGCCGCGAGCGCCCGGGAGGAGTTCGCGGCTCTCGCGCCGCTCGGCCACGACCGGGCCGCGTTCGCCCGCGCCGCCCAGCGGATCAGCGACCGGACGGTGCGCGGCACCATGTTCCAGCTGCTCGACGGACAGAACGTCGATCTACAGTTCTGGCGGGCGATCAAGCCCGGCCCCTCCGACCCTTTCGCGAACGACGAAGAAGGCTGAACCCGATGCCCACCGTGCACGTCATGACCGGTCTGCCCGCCTCCGGGAAGACCACCGCCGCCCGCAAGCTGTGCGCCGACTCCGAAGGCCGCGTCCGGCGCGTCAACCTCGACGACCTGCGGGTGATGCTCGGCGACGGCGGGAGCGGCGGCGGCCGGCAGTGGTCGCACGAGCACGAGCAGACCGTCCTCGCCATCCAGGACGCCGCCGTGCGGGAGACGGTCGCCGCCGGTTTCGACGTCGTCGTCGACAACACCCATCTGACCCCGCACATCCCCAAGCGGCTCAAGGCCGCCGTCGGCGGGCTGGCGGTCTTCGTCGTCCATGACTTCACCGATGTGCCGATCGAGGAATGCCTGCGCCGCGACGCGGCCCGCGACAACCCCGTGGGCGAGGAGATCATCCGCATCCTGGCCGACAAGCACACCAAGTCCACCCGCGGTGGCTGGCGGCTCACGGACGCCTGGATGAACGACACGCCCGCCGTCCTGCCCTACACCGCGGACCCGGCCCTGCCCGACGCCGTGATGTGCGACATCGACGGCACCCTCGCCATCAACCGGAACCGCAACCCGTACGACTTCAGCCGCTGCGAGCAGGACGGCCTGAACACCTCGGTGCGCGACGCCCTCGTCGCCTTCCAGAAGGCGAACGGCGACCGGATCGTGCTGCTGTCCGGCCGCGGCGAGGAGTTCCGGGCCCAGACCGAGGCCTGGATCGCGGCACACGGCGTGCCCTGCGACGAGCTGTGGATGCGGCACGCCGGAGACACGCGCCGCGACGACGTCGTCAAGGCCGAGCTGTTCGACGCGCACGTCCGGCACCGCTACAACGTGCGCGTTTGCCTGGATGACAGGGACAGGTGCATCAAACTTTGGAGGAACATCGGACTGCCGACTTGGCAGGTGAACTACGGGAATTTCTGATGGCGGAACAGCTCACGAGGGAGTGTCCGTCGTGTGGTGCGGGAATCGGCTACAAGCACCGCGACAATTCCGGAGGGCTGAGCGCGAGGGCCGCAAGTGCAAGGAGTGCCGTCACCAGCGGCTCCCTGGCCTGTCGAAGAAGCTTCGTGCCTCTTACGACAAGGGGCTGACGAACCGGGAGATCGCCGCCGTCGTGGGTTGCGCTCACAAGACCGTTGCGTATCGACTGAAGAAGATGGGTCTTGTGTCCCACCTGTCGCGAGGCGTTCCTCCCGAACGGGTGGACGATGAGCGCTCACGGTGTCGCAGATGCGACACCGTGCAACTCAAGGACCAATTCCCCTTTGTGCGGGGGCGCATTGACGCTCGGCGACTGTCCATCTGCCGGGCATGCCGCGCGAAGGATGCGAGGAAAGCGCTCGGAGCCACACCGGAGTCCTACTTCAACGACCGACAGCGCCGCCTGGCCAGCGGCGAGCGCGGGATGCGTCCCAGCCGCCAACTGCTTGAGTACGACTTGCCGAACGGCTACCTCGCGGCTCTCTGGCACTGGCAGGGAGCCGCGTGCTTCTACACAGGCAAGCCCATGTTGACGGGGTACGGCATCGGCCGCAATCCATACGGCGTCTCGATCGACCGAGTCGATTCGTCCAAGGGCTACGTGGTCGGCAATGTGGTGCTGTGCTGTGCGCGCGTGAACAGTGTGAAGAACAACCTGACTCTCGGCGAACTCGCCGAGTGGATTCCGAGCTGGTTCCAGGAGGTGACTCACCGCCTTCCAGCGCTCGTCAAGGAGGTACACGCTGCAGCTGACGACTGGCCGCGCAATGCAAGAGGCCACCGCCTCCCGGCCTGGATTGTCGAACGCCGCGAACGTATGGCGGCGCTCAAAGTGGAGTAGCTGGCGCCGGATGGGCCTGCCCACCTGGCAGGTAAAATACGGGAGTTTCTGAGCCGGGGGCCGTGGCTCGAGGGCCGGCCGGCGGCTGAAGCGGATGCCGGCGTCCTCCAGTCGGCCGCGCCGCAGCATCAGGATGTCGCGCGGGTAGTTCTGGTACAGCCGCCAGGGCGCGATCGCCGTCCACGCCGTGCTCGCGGGCGGTGTCGCGGACGTACTCGCGGATCGCGTCCCCGTCGGCGATCGCCTTGGCGCCGGTCCAGGGCCGGAACGTGTAGCCCAGCGTCTGCATGTCGGAGTCGGAGCGGATGCCGGGGTAGCGGAACAGGTCCCAGGTGCCGCCGATCGCGTCCCTGGCCTCCAGGACCGCGAACGTCCTGTCCGGGGTCTCCCGGCGGAGGTGGCAGGCGGCGCCGATGCCGGACAGGCCGGCACCGACGACGATCAGCACGTCGACGTGGTCCGCGGGCGCGTCGTCACCGGTCGGGGGCGTCACGCACCCGGCTCCGACCGGGACAGCGCCGCCGCGGGGAGGGACGGCTTCGGCCGGCGCGGTTCGCGGACGCCGGCGGGCGGCGGACCGCCGGGACCGCCACCGCCCGGCCGCACCCGGCGCCGGAACCGCCGCAGCAGGGCCACCAGGGGAATGAGCGGCAGGGCGAGCAGGAGCCACGGGTTCCTCGTCATCTGCTTCATCTGCATACTCCGACACTCCGCTCACCGCCCGGCGTGCGCCATAGCCCTTACAGGCTAAGGGACGCCGCTCCCGCTGAGCCGGCCGTCGCTGTGGCAGTGTGGGTGGCGCCGCAGACGACCGGAAGTTCGACGACCGGAGGCCCGACGACCCGTGACCACGATCATCTGGATCACCGAGGGCGCTTGGCAGGCGACCGTGGACGCCGCCCGCTCGCACGTCCCCGACTCGGCCGAACTCACCCTGCTCCACGTCACCGGTGACGACGTCGAGGCCGCCGCGCACGGCGCGTTCGCGGGTCTGCTCGGCCGCGGTCACCGTGAGCGCGATCCGGGCGACTATCTGGAGGAGCTGTCGGCGACGGCCGGTGCCGAACTCCTGGAAGCGGCGGCCGACCGGCTCGGCCGGCCCGCGGCCCGGCTGCAGGTCCACGGGCGCATCGCGCGCGAGGTGGTCCGGGCGGCGGAGGGCGCCGAACTGCTGATCTGCGCGCGGGACGGCGACCTCCACCGGCTGGGGCCCCGCAGTCTGGGGCGCGACGGCCGGTTCGTCGTCGACCACGCGCCCTGTCCCGTCCTGCTGGTGTGGCCCGAACCCGCCCCCGGTCTCGGCTCGATCCCGCCCCCACCGACCGGCCCCCCGCCACCGCACCACGGTCCGCCGCACCACGGTCCGGAGCACCACGGGGCGTGAACGTGCGGGCGCGGGCGGGCTGTGTCGGCGTCACGCGGAGGAGATCACGCCGATCCCGTTCGGCACCGGGCGTTCGGGCACGCCGGACGGATGGTTCCGCACCGTGCTGTGCGCGGCGTCCGGGAGCCGGGTGACGAGGGTGGACGAGCCTCCTCCGTCGAGGTCGACGGCGCCGTCGGCTCCGAGGGCGCGCAGCAGTCGGGCCAGTTCGCCGAGGGTCAGTCCGTCGTCGTGTTCGGCGCCGCCGTCCAGGGCCAGCAGATACAACCGGTGGCCGTGGCGGCTGAATCCGGCGGCGGTCCGGGTGGCGGCGACGGTCTCGTCGAGGCCGTCCAGGGGGACGCCGTCGCGCAGGACCGGATACCCGCCGATCGCGAAGGTCAGCGGGACGCGTCCGGTGGCCCGGAGGCGGTGCCGGACGGCTACGGGGTCACCGGGCCGCAGCTTGCGCAGTACGCGGGCGCCGGCCTCGCGCCCCACCAGGACGACCGTCCCGCGCGGGACGAGGCCTTCGCCCAGGGTGGTCGAGACCGAGGTGACGCGGCCGTTGTGCACCGTCACCTCGTAGGGGTCGGTGCCGCAGGGGGCGGCGCGAACGTCGTCGGTTCCGCATGCGGCGCGTTCGCGGGAGGCGGGTCCCCAGGCCGAGGTGTACGCGCCGATGCCGTTCACGGGCAGCGCGTACTGGTTGAAGCCGGCGAGCTCCCATGTCCCGGGCGGGGTGACGACGGTGCCGCGCAGCCGCAGCCGGTCCAGCCGGGCCGTGCCGTCGGCGCCGATGCCCAGCACGTCCTCGCCGGTCGCTCCCGGCACCAGCGCGGGGCCGTAGCGCTGGCCGTCCGGAACAGCGGCCTTGAGCGGCCGCCCGTCCGCGACGGCAGGGCCCACGGCGGAACCGGTCGGCCGCACGCCCGGGTGCTCGTCCTCGGTGATGTCGAAGAAATCGCCGTTGACGGCGGCGACCGCGCCGCGCGCGTCGGCCAGCCGGGACACCGGCGCCCGGATGCCGGTCACCGCGCCGCTCGTGCCGGGCCGCAGCAGCTCGACCTTCACACGGGCGTCGTCCAGATCGACCGTCAGGAGGTGGCCGTGCGCCGTGCCGTGGGACGCGGCCACCGAGAACGTCTCGTACCGCACGCCGGGCGCTGGATACGTCGCGTCCGCGAACAGCGGACCCGGAACGGCGTCGGCGCTCCCGGGCACCGCCATGACGAACAGGGCGCTCCAGGCGGCGGTCACGACGACCGCCGTACGTAAGCGGCTCCCGGGCCGGGAGTGCCGGCGGGAGCCGGAGGACGGACGGGCGGGCAGGCGCGAGGTGGTGCGGGGCATGGGCCGGACCTTTCTTGCCTGTGCGTCGAGGTGTGGGGTGACACGTGTGCGGTGGACCGCTCGGTCACTCTTCCCGATCGCGTCCGCCCTCCGGCGCGTCCGCCGCCCCGTTCCCGCTGTTGGCGTAGCGCGGCCAAGCGTCCTGCCGTGCCGGACATGCCGAAGGGACCGGCGGACGGAGCATCAACTCCTGTCCGCCGGTCCCTTCCTGGAGTCCGGCCGCGCCCGGTGGCGCGCTGCCCCTAAGGCCTTAGTCGATCGTGATCGGGCCGTCGGTCGGCTTGTCCCGGCCGGTGTCCTTGTCGGTGTCCTTCTCGGTGGGCTTCGGCTTGACCGGCTCCGTGGGGCCGGCGGCCGGCTTCAGGTAACCCTGCAGTTCGAGCAGGCCGTTGTCCTTGCCCGGACGGGGGTACTCGGTGGAGCCGCTCAGGTTCTTGCGGACGGAGTCCAGGATGGTCAGCCCCTGGCCGACCAGTCCCGCCGCGATCTCACTGAGGCCGTCGGCGCCGTTGAGGACGTTGACGTTGGCCCCGGCGAGGCCGCCGGCGGCCTCCTTGACGATAAGCGGCAGCTGGTCGATCAGCATCCGGTCCAGTGCCACCCGGTCGTACGAGGCCGCGGCCTCGGCCTGGATCTTCATCCGCTCGGCCTCGGCGATCGCCAGCACCTTGATCCGTTCGGCCTCGGCCTCGGCGGGCTTCACGATCTCTGCCCGCAGCTGCTGCTGCCGGAGCTCGGCCTGGCGCTGGGCCAGTTCGGTCTGGGCGATGAGCACTTCCTGCTGTGCGTGGGCCATCGCCAGCGGGCCGGCCTGAGCGGACTCCGCCTGCGCGCGGTCCACCTGGGCCGAGTACTCGGCCTTGACCACGGCGGTCTGCCGGGCGTACTCGGCCTGGTTCCGTGCGGCCACCTGCTCCGCCTCCACCGAGGCCTGGGTGGCCTGCGCCTGGGCGATCTGGGCCTGCCGCTGGATGGCGGCCTTGTGCGGCGCCGCCATCGCGGCGATGTATCCGGTGTTGCCGTCGTCGATCGACTGGATCTGCAGCGAGTCGACGGTCAGACCGATCTTCGCCATCTCGGTCTTGGAGGTCTCCAGGACCTCGGTGGCGAGCTTCTGCCGTTCGGTGACGATCTCCTCGACCGTCATCGAGCCGATGATGGAGCGCAGATGACCGGCGAAGATCCGGCCGGTCAGTACCGACATCTGGTCCTGGTCGGAGAGGAACCGCTGACCGGCGTTGACAATGCTCTCCCGGTCGTTGCCCACCTTGAAGGCGATCACGGCCCGGACCGTCAGCGCGATCCCCTGCTTGGTCACACAGGTCTCGGCGACCTCGGCCTCGCACATCGCCAGGGTGAGGAAGCGGGTCTTGCGGAAGACGGGGAGCACGAACTTTCCGTGGCCGGTCACCACGCGGAACGGCGCACCTTCCAGTCCCCGCCTGCCGCCTGAAATCAGCATCGCCTCGTCGGGGGCGGGAACGCGATAACCGAACATTTCGTCTCCTTTAAGGGGCGTCGGTGACGCCGCCCAACGCATCCAGGGGATCTGCCCACTCGATGACGCCGACCTGCCGGGTCCCGCGGGACTCGATGACGAGCACGGTCGTCCCGCGCGGCAGGGGCTCCTCGGACCAGGCGAGGAAGGTCTCGGTTCCCCCTCTGACGCGCACCAGGATCTCGCCGGGTCCGGCGGATCCACGCGTGGCGATCAGAAGTTCCCCCGTGCAGCCGATAACGGCCTCGTCCTGCGCCATTGCCGACTGCCCCTTCGTCGTAGTGGTCCTGGGATATCGACCATAGTCCTCATGCCACCGGCGGCCTATCCTCGGGGACCCGGTGGGTCGTATAGGGGGAGGTCCGAGCGGGTCGGCGGCCCTGCGTAGGGCGTCTGGGACGGAGCTCGTGGCGCCCGCCGGTCAGGTGACGGGGAGGGCGAAGTCGTAGACGAGTTGGGCCGGGCCGGGTGGCAGCTGGAGGTCGGTGACCTCCAGGACGCGGCCGTGCTGATCGGCGATGGTCCGGCGGATGGTCAGCTTCGCGTGGTCCGGGGCGGCCGGCCGGGGGTTGTGGACCGGGGTGAGATCGATGGTGTCGCGCCGGTGGGGGCGCAGATCGGCGTCGATCATCCACTGGTACAGGCCGCGCAGGTTGCCGCGGTGGGGCTCGGACGAGGCGCGGCGGTGTTCGGCCAGCCGCGGGATCTCGGCGAGCGCGACCGGCGAGAAGTACGACGTCGCGTTCGCCAACTGGGCCCCGGGCGCCTGCTCGACCCGCTGGTGGACGAGGGTGGGCGTGCCGGGGGTGAGGCCGAGCAGGCAGGAGATGTCGACGGGGGCGGGCGCGGTGCGCAGCACGCCGAGGTCGTCGTCGATCCCCTCGGGCGTGACGGGCGCCGTATCGATCAACTGACCCGGCAGCGCCACCGGGACGACCGCGGCGCGGGTGCCTCTGCGTCCGGTGGTCACCATGCCGCGGTCGCGCAGGAGCTGCAGGGCCTGGCGTACGGTCTGCCGGTTGACGCCGAAGCGGTCGGCCAGCAGCCGCTCTGCGGGCAGTCGGTCTCCCGGGGCTATGCGGCCCTTGTCGAGCTCGGCCTGGAGTTGGTCGGCGATCCGCTGGTAGAGCGGACGGGCGGGCGGGGCGGAGCGGGAGGAACGGGGCACAGCGGGTGATCCCTTCCCATCGGGAGTGACGCATGGTGATCGCACATGTGAGATCCGTTCCCCATATTTATCATTGGTCTATACCTGTGGCGAGCATTACTCGTCGGTACGCCAGGTATTGGCGCGAACTCGCAGTCACCGGACCCGATCCGCGGCGCCCCGCGGTTTGTCGCTGATTGAGCAGGGCGAAGCGGGACCCCGCAAGGTGACCAGCACATTGCCGAGGGCGTAAGGGTCGGTGCGCGCCCGGCCGGAGGCCCGGCCGTGCGCACGTTCCGTGAGGTTCGCGGCTGCGGTTGAGAGCGCTTGCCGGCCGGGCCGGCGCCGGGGAACCCCTCGGCGCCGGCCCGTGCCGAACCGCTCAGCGCAGGCGGTCGCCGTCCCGGTCACGGCCCCGGTCGCGGGTGCGGTTGCCGGTGCTGGTGCCGCTGCGGTCGCGGTCGCCGTCGCGGCTCCGGCTGCGGAAGAACTCGTCGGTATCGAGGTCCCCGTCCAGGAACTTCCCTGCCACGAAGCCGATGGCGCCGAGCGCCGCCACGAGCAGGAACGCACCGAACCCGCCGAAGTACCCGGCGAACGCCAGGGCCATTCCCACGCCCAGGCCGACCAGCGGCGTGTTCATCGTCCGCCCGCCGTCTCCCGCGCCGGTCCGCCGCTCACTGGACCCGCTGCTCCCGCTCGTCCTCGTCGTCGTCCTCTTCGTCCGGCAGCTTGACGTCGCCGATCGCGATGTTGACCTCGACGACCTCGAGTCCCGTCATCCGCTCGACCGCGGCGATCACGTTCTCCCGCACCGCGTTGGCGACATCGACGATGGACACGCCGTAGTCCACGACGAGGTCGAGGTCGAGGGCGGTCTGCGTCTCGCCGACCTCCGCCTTCACCCCACGGGTGACGGATTTCGCGCTGCCCGGCACCCGGTCGCGCACGGCGCCGAAGGTGCGGGCGAAGCCGGTGCCCAGGGCGTGCACACCCACGACATCGCGGGCGGCCAGACCGGCGATCTTCTCCACCACGCCGTCGGCGATGGTGGTCCGGCCGCGCCCTCCCGCATCGCCGCGCGGTGGCTTGCTCCCGGGGTTGGGGCGGTCGGGCTCGGGCTTGGTCCGCGCTGTGCTGTCGCTCATGGTGAGTCGTCCCTTCGTTGGGCTGCTCTACGTCCCACGCTAAGCACGGGTCGCCGCCACCGCGCGCGGAGAGCGGTCGGGGGTCGGTCGGAGTGCGGCGCTCCGGGGGTGTCGGACGGGGTCAGCGGGCGGCGAAGTCCTGGGTCCACCATGGGCCGTTCGGGCGCATGCTCACGCCGACGCCGATCTCCTTGAACGCGCAGTTCAGGATGTTGGAACGGTGGGCGGCGCTCTTCATCCACGCGGTCATGGCCGCTCGCGGGTCCTTGGCGCCCCTGCCGATGTTCTCGCCCCACCGCGTCCACGGATACCCGGCGGAGGTCAGCCGGTTGCCTGGGTCCTGACCGTCGGGCGTCGCGTGCTCGTAGTAGCCGCGGGCCGCCATGTCGTCGGAGTGCGCCCTGGCGGCCGCCGTGAGTTTCCCGTTCGCCGTGACACGCCGGCAGCCGTGTTTCCGGCGTTCCACGTTGACGATGCCCACGATCTGCTGGGCCCGCCAGTCCGTGCCGGCCAGGGAGGTACCCGTGACGGCCGGGCGCGGGGCCGCCGCGGCGCTGTAGCTCCCTGCGGTGGCGGCGATGAGGCCCGCGGCCACCACCCATGCCGCGGTGCGCGACCGGCGCCGCCGGGGCGGTTCGACGGGAGACGGCGGCGGGGACCCGGAGTCGGGGTTCACGGGGCGTACCTTCCGGGTCTGTCAGTGGCTCGCCGTACGGTGGACACGTCGTGTCCGGGACGCGCGGACGAGGATCCGGGTGAGGCTGAGGACTGAGGACTGAGGACTGAGGACTGAGGGCTGAGGCGATGGCAGAGGTACTGGTGCGGATCGTGGGCCGGGAGCTGCCCGGGGCCGCCTGTGGCGACCACAGGGACGTCCATGTCGGGATCCAGCGGGGGCGGTACCGGACGCCGTGGTGTCGGCGGACGCCGCTGAGGTGGTCTTCGAGACCGCCGTCACCCTGGTCACCGCGCCGGACGGAACGGCCGACTTCCGCGGGCCCCATGCCCAGGGCCGCCGCGGCGGCCGGTTCCTCTATCTGACGTGGGGCGAACAGCCGCCCGGCGGAGCGTTCGCGATGTTCCGCCGGGCCAAGCTCCACCTGGGCGACATTCCCGCCGGGAACCTGGCGGCCGCCCGCGACGGCGGCGGCTGCCTGCGGGCGGACCTGGGACTGACCGACGGCTTCGGCCTGCCCCTGTGTGCCTCCGTTCACCCGCCCCGGGTGACCTGGAGCGTTGTCGCCAGTCGCTGACAGGTGCGCCGGCCGGCTACCGACCCGCCTCGTCGGTGGGCGGACGGGTGCCGCCGATCTGCTCGTTCAGTTTCTCCTGAGCCGTGTCGACCTGGCCGCTGTACTTGTTCTGTGTCTTCTTGTCGACGAGGTCACCGGCCTTCTCGACACCCTGCTTCGCCTGATCCTCGTGACCCTTGAGCATGCCTTTGATTTTGTCGAGCATGGACATGGCGGACCTCCTCGCGTGATGGACAACATCTTCAGGATCTACGCAGAGGACAGGGTTCGCATTACGGGCGTAACGCTTCGGGTCGGCCCGGGCCGGGCGCTCAGGCCGAGTGGACCGCCACCGCCAGCACCAGGAGGACGGTGACGACCGCGCAGATGCCGTGAGCGACGACCGCCGTGACGGGGAAGTGCCGCTCGGCGGTCCGCTCGCCGTGCGCATGGCGACCGGGGCTGGGCAGCCAGCGGAACAGCATCATCAGGCCCAGGGACGCCACGACGAGCACGACACCGCAGGCCGCCCACGCGGAGGCCATCAGATCGCCGAAGAGGAAGACCGTCCACGCGGCCAGGCCGACCACGGCCAGCAGGATGTGCCCCAGGATCAGCGAGACCGGTAACCGGGTGATGCCGGCCTCGCGTTGCCGCAGGCCACCGTGGCGCAGCCAGATCGTGAACAGATATGCCCCCAGGGAGGCGGTGAGCAGCCAGACGCCCAGAGCAACAGAGCCCATTCCCCCGCACCTCGTTCGATCGCTGTCCGGGCCGCGTCCACGACGGTCGGCGCGGCGCCCCCATCAGAGCGCCCCTCCGGATGCGGTCCGGGACAAACATTCCTTGCTTAACCCGAAAGGATGAACCGGGACGGTCCCGTACGGAACGGCGGGCGGCACTGCGCTAGCGCGCGGCCGGGGCGGGCACCCTGGGGTGTCCGCCCCGGCCACGGCCGCGTCAGGAGGTCGCGCTGGGCAGCGTGCTCCGCACCTCGCGGGCGGCGGTGACGAGGTTCTCCAGGGAAGTCCTGACCTCCGGCCAGCCGCGGGTCTTCAGACCGCAGTCCGGGTTGACCCAGAGCCGTTCGGCGGGAATCGCCTCAAGGCCCTTGCGGAGCAGGGCCGCCGCCTCCGCCGCGCTGGGGATCCGGGGGGAGTGGATGTCGTAGACGCCCGGACCGACCTCGCGCGGATAGCCGGCGGTGGCCAGCTCGCCCGCGACCTGCATGTGGGAACGGGCGGCTTCCAGGCTGATGACGTCGGCGTCGAGATCGTCGATGGCCTGGAAGATGTCACCGAACTCCGCGTAGCACATGTGGGTGTGGATCTGGGTGTCGGGACGGACCCCGCCGGCGGTGAGGCGGAAGGCCTCGGTCGCCCAGCCAAGGTACTCGGCATGGCCGTCGGCGCGCAGCGGCAGCGTCTCGCGCAGCGCGGGCTCGTCCACCTGGATCACCGAACTGCCCGCCGCCTCCAGATCGTCGACCTCGTCGCGCAGGGCGAGCGCGACCTGGCGGGCGGTGTCGCCGAGCGGCTGGTCGTCACGGACGAAGGACCAGGCCAGCATGGTGACGGGCCCGGTCAGCATGCCCTTGACCGGGCGGGTGGTGAGGGACTGGGCGAACCGTGTCCAGCGGACCGTCATCGGCTCGGGGCGGGAGATGTCCCCGGCGAGGATCGGCGGCCGGACGTAGCGGGTCCCGTAGGACTGGACCCAGCCGTGCTGGGTGGCGAGGTAGCCGGTCAGCTGCTCGGCGAAGTACTGCACCATGTCGTTGCGTTCGGGCTCGCCGTGCACCAGGACGTCGATGCCGGCCTTCTCCTGGAAGGAGAGGACCTCGCGGATCTCGGCCTCGATACGGGCGTCGTACGCGGCGGTGTCGATGCGCCCGGCCCGCAGCTCGGCCCGTGCGGTGCGCAGTTCGGTGGTCTGCGGGAACGAGCCGATCGTGGTCGTCGGCAGCAGCGGCAGCCCGAGGTGGGCGCGCTGGGCGGCGGCCCGTTCCTCGTAGGGCTGGGAGCGGCGGGCGTCGCTGTCGGTGACGGCCGCGGCGCGGGTTCTGACGGCCGGGTCGTTGGTGAGGGCGGAACCGGCCCGGGAGGCCAGGTCGGCCCGGTTGGCGGCGAGTTCGGCCGCGATCGTGTCGGTGCCCTGGGACAGTCCGCGCGCCAGGGTGACGATCTCGGCGGTCTTCTGCCGGGCGAAGGCCAGCCAGCGGGCGATCTGCGGGTCGATGTCGCGCTCGGCCGTGGCGTCCAGCGGGACGTGCAGCAGGGAGCAGGAGGAGGCGACGTCGACCCGCTCGGCCAGCCCGAGGAGCGTGCCGAGGACGGACAGCGACTTCTCGTAGTCGTTGATCCAGACGTTGCGGCCGTTGACGACACCCGCCAGCAGGCGCTTGCCGGGCAGCCCGCCGACGGCCGCGAGGTCGTCGAGGTTGGCCGCGGCCGGACCGGTGAAGTCCAGCGCCAGCCCGTCGATGGGCGCCTTGGCGAGGATCGGCAGGGCCTCGCCCAGCCGGTCGAAGTAGGACGCGACCAGCAGTTTCGGCCGGTCGGTGAGACCGCCCAGCACACGGTAGGTGCGCGCGGCGGCGTTGAGTTCACCCGGGGTGCGGTCCTGGACCAGGGCCGGCTCGTCGAGCTGCACCCACTCGGCCCCTGCGGCGAGCAGATCCGCGAGCACCTCGGCGTACACGGGCAGCAGCCGGTCGAGGAGCGTCAGCGGTTCGAAGTCCGCCGCGACGCCGGGGGCGGGCTTGGCGAGCAGGAGGTAGGTGACCGGACCGACGAGGACCGGGCGCGCGGAGAGGCCGAGGGCGAGCGCTTCCTTCAGCTCGGCGACCTGCTGGGTCGAGTCGGCGCTGAAGACGGTGTCCGGGCCCAGCTCGGGCACCAGGTAGTGGTAGTTGGTGTCGAACCACTTGGTCATCTCGAGCGGCGCGACGTCCTGCGTGCCGCGGGCCATCGCGAAATAGCCGTCCAGGGCGTCGGCGGCGACCGCGGCGCGGTGCCGGGCCGGAATCGCGCCGACCATGACGCTGGTGTCCAGGACGTGGTCGTAGTACGAGAAGTCGCCGGTCGGGACCTCCTGGATGCCGGCGTCGGCGAGCTGCCGCCAGTTGGTGCGGCGCAGCTCAGCGGCGGCGTCCCGCAGGGCGTCAGCACCGACGTCGCCCTTCCAGTAGCCCTCGATCGCCTTCTTCAGCTCCCGGTTCCGGCCCTGCCGGGGGTAGCCGTGCACGGTCGAGCGTGCGGTGGCGGACGTGCTGGTCATGGAACTCTCCTTCGCGAGTGTCTCCCATAGGACCCCGGGAGAATCGACGGCGCGAAGGGACCACAGACCGGACGGGATCACGTCGCTGAAGCGCCGGAACGCCGCACGTGCCCGCCTGATGTGTACTCCGACCCGCCCTCGAGGTCTCCGGAATCACCGTGCGCCGTTGGGGGCGCGCGGGCAGTGGCAGGTCTTCGGACTCGCGGGCGCGTCTCGTACGGACACGAGACACCTACTGGCCGTCGCTTCCCAGATCCCGGCTCGGGTCCCAGTGCGTATGACGGCGGTCGTTCCCACTCACCGCTGCGGGGCAGTCCCGGAATTCCACCGGGTTCCCTCTTACGACGCGCCTGTCTGGCGGACAGGGCGAACCAGCTGCACCGTCCAGCCTATGGCCAAAGGGGCCGCCGGGTCAGCATTGTTCAGCTACCGGACGGTGAAATGGGACACCGGCTCGTCCCGCCCCGTGGCCCGCTCGAGTACCCGGAAACAGGGGTGGTGCGCGAGGCGCGGCGGGCCGTACGATGCGACCGGTTCCGGCCGTCCGACGGGCGGCGGGGCCGACAATTTCATGCGTCCGCGAGTGGGGAAAGCCGGTGGGAATCCGGCGCTGACCTGCAACCGTGAGCAGCGTTCCGCGCTGCGAGCCGGAGAGCCCGCCGTACGACGTGCACTGCTTCTCACTGTCATGGTCTGCAGCGTGGAGCCCGAACCCCTCCTGGTTCTCCGGCCCCTGCCGCTTCCTTCATGGAACGCGCCAGGGGTTCGACGTGCCGTGGGGGACACGTGCGGGGTCCCGGCGCCGGCCCCGTACGAAAGGCTCTCCATATCGTGCTGCGTACCGCATCCCGGCGCATCGCCCTGGCCGCCGCCGCTCTCGCCTTCACGGCGATCGCTCCCTCGGCGTCCGCCGCGTCCGCCACTCCGGCCACCGCCGCCTCGCTTCCCGTGCTCGTCCGGGTCACGGTCGTCGACACCACCCACACGGTCTTCAACGGCATCGTTCTGACCAGCGGCCATGACGTCACGACCGCCACCGGTGGCACGCACCGGTGCGACGGGACCAACGGCGGCGCCAACCCGGGCCGGGTGGCCACCCCGACCGCGGCGCTCGACGACGCGGCGAGACGGGCGCACTTCTCCTGGGACGGCACCTGGTACCCCTCGTTCGACGACTACGCGGTCAGCCGCATAGCCGCCGACACGGCGGGCGCGAGCGAGTACTGGAACATCTCCGTCAACGGCACGCCGACCCCCGTGGGCGGCTGCCAGTTCCGTATCAGGACCGGTGACAAGGTCGTCTTCACCCTGACCGCGTTCTGACCCCCGGCCCGCCGGGGGCGGCAGCCCGCAGGCCGCCCCCGGCGGCGTCACGCCCCGACCGCATGGTGCAGACTCGATGCCGTGAGAAAGATCTTTGTCATCGGTATCGGCGCGGGCGACCCGGACCATCTGACGCTGCAGGCGGTCAAGGCGCTCAATCAGGCCGACGTGTTCTTCGTGCTGGACAAGGGCGAGGAGAAGTCGGACCTGGTCCAGCTGCGCCACGACATCATCGAACAGCATGTGACGCGCCCGCACCGGCTGGTGTCGGCCCAGGACCCGGACCGGGACCGTACGGCGCCGTCACCGGTCTACGCGTCGGCCGTCGGTGACTGGCGCCATCGCCGGGCCGACATCTACGAGCACTTCATCACCTCGGAGCTGGCGGACGACGAGTGCGGCGCCTTCCTGGTGTGGGGCGATCCCGCCCTGTACGACAGCACCCTGGGCATCCTGGAGGACGTTCTCGGCCGCGGGACGGTCGCGTTCGACTACGAGGTGATCCCCGGCATCAGCAGCGTCGCGGCGCTGGCCGCCAAGCACCGGACCGGGCTGAACCGCCCCGCGCGGCCCGTGCAGATCACCACCGGCAGGCAGCTGGCCGCGGGCTTCCCCGAAGGGGCCGACGACGTCGTCGTCATGCTCGACGCGCACCAGGCCTTCGCGCACCTTCCGGACGGCGGGGACGACGTCACGATCTACTGGGGCGCGTACCTGGGCACACCGGACGAGATCCTCGTCGCGGGACCGCTGCCCGACGTCTCGGACCGCATCCAGACGCTGCGCGCCGAGGCCCGCGCCCGCAAGGGCTGGATCATGGACACCTATCTGCTGCGCAGAACCCCCGCAGGCGACCGCGACGACGGCTGACCCGGCTGCGGGCTACGCCGGCACCTCGTGCAGCCACGCGGCCGCTTCCTCAGGGGTCGCGGCCACGGGCACCCCGTCGGGCACCGGCGGACGGCGGACGACGACGACCGGAACCCCGGCCTCGCGGGCGGCGGTGAGCTTCGCCGCGGTGGCCGGTCCGCCGCTGTCCTTGGTGACGAGGACGTCGATGCGGTGGCGGCGCAGCAGTTCCGCCTCCCCTTCGAGGGTGAAGGGCCCCCGGTCGAGCAGTACTTCCGAGGGCTCCGGCAGTGGTGGCTCCGGGGCGTCGACCGAGCGGACCAGGAACCACAGACCGGTCGTGGCTGCGAACGCGGCCAGCCCCGTCCGGCCCGTGGTCAGGAAGATCCGCCGGCCCAGCCCCGGGAGCAGCGCGGCGGCCCCGGCCAGGGAATCCGCGGGGTGCCAGCGGTCGTCCGGGCCCCCCAGCCAGCCGGGCCGCCGCAACGCGAGCAGCGGGATCCCGGCGGACGCCGCGGCCTCCGCGGCGTGGAAGCTGATGGTGCCGGCGAAGGGGTGGGTGGCGTCGATCAGCGCGTCCACCGCGTGCTCGGCCAGCCAGCGGCCCAGCGCGTCCGTGCCCCCGAACCCGCCGATCCGCACCTCGCCGGCGGGCAGCCGCGGTTCGGCCACCCGTCCCGCCAGCGAGCTGGTCACCCGCAGCGCGGGATCGGCGGCCAGCGCCGCCGCGAGCCGGCGCGCTTCAGTGGTGCCGCCCAGGATGAGCACATGTCGTGTCACGTTCGCCGTTCACTTCCCTCGCAGCGGCCGGTGGGTCCGCCGCGGTGGGGCACGGGCGGGGGACGGCGTCGCAGTTTATCCGTCAGGGCCGGGCACTGCCGGGCAGCGCGGTCGGCTCAGAGCGTGACGAGGGTGACCTCGGTGGCCTTGACGCTGGTCCAGACCGAGGTGCCGTCGGTGAGGCCGAGTTCTGCGGCGGCCTGGTGGGTGATCTCGGCGACGAGGTCGGGTGCCTGGTCGGAGGTGACGAGAAGGCGCAGCCGGCTGCCGGCGGAGGTGATCTCACGGATCGTGCCGGGCCAGACGTTGCGGGGACTGCCGGCGGGTTTGTCGCGGTGCACGGAGACCGCCTCCGGCGCGATGATCGCCAGCGCCCGCGCCCCCTCGGTGAGGGTGTCGGCGACGACGAGCTGTCCGCCGCCGGCCAGCGCGAGGCCGCTGGTGGTCGCCGTACCGGGCCACGCGTTGCGGCCGAGCATCCGGGCCACCCACGGGGAGCGGGGATGCCGGGTCACGTCGGCGGGCGACGCGTCCTGGAGGGCGCGGCCGTCCTCGAGGACGAGCACCCGGTCGGCGAGGGCGACCGCTTCGACGGGGTCGTGAGTGACGATCAGACAGACGCCGCCGAACCCGTCGAGGTGGGTGCGCAGCGTGTGCCGGACATGGGCCCGCGTGGTCTGGTCGAGGGCGGCCAGCGGTTCGTCGAGCAGCAGCAGCCGGGGTCGGGCGGCGAGTGCGCGGGCGAGGGCGACGCGCTGGGCCTGCCCGCCGGAGAGCTGCGCGGGTCTGCGGTGGGCGAGATGGCCGACGCCGAGCCGGTCGAGCCACTGCTGGGCGGTGCGGCGTGCATCGGAGCGCGGGACGTGATGGGTGCGCAGACCGTAGGCGGTGTTGGACAGCGCGGTCAGATGCGGGAACAGCGCACCGTCCTGCGGGACCCACGCGACACCGCGCTTGTGCGGCGGCAGGTTCGTGACATCGGTGCTGCCGAGGCGCAGTTCGGCGTGCGCGCGGGGGGTGAGGCCGAGGAGGGCGCGCAGCAGCGTGGTCTTTCCGGCGCCGTTGGGTCCGACGATGGCAATGGTGGTGCCGGGCTCCGCGTCCAGGGTCAGCTGGTTGAACCCGGTGACGTCGGTGTGCAGCGACCACCGGTCCGGTGCGGCCGAGGACTTCGGGTCGGGAAAGCCGTCCGAGGGGGTGCTCGTCAACGGATCGGCCGGCGGCGGGCCGTCGTCCACGGGTCGCTTCGAGCTGCTCTCCCGGGCCACCGCCCCGCCGGCCCAGCGGCCGCGCAGCGCGATCAGTACGGCCATCGCGATGACGAGCAGCAACAGGGAGACGGACGTGGCGGCTTCGGGTGAGTCCTGCAGGAGCAGATAGACCTCGAGGGGCAGTGTCTGGGTGGTGCCGGGGAGGTTGCCCGCGAAGGTGATGGTCGCGCCGAACTCGCCCAGGGCGCGCGCCCAGGTCAGCGCCGCGCCCGCCACCAGGCCGGGGGCGACCATGGGCAGCGTGACGGTGAAGAACACCCGCACGGGCGCGGCGCCCAGTGAGGCGGCGGTCTCCTCGTAGCTCGGGCGCAGCCCCGCCAGGGTCCCCTCCAGGCTGATGACCAGGAACGGCATCGCCACGAAGGTCGCCGCGACCACCGCTCCGGAGGTGTGGAACGGCAGCACGATCCCGAACGTGTTCTCCAACCACGGCCCGAGCAGCCCCCGTCGGCCGAAGCCGAGCAGCAGCGCGACACCGCCCACGGTGGGCGGCAGCACCATCGGCAGCAGCACGAGGGAGCGCACCAGTGATTTGCCGGGGAAGTCGACCCGGGCCAGCAGCCATGCCAGCGGCACCCCGAGCAGGAGCGACAGGCCCAGGGCCCAGAACGACACCAGCAGCGACAGCCTCAGCGCCGTGGTGACGTCGGGGCTGGTCAGATGGGTGCCGATGTCACCCCAGTCGGTGCGGTAGAGGATGCCGATCAGCGGCATCAGCAGGAACGCGATCGCGAGCAGTGCGGGCAGCGCCAGCGCGACCGGGGTGCGCGCGCCGCGTGCTCGGCTGCGGATGCGTGTCATCGGCGGTTCCTGGGATCGGGGCAGGCGAAGGCAGTCACAGGGCTGTCCGGTCCCCCGACCCGGACAGCCCTCACGGCAGGGGGAGCTGCCGCTTCCCGCACAGGACTACGGCTGCTGGAAGCCCGCCGCCTGCAGGATCTTCTGCGCTTCGGGGGTGCTCAGCCAGGCCACGAACGCGGCGGCGGCCTCGCTGTTCTTCGTGGTCTTCAAGGTAGCGGCCGGGTACGAGGCGACGGCGTTCTGCGCGTCGGGGATCTCGATGGCGTCGACCTTGTTCGTGGCGGTCGCGGCGTCGGTCGCGTAGACGATGCCGGCGTCGGCTTCGCCGAGCTCGACCTTGCTCAGCACGGCGCGGACGTTCGGCTCCTGCGAGACCGGCTTGACCACGAGCTTCTGCGCGTCGAGGACCTGCTTGCTGTACCGGCCGACGGGGACGGCGGGTGCGGCGAGGACGACCTTGAACTTGGTGTCGGCCAGGTCCTTGAGGGCCGTGATCTTCAGCGGGTTGCCCTCACCGGTGGCGATCACCAGGCGGTTCTTGGCAATGATGGCCGGGGTGCCGGTGTCGGACTTCAGGCCGTCCATGGTCTTGGTGTCGGCGGTCACCAGGGCGTCGGCCGGCGCGCCCTGCTTGACCTGCGCGGCGAGTTCCTGCGAGCCGGCGAAGGAGAACTTCACCGTCGTGCCCGGGTGGCTCTTCTCGTACGCGGCGCCTGCGGTCTTGAACACATCGGTCAGCGAGGAGGCGGCCAGCACCGTCAGCGCGGCCTTGGGCGCACCGGAGGTGCTGGCGGACGGGGTCGCGGTGGAACCGGCGTCCTTCTTGTCGTCACTGCCGCAGGCCGCCACGAGCGGAACGAACAGGGCGGCGGTCACGATCGCGGCAGCGGCGCGGCGTCTGTTGAAGGCAAAGGACATGAGGGTTGGACTCCCTGGTGACGTGGCTGTTCGGGCCGACCGGTGTCGCCCGAGCGGGTGGTGGGGGCCGCGTCGGGGACGGACGACGCCGCTGGTTGGAGCGGTGGGTCAGGTGCGGTCGATGTGCACGCTGGTGGACTTCACGCGGGCGGTGGCCCGCATGCCGACCTCCAGGCCGAGTTCCTCGACGGCTTCACGGGTCAGCAGGGACACCAGCCGGTGCGGACCGGCCTGGATCTCCACCTGGGCGGCGACGTCGCCGAGCTTGACCGCGGTGACGATGCCGGGGAACGCGTTGCGGGCGGAGGTGTAGGAGGTGTCCTCCTCACCGGTGCCTGTCTGGGCGATCTCGATGGAGAACGCGGCCAGGTCCCGGCCGTCGATCAGTCGGCGGCCGCCGTCGTCGCGGTGGGTCGTCACCCGGCCGGCGTCCGCCCAGCGGCGCGCGGTATCCGGACTCACACCCAGCAGGCGCGCCGCCTGACCAATCGTGTAGGACTGCATGTGCGACACGGTAGGGGCAATTCCATGGCATTTGCAATTCATGATGCGAATCTCCATGGCAACTGCCCCACCCTTTAGTGAAAGGTCCAATGGCGGTGGTCAGGCGGTGAGAAGCGCCAGTCCGATCCGGCTCTGGAAAACACTCCAGGTGGAGATCTCCGCGCCGTAGACGCCCGGCACGGGAATGTCGTCACTCATGGGATGGCAGAGGGCGACGACCAAATATCCCCGGGGGGTGCCGCCCATGACCCCGACATTGAGACCGGTGCGCTCACAGATCAGCGGCGCCGCCCACAGGTCGGCGTCACCGGCGATCGGGCCGATCGTCACCCGGCGCCCGCTCAGGGAGAAGGGCTCGGTGACCGGGGGTCCGCCGCGGGCGGCGGCCCGCACGGACAGGGCGGCCAGGGCGTCCTCCTGGCGGAAGTACCCCGACCCGTCGTCCCCGGCCGACGCCGCCGCGGTGTGCAGATACCGTCCGTCCGGCCCCAGGAGCGCGGCGGCGTAGGCCACGCCCGGCTCCTCGATGATGTCGGCCCGCAGGAAGTCGTCCCACGCATGGGTGGCCTCGGCGCTCTGTGCGGCGGCCCCGTCCCGGGGTCCGGCACCGTTGTCCGGCGACACCCGCCCTATCCCCTGGCCGCGGATGCGTCGGGCGAGGGGCAGGCCCCGACCCATACGCTGCTGATGGCGCTGATGTAGCGGGCCCCGCAGCGGTCGGAGGGCACCACCAGCTGGCTGCCGGACTCGTCCAGCGCCCCGCCGTCCAGGAGGGTGGCCAGCAGGATGGGGGTGTCCCCGAAGTCGGCGTCGATCTCCGCCCAGGACAGCACCGTGTGGTGCCCGTCCCCGCCGGTGACCGTCAGCAGGAAACGCGAGCGGTCCTTACGCCGCCGGGCGTCGAAGGCGGGCTCCGCGGCGGAGACGACCTCCCGCAGCAGCGGCCCCTCGAAGCGGTGGTGCTGCGGCCCGTTGGTCGCGCAGTCGAAGACCACGTCGGCCCGGTGCTGCTCCCAGCCGTTCCGCAGATCGGCGACGGTCAGGGTGACCGGCCGGTGCACCTCGCCCCGCAGGAGGAAGGACCGGGTGCGCGGCGGCGCGGCGCGCTGCGGCGTACTGGGTCGGCTCATCCGATTCCCCCTCCGGGCGGTGCACGCGGCGGCTGCTCACAACCTCATGCCCAATCGTCCGTCCGGAGAATCGTAGATGCAACCTAAAAGTGCTCCAGTTCCTCGTGTATATGAGGTGGGAATGGTGTCTGGACCGGCAGACGCGGTGTTCCCGGTGCGAGAGGCCCGCGAGTACCGCCCGCCGCTCAGTCGCGGGGCAGGTGGGTGGCGATCTCGAGGAAGAAGGCGTCGATGCCCCGCACGGAGTGCAGGAAGTCGTCGAGGTTGACCGGCTTGGTGACGTAGGCGTTCGCGTGGTGCTGGTACGCGTCCGAAATGTCGTCCGGCGTGGACGAGGTCGTCAGGACGACCACCGGGATGCCGGCCAGCGACGGGTCGTCCTTGAGGACGGCCAGGAGTTCGCGGCCGTTCATCCGGGGCATGTTCAGATCCAGCACGATGAGATCGGGGCGATCGTTGGCCGGGTCCCGCAGGTGCTCCAGGGCGGCGACGCCGTCGTTGGCGCGGGCGATGGCGCGGGTCATCCCCTTTTCCGCGAGGGCTTCTTCGATGAGCATCGCATCGGCGGCGTCGTCCTCGACGAGCAGGATGCTGTAGGAGCGGGGAGAGGCGAGGGCGTTCACGGGTTCGCTCCTGTGAAGTTCGGCGGGACGGAACTGAGGGGGTGCCCGCGGCGGAAGGTCTCCGTGACCGGCCGGTGTGAGGGCGCCGTCCCGACCTGTTCGGCCGCTGCCGTCAACTGGGCAGGGTCGAGTCGGGCGGTGGACTCCTCGCGGCGCATGTGCCCACCCTACGGTCGTGTCGATGAGGCGACAATCATGGTTGCCCGCGCTGGGTACGATGGCGCGGCTGTACCCGGGGGCGGAGTGGTTGGCCCTGCCGCTGCCGCGGCGGGGCGGGGTGATCGAGGAGTCGCAGTGACAGGGCTTGCAGGGGCGCGCAGCCACGAGGATTCGGCCGAGCAGCGGCGCTCCGGAGCGGGTGGGGCCCGCCGGGCCGACGGTCCCACGGCGGGCTGGACGACGCGGCGCTGGCTGACGGCGGGTGCCTGCGCCGCGCTCGCGGTCCTCGCCGTCCTCGCGGCGACCGGGGTGTGGGTCTTCGCCCGCTCCACGGCGATCTCGGACCGGCTGGTGGACGGCAGTACCCCGGCGCTGGTGGCCTCGGTGCGGCTGGAAGGCGCGTTGATCAACCAGGAGACGGGGGCGCGGGGGTACGGGCTGACCGGGGAGCCGGGCTTCCTGGAGCCCTACCGCTCGGGCCTGCAACAACAGAAGGACGCCACCGCGCAGTTGCGGACCCTGTTGGCCGACGACCCGGCCGGGGGCGCCGACCTGGACGAGGTGCTCGCGCGGGCCGAGAC
The DNA here is from genome assembly GCF_023701745.1 of Streptomyces sp. RKAG293. NCBI lineage: Bacteria > Bacillati > Actinomycetota > Actinomycetes > Kitasatosporales > Streptomycetaceae > Streptomyces > Streptomyces sp. RKAG293. The sequence continues at coordinate 1,293,479 of NZ_JAJOZB010000001.1, read as the reverse complement.
CTGGCAGTCCCGGTTCGGCCGGCCGGTGGCCACCGCGCCGGCCGGTGCCCCGGTGGCCCTGGCCACCGAGCGGGCGGACGAGGGCCGGCAGGACTTCAACGCCATCCGCGTCAGCGCCGCGCATCTGGAGAAGGACCTGGAGGCCGCCAGGGACCGGGCGCACGCCGAACTGCACCACGTACGGTCCCAGCGCAACTGGATCTTCTCCCTCATCGCCGGGGTGATCCTCGCCCTGACGGTGCTGGTGTTCGCGGGGCTGCGCCGCGGTGTGACGCTGCCCCTGGGGCGGCTGTCCGACGACGTCCGGCGCGTCGCCGGGGGGAACTTCGGCCACCCGATCACGGCCAGCGGCCCGGCCGACCTGCGCCGGCTCGCGGTGGACGTCGAAGGGATGCGCGGCCGGCTCGCGGCCGAACTGGCCTTCTCGGACTCGGCCCGCGAGCAGCTGGACCTGCAGGCCGCCGAGCTGCGCCGCTCCAACGCCGAGCTGGAGCAGTTCGCCTACGTGGCCTCGCACGACCTGCAGGAGCCGCTGCGCAAGGTCGCCAGCTTCTGCCAGCTGCTGCAGCGCCGCTACGCCGACCAGCTCGACGACCGGGCCGTGCAGTACATCGACTTCGCCGTCGACGGCGCCAACCGCATGCAGACCCTCATCCACGACCTGCTGGCCTTCTCCCGGGTGGGGCGGCTGCACACCGACAACGAAACGGTCGACCTGGAGGAGCTGTTCTCGCGCACCACCGACGCGCTGAGCATCGCCGTCGAGGAGTCCGGCGCGCGGATCACCCACGACCCGCTGCCCGCGGTGTCCGGCGACGCCACCCAACTGGGCATGCTGCTGCAGAACCTCGTCTCCAACGCACTGAAGTTCCGCTCCGCCGAACGGACACCGGCGGTGCAGCTGAGCGCCCGCTGCGAGGACGGCCTGTGGCACTTCGCGGTCACCGACAACGGCATAGGCATCGGAGCCGAGTACGCCGAGCGGGTCTTCGTGATCTTCCAGCGGCTGCACACCCGGGAGGCCTATCCGGGCAACGGCATCGGGCTGGCCCTGTGCAAGAAGATCGTGGAGTTCCACGGCGGTACGATCGCGATCGACCCCGGCCACACCCCCGGCGCCCGCATCACCTTCACCCTCCCCAGACTGCCCCTTCCCCAGGCCGAGTCGGCCGCGGACACCGAGAGAGTCTCGCCATGAACGTGCAGGACGCTCACGGGAACGCCGGCGGGCGCCGCACCGCGCCGACGATGCCGCCCGCCCTGCCCGCCCAGCGGGCGCCGGGGCGCTACGCCGTCCTGCTCATCGAGGACGACGCCGGTGACGCGGTGCTGGTCGAGGAGTATCTGGCCGACACCGGTCTGAGCGTCGACCTGGAGTGGGCCCAGACGCTCGCCGACGGGCTGGCCCGGCTGAAGGGGCGGACACCCGACTGCATCCTGCTCGATCTCCACCTTCCCGACGCCTCGGGAACCGGTGCCGTCCAGCAGCTGCAGACCGCCTGCCCGGCCGCGGCCGTCATCGTCCTCACCGGCATGGCCGAGAGCAGCGCGGGCGCCGAGGCCGTCGCCGCGGGAGCCCAGGACTACCTCGTCAAAGGCGCCGTCACCAGCGAACTCCTCGACCGCGCACTGCGCTACGCGGTGCACCGCAAGCACGCCGAGCGCACCGCGACCGAGCTGCGCGAGAACCATCTGCGGGCTCAGGAGAACACCCGGCTGGAACGGGGGCTGCTGCCCACCCCCATGCTCACCACCCGGGCCGTGGTCCCCACCTCCTGCTATCTGCCCGGCCGCGAAGGCGCGCTGCTCGCCGGTGACTTCCTCGACGTCGTGGAGACCGCGGACGGCGTCGTCCACGCCGTCATCGGCGACGTCAGCGGCCATGGACCCGACGAGGCCGCCATCGGCGTGTGCCTGCGCATCGCCTGGCGCTCGCTCGTCCTGGGCGGCCACCGCGAGTCCGGCCTGCTGGCCCTGATGGAACAGGTCCTCGTCGCGGAACGCCCCTACTCCGCCATGTTCGCCACCGTCGCGACCATCTCGCTCCACCCGGACACCTGCCGGATCGACATCACGCTGGCCGGCCACGACGAACCCCTCCTCGTCCAGCACGGCACGGCCCGTCCGCTGCCGTCCCGGCCGGGTCTCGCCCTCGGTATCGGTCCTGGCGGCGGTGGCCGGCACACCACCCGGGCCGAACTCCCGCCCGCCGCCTCGCTGCTGCTGCACACCGACGGTCTGGTGGAGGGGCACAGCGGTCCCGGGCACGAACGCCTGGGGACCACCGGCCTGCTGTCCATCATCGACAGCGCACCGCGGACGAGCGGGCAGGGGCTGGTGGACCATCTGACCACCGTCACCCGGAAACTGGACGCCGGACGTCATCTGGACGACCTCGCCATCCTGTTGCTCAGCTGGGACTTCACCGCCCCGGAGGGCGGCGGACGCACCGTCTGAACCCCTCGCGGTCAGGTTGTCCACAGGCCCGCCGGTGCTGCCGGAGGCATTGTCCGAGGCTCCCCCTAGAGTCGCAGCAACGTGATCGCGGCGGCGCTGCGACCGGGGGTGTGGCATGCGGTGTGCCCTAGGTGTGCCATGCCCCGGAACAGGCCGTCTGACCAAGGAGACAGCACATGGGGTGGGTTCCGGCCGGCGACTACGAAGTCGCCCTCGACGACGGGAAAGTGGTCTGCCGCAACGCGGCGGGGCGCCGGCTGAAGACGGTACCGCCGAAGCTGGCCGACGATCCGGCCGTGGTCGGGCTGCGCCAGCTGGTGGAGTGGCTGGACCGGCACGAACGGCAGTGCGTCGCCGACGTGGAGCGGTGGATGGTGCGCTCGCTGCCCGTCCCGGTCGCCGCCGTCGCCCAGGTCTGGCAGGACACCGCCTGGCAGTCGGCCCTGCGCGACCTCGTCGTCATGGGGGAGAACGGCGACGTCGCCGGGTTCCTGCGGGACGCCGACCCCGTCCGCGGCCTCGGCCTGGTGGACCTGGACGGTGACACCGTGCGCATCAGCCCCGAGCTGGTCCGCATACCGCACCCCGTGCTGCTGGAGGACCTCGAAGAACTCCGCGAGTTCGCGGTCGAACTCACCGTGAACCAGCGGGTGCAGCAGCTCTTCCGCGAGGTGTGGCGCCGCCCGGCCGGCCCGGACGCGGAGACCGCCTCGGTCGACGACTACGCGGGCGGCACCTTCAAGGAACTGCGGTTCCTGCACGGCCGCGCCACCCAGCTCGGCTACCGGGCGCGCGGCGGCCAGGCGGTCTGCCCGGTGGTCGAGGACGGCAGAACCGTCGAGGCACGGATCTGGATCGGCGACTACGAGAGCTACGAGCAGACCGAGACCGGCTCGCTGACCTGGACCGACGGCGCGGGACGGGCGTTGACGGCCGGCCAGGTCGGCCCGGTCGCCTGGTCGGAAGGCATGCGCATGGCGGCGGCCCTGTACGCGGGACGCGACATCGAGGACGAGGAGCAGGCGGCATGAAGACCGACGACATCACCCGGGCCGCGGCGCTGCTCGACGCCGGCGCGATCCTGCGCCCCGGCACCGTCACCCGTGACGACGCCGACGCGCTCACCGCCCGCACCTACACGCACCCGGCGCTCGACGACCGGCGCGTGGTGCGCCTGGTGGCGGGCACCCTCGGCGAGGCCGAGGACCTGGCGCTGGACTTCCTCGGGCTCGTCCGCGAACCCGACGCCCCCGAGGTGGGACAGGTCCGCCGGGAGACGTTGGGCTTCCCCGCCTGGGCGCTGGTCAACGACCCGGCCAACGGCCACCACGCCCTCGCCCTCGTCAAGGACATGGAGCGGCTCGCCCGCCAGGCCAAGTCGCGTGCCGGCGCGGCGAAGGACGGCTTCGAAGCGCTCGCCATCCGGCTCGGCCGGGCCGTACCGCACTTCCTGCCGACCTTCTACGAGCAGGCCGCCCGGGTCTTCCTCCAGCACGACAACAGCACCTACGCCGCGACGCTCTTCGGCAAGGCACGTGCCGCCGAGCGCGTCCACGGGCTCGCCGTCGACGAGGACCGGCAGCGGGCGGTCTTCCTGGAGTTCGCCTTCGCCGGCGCGCTGACCGTCAAGGCGCTCAAGGACCATGTGCAGGACCTCTCCCGGCGGCTCGACCCGGCGGAGGCCTGGGCGCAGTTCCGCCAGCTCGCCGTCGAACGGTGCGCCGCCGGGATGCCGCCGTACGCCGCCCTGCCGCAGGACGCCCGCGGGCTCATCAAGGCCGCGGGTCTCGACCGGGTGACCGCGGAGTCGGCGTTCGTCGCCGATCTGCTCGCCTCACCCAGCATCGTCCGCGCGCCCGCCTCGTTCTGGACCGCCTACCGCGCCACCCTCGTGGTGCTCGCCGATGGTGAACCCGCCGTCCGCGCCCGGCTGCTGGAGATCATGCCGACCGGCCTCGGGAGCGGCCGGTCCGCCGACGAGTCCTGGCTCGCGCTGCTCGCCGAGACGGGCGCCGACACCCTGCTCACCGAGGAGACCGGCACCGCGGGCGCCGATCCGGCGGACTGGCTCAGCCGCTGGGCCCTGCACCGCAAGCACGGTTCCTCCAGCTCCCAGCGGTGCCCGGTCACGCTCGCGCTCGTGGAGCGGATGGCCGCCCGGCTGCGCCTCGACGGACGTCCGGTCGACCTCTTCCAGGGGCGCTGGCACGCGGGCGCCGACCTCGACCTGCTCGACGGCTGCCTGACCTGGGGCATTCCGCTCACCGAACCGGCCCCCGGCGCCCCGGTCCATCTCCCGCTGGAGGGCTGGCTCAGTGACGGTGTGCCCGGCCGCCGTGACCTGACCGCCGTCGCGGGCCGCCCCCGGTTCCGCGAGCTGCTGTACGACGCCCTGAGCGGCCTCAACGGTCACCGGGCGGGGACCTCCGTGCTCGAGGCGATCGCCGGCCACCCGGTCCTGAGCGCGGTGCTCCACGACTGGCTGCGCGACCGCGCCGCGGAGTTCACCGGAGCGACCGGACTGCCCGGCTCGCGCGCGGCGCTCAGCCGGATCGCACCGTTCCGCCCGGTGGCCGCCCAGGTCAACGCCGCGGCTGTCGCCCGGGTCGCCGGACACGACCTGGCCCCGATCCTCGCCGCCACCCTGCGCGCGGGCATCGTGGACGAACTGGGCTGGCCGGCCCTGGAGGGGGCCTACCAACAGCTCAACACCGGTCAGGCCGACCAGAACCACTGGATCGTCGTCGCCGAGGCGTGGCCCGCGCTCATCGTCGCGAACCGGCACCGGGCCGTCGTCGTCGGACCCGAAGGGGTGCTGCTGGAACACGAACTGCGCCTCCCGGCCGACCTCGACCGGTGGCGGCGCCCGCACTTCCGCTACACGGACGGCGAACTGCTCGTCATCTGGCAGGAGGACGGCAAGCAGCGCGCCTACTGGTCGGCTCGCCCCACCGAGGTGTTCACGCTCGGCGGCGAACAGCTGCCGTACTGGTGGAACGCCCAGCTGGCCGGCTCCCCGTCGCTGCCGTTGCCCGGAGGTGGCCGCGCCACCGGCGGCCGGACCCTGCACGCCGGTGACACGACCCTGCCGTCCTCCCGGCCCGTGCTGGGCGACGGCACCGGACACTGGCGCCAGGGCAAGCAGGGCCGCGAGCACATCTGGGTCGAGTACGACCCGGCCGGCGGCACGCACGGACGCGCCTCGCTGCCCGCCTTCCTGCAGTCCGGGATCCGGGAGGACGCCCGGCTCTCGCCGGAGGACTGCGAGGTCCTGCCGTTGCTCCCCGGCCTGGAGAGCACCCCGTTCGGCACCGACGGCACCGTCCTGGGCCGCTGGGTGCGTACCGAGGGCCGCGACCACGAGCGGCGGGTCACCGCCGGCACACCCGACGGGCGCACCGTCACCCTCCCGGTGGCCCCGGGCCGGAACCGCCACCCCGTACCGCTGGGCGTCCTGCGGCTGCCGGGCGGAGCGGGCCCCGTCGCCGCCCTGGTCGGCACCACGATCCAGCTCCACCCGGCGGACGCCGCATCCGTCGAGGCCGGTGTGCTGGGCTCCGTCTCCGTCTCCGAACAGGGCGGCGAGTACGCGGCAGGCACCGGATACGTTCCGCCGCCGGCGTTCTGGCACGCCCTGCGCCCGCGCGACGAGCAGGGCTCGGCCGCCCTGCGCGCGGTCTCCGACGCGGACATCGCGTCCCTGCTCAGCGCGGCGATCACCGCCCTGGCGGAGCGCCGCGCCGCGGCCGCGGGACAGGAGAAGTACACCGGCCCGTCCGCGGACGAGGTGGCTCGGACGGCTGTCGCCGCGGCACTTCCCGCGCTGTCCGACCCGCGGCTGCTCACGGGAGTGACCGCGATCGTGCGGGCGGCAGTCAACCATGTGGTCGCCACCGCCTCGTTCGTCGCACCCGTGCAGCCCAAGCAGCCGAAGACACCGCGGACCGAGGGCATGTACGCCCAGCACCGGCCCGCACACGGCGACGACACGACCCTGCGGGCCGCCACCGCCGGTATCGCCACGCCCGGCGGCTACATGCGCTGGGGACAGGGCGAGGAGTGGACCGCCCTCCAGCAGATCCTGTCGGTCAATCACGTCCTGTCGGGGAAGCCCGCCGACGGCAAGCCGCTGCCCGAACCCACCCCGCTGCCGGCCCTCGGCGACGGCTGGACCGGCGAGGCCCAGACGGTCCCCGCCGTCGGGATGGTCTGGCTGCCCTTCCTGAACAGACTGCGGCATCTCGCCTACCGCGCGGCTGCCCCCAGCACCTCCGCCGAGCACCGGGAGGCACTGCTGACCCTTCTCGAAGCGGTCGCCACCGGCCCCCTCGCGGACCCCTCGGGCGCCCTGCGCGAGGTCGTCCTGTGCGAGGAGGGCACCGAGCGGGAACGGGTCGGCCAGGTGCTGCGCCGCGGTGGCCGCACCGTGGTGATCCTCGGCCGGCAGAACGTCAACCGGGGCAACGGCCGTGTGCACTGGCTCGCCCTCGACCACGACCCGGAGGGGACGTTCGGCCGGATCGCCGACTTCACCCTCCACGAGGAGCAGCGTCACGACCCGGCGTTCCCGCACGAGCGTCTGCTGCCGCTGATCCGCCTCGTCCGGGAGCGGGGCGCCGTCCCGTGGCGGCCCGAAACGGCCGTCGCGCTCGACGCCGCCACCGGCATCGGGCCCGCCCAGGCGGCCCTGCTGGTCGCGGCGGGCACCGGCGAGACGGAGACGGCCGGGCTCTCCGTGCTCGGCCTCAAGACCCGTCAGGCGGAACGGGCCGACCACCGGCTGAACTCGCTCGGCCGTGCCAACCGGCTGGCGCTGCTGGACGCACTGCTGCCGGCCGACCCGGCCGAACTGTGGGCGACGGGACCGGACATCGAGGCGGCGGCCCGGGTCTGGGCCGAGCGCCTGGGATCGCTGATCCGGCTGCCGGAGGATCTGGCGGACGTGCTGCACGGCGTCGGTACGGAAGCTGCGGAGGCGGTCCTCAACCCCGCGCGGACCGCGTGGCTGAGCCGCACCACCACCATGCGGCGCGACAAGGACGGCAACCTCGTCCCCGACGACCCGTCGGCCCTGCCCGGCCGGGGAGACCTCACCGGCGCCGTCGCCGCGCTCAGCGGGCTCGCCTACGGACTGCCGTACGGACATCCGCTGCGCGCCCATCTGCCCGCCGGACTCTCCGCTGTTCGCCGCCGTCTGACCGACCCCGGACTCGTCCTCGACCTGGACGTGGAGTGGACCGAGAAGGGCACCCCGACCGCCGCGGCACTGCGCACGGCCTACGGCCTGCCCGCGACCGGCGGAGCGGGACCTGACGGTCTCACCCGCGTCGGGGACAGCCTCGTGCTGCGCCCCTGGTACGGCGACAACGAGATGACCCTGGTGCGCACGGCAGGCATCACCGGCGCCGACGATCCCGTCTTCGGACTGCTCGAAGGACTTCTCGGCTCCGGGCGGATCAGTACCCTCGCCTCGGTACGAGCGCTGTTCGGCAGCGACCTGGAGCAGGCCGTCAACGCCGGGACCGGGCCCGACGACTTCACCGGACACGCGCAGGACCCCACCCGATCGGTGCCGGAACTGGTCACTGAGGTGGCCGCCGCCCACGCGCTGAGCGAGGACGCGGCCGCGGTCTACCTGCAGCTGCTGGCCCTGCCCGACCCGACGGACCGCGACTGCGCCCGCTGGACCGGCTGGAAGCCCGCCCGGCTGAAGAAGGCGCGGGCCGAACTCGCCGCCACCGACCTGGTCCTGGAGGCCAAGCGGTCCCGCGCGGGCCGGACCCTGTTCCTGCCCTGCGGCTGGCACGACTTCAAGTCGTCCGCCCTGCCGGTGGAGACCTGGAAGGAAGGGCTCTACCCGCTGCGCGACCACGTACGGGCCGTACCGCTGCTGCCGGTGCCCGCGCTGTTCGCCCGCGCCTGGGGGCGCGTGCAGGACGGCGACGCCCCCGCCTTCGAAGAACTCACCACCCGTGCCACCCGGAAGGGCCGCCGTCGATGACCACCGACATCCGCACCGAGACCGCATCCTCCGCAGCGCCGGACCGCCAGGTCAGCCCGCCCGAGGACCGCCACGCCACCGAACTGGCCTTCCTCGCCGCCTACGACAGCGGCCCCCGTCCGCCCTCCTGGCGGCTGACCCCGCGCACCGTCGTTACCTTCGTGATGGGCAGCAACGGCGAGGCCCTGCACCTGCCGGAGGCCGCCGCGGCGCCCGAAGGGGTGCCGCGCCGGCTGGTCGTCGAGCAGAAGTTCGTCGGCGACCGGGCCCTGGTGGAACGCTGCGTCGTCACCCTCGCCGGAGAGCGCGGGCTGCTGCTCGTCGGCGAGCCCGGCACCGCCAAGTCCATGCTCTCCGAGCTGCTGTCGGCCGCCGTGTGCGGCACCAGCGGCCTGGTGGTGCAGGGCACCGCGGGCACCACCGAGGACCAGCTCAAGTACGGCTGGAACTACGCGCTGCTGCTGGCCCAGGGCCCCACCCGGCAGGCCCTGGTGCCGTCCCCGGTGCTCACCGCCATGACCCGCGGCGCCGTCGCCCGGGTCGAGGAGATCACCCGCTGCCTGCCGGAGGTCCAGGACGCACTGGTCTCGCTGCTGTCCGAACGCCGCATCGCCGTCCCGGAGCTGGCCGGCGGGGAGGACGCCCTCGCGCACGCCGCCCCCGGCTTCACGCTCATCGCGACCGCCAACCTCCGTGACAAGGGCGTCTCCGAGATGTCCGCCGCCCTCAAGCGGCGCTTCAACTTCGAGACCGTCGGGCCCATCGGCGATCTCGACGCCGAGACCGCCCTCGTGCGCCGCCAGGCCCACGCGGCCGTCACGCGGGCGGGCGCCCCCTTCCAGGTGGACGACGCGATCCTCGAAGCCCTCGTGACGGCCTTCCGCGATCTGCGGGACGGGCGGTCGGCCGAGGGCTGGGAGGTCGAACGCCCCTCCACGGTGATGAGTACCGCGGAAGCCGTGTCGGTGGCCGGTGCCCTCGCCCTGGCCGCCGCGTACTTCCCCGGCGACCGTGACGTGCTGTCCCTGCTCCCGGGCCACCTGCTCGGCGTCGTCCGCAAGGACGATCCGGCGGACGCCGCCCGCTTGCTGGGGTACTGGGACGGCGCGGTGCGCCGCCGGGCCGAGCAGGGCTCCGCGACCTGGCGCACGCTGTGGGACCTGCGCTCGGTCCTGGAGAGCTGACGCCATGACCGTTCCGCCCATCACACGGTCCATGAAGCCGTCCGTGACGCCGTCCATGACTCCGGACGAGGCGGTGGCGGCCCTGACCGGCCCCACCGCCCCGTACCTCATCGGCGTCCGCCACCACGCGCCGTCGCTCGCCGCCGTCATGCCGGAACTGCTGGACGCCGCCAGGCCGGAGGTGCTGCTCGTCGAGCTGCCCGCCGACCTGCAGGACTGGCTGCCCTGGCTCGCTCATGCCGACACCCTGGCCCCGGTCGCGCTGGCCGCCGTCCCCGCCGGCGGGGACGGGCGCGGCCCCGCCTTCTATCCGTTCGCCGACTTCTCTCCCGAACTCGCCGCCCTGCGTTGGGCCGCCGCCCACGGCGTCCCAGTCATCGCCTGCGACCTGCCGCTGTCCGACCCGGCCTGGCACGAGCGCCGCCCGCCCGCCGCCCGGGGCAGCTCAGGCGGCGAGGGACCGGGGCTGCGTGACGCGCTGAACGCCCGGCTCACCGGGCGTCCCGGAGAGGATCTCTGGGACCGCCTCGTCGAGACCGCCGCCCCCGGCTCCACACCCGAGGCGCTGCGCCGCGCCGCCCTGCTCACCGGCTGGGCGCTGCGGCACGACGCCGAACGGGGCGGGGGAGTCGAGGCGTCGGACCCGGCCCGGGAGCGGTGGATGCGAGCCAGGATCGACGAGGTCCGGGCCTCCGGCCGCCGGGCCGCGGTCATCGTCGGTGCCTTCCACACCCCGGCGCTGCTGAGCCCGGACACCGACCCGGTCCCGCCGGCCGGCACGGCCTCCGACAGCCCGCCGTGGACGGTGTCGCTCATTCCGTACACCTACCCGCTGCTGGACGAGCGGTCCGGCTATCCGGCCGGCATCCGCGATCCCGAATGGCAGCACCTCGTCCTGCGGGCGGCGGGCAGCCCGGCCGCGATCGACGAGGCACTCCTCGGGACCGCGGTGCGGATCTGCGGCGAACTGCGCGCGCAGGACCACCCGTCGGGTCCGGCCGACGCCCGCGAGATCGTGCGGCTGGCGGGCGACCTCGCCAGGCTGCGCGGTCTGCCCGCGCCCGGCCGAGGGGAGCTCATCGAGGCCGTGCAGACGGTGCTCACCCAGGGCGAGCCCCTCGGGCGGGGGCGTGCTGTCGCCCGAGCGCTGGAACGGGTGCTGGTCGGCACCCGCTCCGGCCGGCCCGCCCCGGACGCGCCGCGCAGCGGTCTGGCACCGGCCGTCGAGGAGGAGGTCGCCCGCCTGGGCCTGCCGGGCCCCGGCGACCCGGGGACGGCCGCCGCCCGCGATCTGCGGCTGGACCCGCTGCGTTCGGACCTCGACCGCCGCCGCGAACTGCTGCTGCGCCGCCTCACGGTGTGCGGCATCCCGTACGCCTCGGCCACGGCCGTGACGGGTGCGGGCGGCAGCGACGCCGTCACCACCCGGTGGGAAGTGCGCTGGACGCCGGCCACCGCCGCCATGCTGGCCGCCGCCGGGGTCCGCGGCGTCACCCCGGGCCAGGCCGCCGAAGGCCTGCTGCGCGAACGCCGCCGCGCAGAACACGACGCGGGCGGCCCCACCGCCGAGCAGACCATCGACGGTCTGGCGGAGGCCGCCTCGTGCGGCCTGCCCGGGCTGGCGGACGCACGGCTCGAGGAGCTGGGCCAGGGTGTGCCCGCCACCGGCACACTGCCCCAACTGCTCTCCGCCCTCGCGCTGCTGGACCGCATCAGGGCCGGCCATGTCGCCGGACTCAGCGTGGACGCGGACCGCGGTGAGCGGGCCACGGCGGTCAACGAACTGCTGACCGCCGCCGCGGTCCGACAGGTCGACGGCCTCACCGGTTCCGACGATCCGGCGGACGCCCGCGCGCTGCTCGAACTCGCCCACCGCGCGGACGCCCTCGGTGGCATCCGTCTCACCGACTCCCTCACCCGGCTGGCCGCCGACGGCTCACCGCTCATGTCCGCCGCGGCCGGAGCCGTACGCGTCCTGCTCGGACACGAGGACTCGGACGCCTTCGGCACCCGCGCCGCGTCCTGGGTCGACGCCGCCGCGGACGCCGGCTCCCGGGCCGCCCTGACCGCCCGCCTCACCGGCCTGCTCACCGCGGCGGGCCCGCTCCTGGAGACCATGGCACCCGTCCTCGACCCGCTGCTGGGCCGGATCACGGATCTCGGCGACAGCTCCTTCCTGGACCGTTTGCCCGCGCTGCGCGGCGGCTTCGACACCCTCAGCCCGGCCGCCCGCGACCGGTTGCTGACGACCGTGGAGGCACGACTCGGGGACGACGTGAGCCACATCACCGACACGGACGGCATCGACCCGGCCGCGCTGGCGCGGTGGACCCGGGCCGATCTCTCCGCCCGGGAGACGCTGGGCCGGCTGGGTCTGCTGCCCGCCACCGAACCGGCTGCGGCCGGTGATCCGGCCGGGGCGGCGGACCTGACGGCACCGGCCGCCGAGTCACCGCCGCTGCCGGGCGGAGAGGAACGGATCCTGGCACCGGCCGACCGATGGCGGCTGGTGCTCGGCCGCCGGACCGACCAACTGCCTCCGTCCGCACTGCCGTTGGCCACCGCCCTGGACGAGCTGTACGGCAGCGGCCGTGGCGAGGGCTCGCGCGGTGATCTCACCGGCGGCGCCGGGGGCAACCGCGGTGGCCGCCAAGCCCCGTACCCGGGTGTCCGGGAGTGGTCCGAGGAGCTGGCCGCGCTGTTCGGTCCCGGCATCCGCGAGGAAGTGCTCGCGGCAGCCGCCGCGTCCGGGCGCCGCGATGTACTGACCGAACTCGACCCCGGCAGCGTCCGGCCCTCCGTGGACCTGCTGAAGACCGTCCTCCAGCACGCCGGCGGCCTGCCCGAGGCCCGGCTCGGCGCACTCCGTCCGCTGGTGCGCCGGCTCGTCGAGGAACTCACCCGGCAGCTCGCCACCCGACTGCGGCCGGCCATGACCGGTATGACGCTGCCCCGCCCCAGCCGGCGCCCCGGCGGACGGCTCGATCTGGCGCGCACCCTGCGCGCCAACCTCGCGACCGCGCGCATGGCACCCGACGGCAGCGTCCAGGTCATCCCCGAACGGCCGGTCTTCCGCTCCCGCGCGCGGCGCGCCGCCGACTGGCGGCTGGTCCTGGTCACCGACGTGTCGGGCTCGATGGAGTCCTCCACCATCTGGTCGGCCCTCACGGCCGCGGTGCTCGCCGGGGTACCCACCCTGTCCACCCACTTCCTGGCCTTCTCCACCGAGGTCATCGACCTCACCGACCAGGTGCACGACCCCCTCTCGCTGCTCCTCGAGGTCCGCGTCGGCGGCGGCACCCACATCGCCGCGGGACTGCGGCACGCGCGCACGCTGGTGACCGTGCCGTCCCGCACCCTCGTCGTCGTGATCAGCGACTTCGAGGAGGGCTATCCGCTCGGCGGGCTGCTCTCCGAGGTCCGTTCCCTCGTCGGGGCCGGCTGTCATGTGCTGGGCTGCGCGAGTCTGGACGACGCCGGACGTCCCCGGTACTCGACCGGTGTCGCCGGCCAGCTCGTCGCCGCCGGCATGCCGGTCGCCGCCCTCAGCCCGCTCGAACTCGCCCGCTGGGTAGGGGAGAAGATCGCATGAGCCAGGACCTCCCCGCCGTCGCACCCGCCGTGACCGCCGAGATCGTCGGCGCCCTCTCGCCCCGGCTGCGCAAACGCCTCGACGCCGCCGCGGTCAAGATCGCCGCCAGGCCCGCCGTCCGTGACGGCGACACCGTACGGATCGCGGTCGACGACGAGATCAGCCTGGAACTCCACGCCCCCGCCGGGGTGGTGACCACCCCGGACGCGATCCGCTGTGGCTGCCTGCTCGCGCCGGACTGCCTGCACCGCGCGGCCGTCGCGTCCGCGGCGCCCGTGGCCGACGACGAACCAGCGCCTTCACCCAACGACACGGACGCGAACACGGCCGCGAACGCGGACAGCGAGGCCGCTCCAGCCCCAGAAGGCGCTTCCGAGGACGTTCCGACGCCCGAACAGCGGGCGGCCGCCGGCGCTCTGTGGGCCGCCGGGGCCGCCGTTCTCGACGCGGGTATCGAAGGTGCCGGGGCCGTCCTGCAGGCCGAGTTGCTCCGGGCGGCCCACGCGGCCCGGCTCGGTGGGCTGCCCCGCCCGGCCGCGGCGGCCGTCTCGGTCGTCAACGGACTGCGCGCCGCGCGTTCCGCCGACCCGGCACACCGGCTGGGGGACCTGACCGCGGCCGTCCGTGAACTGCTCGCCACGGCCCACCGGTTGCCCGACGCGGGCGACTCCGAACTGGCCGCCCTGCGCGGCACCGCCCGACAGGCCTATGTGCCCGACGGATCCCTGCGGCTGTACGGGCTGTTCACCGAACCGCTGATCACCGCGGGCGGTTACGCCGGAGCCACCACCTGGGCCGCGGCCGCCGGCGGCCGGCTCTACACCGTCTCGGACATCGCGCCCGGCGGCCCCGGCCGGGCCGCCGCGGCGGCCGACCGCACCGTGCGGCTCGGCGACACCGCCCTCACCCACCGGGAGCTGTCGCGTGCCGGGCTCGCCCTGTCGGGGGCCACCGTCTCGCCGACCGGACGGCTCGGTGCGGGTGCGGCGGTCAAGGCGGTGCGGGCGGCGGGAGCCGTCTGGACGGCGGAACCCATCGAGGCCCTGTGGGCGGTACCGGCCGCCGAACAGGTCGCCCGTGCCCTCCGCGCCCGCGCCCCCGGTGCGGGGACCACACACGCGGGCGCCGACCTGCTCTTCCTCGACGTCACGATCCTGGGCGCCGCCCGCGAGACCGGCGGGGACTGCCTCCTCGCCGCGTGCGACGAGCTGACGCTCCGGCTCACCGCGGCCCATGACCACCCCGCACTGGCCCACCGGGACAACCTCCGGATGCTGGCGGCGCTCCCCGGCGCCCGGCTGCGGATCGTCGGCCGTCTCGTTCCGGCGCCCCAGCCCCGGTTGCACCTGCTGGCGATCGCGCACCCCGCCGATCCCGAACGCCGCGTCGACATGGGCCTGGACCGCCTCCAGCGCGCCGATCTCCCCGTCCTGCCACCTCCGGCCGGGCCCGGCTCCGGCGGCGAACCGCTGGACCAGGCCCCGCTCCATCTCCTGCACCGGCGGCTCGAACAGGCCGTCGCGGCAGGGCGCCGCTTTCTCGCCGTGCCCGGATCGCTGTCGTCCGACGCCCACCGCCTGCGCCGTTCCGCGCTCCCCACCGCCGCCGACCTCCTGGCCGCACTGCAGCAGGCCGCCACCGAACGCACCCGCGACCCCTTCGGCCGGCTGCTCCCCGCCGACACGACCCACTTCGCCCGCGCGTGGCTGGGCGCCGCCCTGTACGCCGAGGCGGCGGAGAACTCGCTCTGCGCCGCCGCCTGGCAGCCTCCCGGTGCCGCAGCCGGGTCAGGGTGAGCCCGTCGCCCGGTCACTGCATCCCATAACTGGTTACATCGAAGCAGGACCGGACAGGTGCCGGTCCGCCCATTCAAGGAGGAACGTATGGCCTTGCACTGGAAACTCGTCATCGACTGCGCCGACCCGCACCGGCTCGCCGGTTTCTGGGCACAGGCGCTGGGCTACGAGGTCGAGGACCACACCGCGCTCATCGAGCGGCTGCTGGGCGTCGGCGCGATCGGCGAGGCCGATCTGATCGAGACCGAAGGGCGCCGGGGCTGGTCGACGCTGGCAGCCGTGCGCCACCCGGAGGACCCGTTCGATGCCGCCACCGGCATGGGCCTGAACCGGCGGGTGCTCTTCCAGGGCGTCCCGGAGCCCAAGCAGGGCAAGAACCGGCTGCACATCGACCTGCACGTCGGTGCGGAGGCCCGCGAGGCGGAGGTCAAGCGGCTGGAAGGGCTCGGCGCCACCGTCCTGAACGTCGTGTCCGAGCCGGGGGGCAGCCACGTCACCATGGCCGACCCGGAGGGCAACGAGTTCGACGTCCAATAGCCAGCAGGAGCAGGAGCAGGAGCAGGAGACCGGTCGCCGCAGGCCGGTCGGGTGCTGCTGCCCTCACAGCTCCGCGGCAGAGGGCAGCAGCACCCGGAAGACGGCGCCCCCGCCGGGGGAGGTCACCAGTTCCACCTCACCGTGATGGGCCGACACCAGCGCCGAGGCGATCGCGAGGCCCAGCCCGGCACCGCCGCCGTCCTGGCGGCTGCGGGAGGCGTCCACGCGGTAGAAGCGCTCGAAGACCCGGGCCGCCTGCTCGGGCGTCAGCCCGGGTCCCGAGTCGGCGACTTCGATGACGCCGTCGGTGCCGACGGTGCCCACTCCGATCCGGACCGCGGTGCCCGGCGGGGTGTGGGCGACGGCGTTCCCGACGAGGTTGGCGACGACCTGGCGCAGCCGTGCCTCGTCGCCCAGCACCAGCGCGGCGCCGGGGGGCGTCCCCGCGCCGCCGGGCCCGGTCAGGGAGACGGAGCGGGTCGGGTCGAGCGCCGTGGTGTCGTGCAGCGCGTCGACCGCCAGGGTGCGCAGGTCCATCGGGGCGAGCTGGACGGGACGCTGTTCGTTCATCCGGACGAGCGTCAGCAGGTCCTCGACCAGGCCGCCCAGCCGCACCGCCTCGCTCTCGATGCGCGCCATGGTGCGCTTGACGTCCGCCTCGTCCGGCAGCGCACCCATCCGGTAGAGCTCCGCGAAACCGCGGATACCGGCCAGTGGTGTGCGCAGTTCATGGCTGGCGTCGGCGACGAAGCGCCGCATCTGCTCCTCGGACCGGGCGCGGACGGCGAAGGCCGACTCGATCTGGGCCAGCATGCCGTTGAGGGCACTCGACAGCCGCCCCGCCTCGGTGCGCGGGGAGGCCGCGGGCATCCGGTGCGAGAGCGGCCGCCCCGCGGCGATCTCGGCGGCGGTCGCCTCGATACGGCGCAGCGGACGCAGCCCCGCGCGCACCGCGAACCAGCCCGCCAGCCCGAGCAGCGCCACCACGACCCCGCCGATCAGCAGGAACGCGTCGCTCAGATGGTCGACGGTCGAGGAGACCTCGTCCAGCGAGGCCGCCACGACCACGCCGGACGGCAGCGCGCCGGAGGCGGAGGTCGCGGCACCGTTCTGCGCGGCGCCGGTCACCGGCACGATGAGCACCCGCCAGTTGCCGCCGCCGTGGTCGCTGGGGATGTCGAACGGCTTGCCCAGGTGCGCCCGGAGCGCGGCGGCGTCCATCACCGGCCACAGCGGGCGCGGGTCGCCGGCGGCCACCGGCAGCCGGAACTGCTCGGAGACCTTGCCGTCGGCCGCCGCGAAGGCGACGACGTACTGGCTGGGCAGCCAGGAGCGGGTGCTTCCGGCGTGCCCATAACGTGGCTGGGGAGTGCCCTCGGCGCCCAGCCGGCGGGCCACGGTCTCGCCGTACCGCCCGAGCTGCTGGTCGACCCGCTGCACCAGCCGCCCCCGGACCGAGCCGAGCACGACCGTGTCGCTGACCGTCAGCCCGAGCGCGACCAGCGCCACGGAGAGCAGCACCAGCCGGGAGCGCAGGGACAGGGCGGACGGCCGGAGTACGGCCAGCCGCCGTACCGCCTTCGTGAAGCGAACGCGCATTCCGGCTCAGCCCTGCGGGCGGCGCAGCACGTAACCGATGCCGCGCACGGTGTGGATGAGCTTGGGTGCGCCGTCCGCCCCGGAGTCCACCTTGCGGCGCACGTACGAGATGTACGACTCGACGATGCTCAGGTCGCCGCCGAAGTCGTAGGCCCAGACGTGGTCGAGGATCTGGATCTTCGACACCACGCGGTCGGCGTTCGTCATGAGATAGGCGAGCAGCTTGAACTCGGTGGGGGAGAGCGAGACGGGCCGGCCCGCTCGCAGCACCTGGTGGCCCACCGGGTCGAGTTCCAGATCGCCCGCCACCAGGCGCCCGTCGTCGGTGGGGCCGCCGGTGCGGCGCAGGATCGCGCGGATCCGCGCGATCAGCTCCTCCAGGCTGAACGGCTTGGTGACGTAGTCGTCGCCGCCCGCCGTCAGCCCGCTGATCTTGTCCTCCACCCCGTCCTTGGCAGTGAGGAAGAGCACCGGGAGACGGTCGGGTCCCGACGCGGTCCTGGCGTACGGGCCCGACTCCTCGCGCAGCCGGCGCACGACGGCGAATCCGGTCATGTCGGGCAGCATCACATCGAGCACCACCAGGTCCGGCCGCTCGCGGGCGACGGCCTCCAGGGCGTCCGCACCGGAGGCCGCGGAGACCACCTTGAACCCGACGAAGCGCAGTGACGCCGAGAGCAGCTCCCGGATGTTGGGCTCGTCGTCGACGACCAGCAGGCTGGCTTCAGGTGTGTCCATGGACTCTCGGCCCCTCGTGCGATGCGTACGGTTCTGCGGTTCCGGTCGTGCGGGGTGGGCCGATGCACCGTACGCCTTCCGGGCGTAAGGACGGAATCAGCCCCGGCCCGCCCCGAAGCCGCCGCCGCTCGCGCCGCCCTCGGTGACGGTGGTCGCGGCGATGTCGCCGGTGGCGTTCTGGCTGCCGCGTACCGTCACGGTCTGGCCGGGCTGCAGCTCGGACACCTTGCCGCTCTTGGCCTCGGTGACCTTGGTGGAGCCCGCGGTGGTGACCTTGACGATGTTGCCCTGGGCGTCGGTGACGTAGATCGTGCTGCCGTCGACGAGCTTCACCGTGCCGATCGTCAGACCGCCGCCCGCCGCCGGGCCGCCGGTACCACCGGCTCCGCCCTGACCTCCGGTCTGGCCGCCTGCCTGGCCGCCGCCGAAGGTACGGCCGCCGCCGGTCCCGGTACGGCCGGTGGCGGCGCCCGCCCCGGCGTTGAAGCCGCTGCGCCCCGCTGCGGCAGGGTTGTTCTGGACGTGGTTCTTCTCGACCAGCGCGCCGCCGGTGAAGGCCGCCGCGGCCACCACGCCGCCGGAGAGCAGCAGCGTCAGCCAGGGCAGGCTCCGCCGGGGCGGGGCGCTGAGCTCCGCCGAGATGTCCCGGGCGTCCGGCGGCTCGGCGAGGACGTCCTCGGGCCGGGCCGCCGGCCGGCCGCCGGGGCTCTCCAGGAGCTCCGCCCGGCCGGGCTCCCCGAAGGCGTGGGGCTCCGCTGCCGAGGTGCCGGGGACCACCGGCAGACGGGTGGTGCCGTCCGGGTCGCTGAAGCCGGGGTCGTACGCGGTGTAGGTGTCGGACGGCGCCGGATCCTGGGCGTCGGCCTTCACGAGATCGGTGCGGCGTCGGGCCATGTCCGCTTCTCCTGTCCGTGCTGTCGAGGGGGAATGATCGAGGTGGGGCGAGCGAGCGGGGGAGTGCGACGCCGCGGCGTCGTCCCCCGTCGTCTCACTCGTGCCGCAGGGCCTCGATGGGCCGCAGGCTCGCGGCGCGGTTGGCCGGGTAGCTGCCGAAGAACAGTCCGATCGCCACGGCGATGGCGAACGCGCCGACGACCGACTCCGGGATGACCACCGGTTTTATGCCGACGATCGTGAAGTGGGAGCCGATGAGCCCCACCGCCACCCCGAGCCCGCCGCCGACCAGCGACAGCAGTGTCGACTC
The DNA here is from genome assembly GCF_023701745.1 of Streptomyces sp. RKAG293. NCBI lineage: Bacteria > Bacillati > Actinomycetota > Actinomycetes > Kitasatosporales > Streptomycetaceae > Streptomyces > Streptomyces sp. RKAG293. The sequence goes on along the minus strand of NZ_JAJOZB010000001.1, from coordinate 1,274,371 downwards.
GGCCAGGAACTGCCCCAGGATGACGCCCCGCGGGGCGCCGATCGCCTTGCGGATCCCGATCTCCCGGGTCCGCTCGGTCACCGTCACCAGCATGATGTTGGTGATGCCGATCCCGCCGACCAGCAGCGAGATCGCGGCCACCGCACCCAGCAGCACCGTGAAGGTCTTGTTGGTCGACGCCTGGGTGGTCAGCAGCGACTCCTGGCTGCTCACCCGGAAGTCGAGCGCCGACGGGTCCTTGAGGCCGTGCAGCCCCATCAGTACGGCGGTGATCTCGTTCTGCGCCGGGGTCGTGGCGTCGGCCGACTTCGCCTCGACCAGGATCTGGTTCAGCGAGCCGAAGCCGGTGAACGCGTTCTGCACGGTCGTCAGCGGGGCGACCACGACATCGTCCGGGTCCTGGAAACCGGTGCCGCCCTTGGCCGCCAGCTCACCGACCACGGTGAACGGGGTGCCGCCGAGCACCACCGACCGGCCGATCGGGCTGGCGGTCCCGAACAGGTCGGTCGCCGTGGTGGCACCGATCACCGCCACCTTGCGGGAGTTGAGCACGTCGTCGGCACTGAAGTAGTCGCCCTTGACGACCTTGCTGTTCGAGGCTTCGAAGTACGCCGGATAGGTGCCCACGACCTGGCCGACCGTGTGCGAGGTGCCCTGGTACAGCGCCGTCTGGGAGGTGGTGACCTCCGGCGCGACGGCCTGGACGCTGGGTGCCTGGGCGGGGTCGGCGAGTGCCTTGGCATCGGCGACCGTCAGCGGTTTCACGGTTGACGAGGAGCGCCCGCCGCCGAAGCCGGCGCCCGAGGAGATGGTCAGGGAGTTGGTGCCCAGCTTCTCGATGGAGTCCTTCACCGCCTGCGAGGAGCCGTTGCCCACCGCGAGGAGCAGGATGACCGCGGCCACCCCGATCAGTACCCCGAGCATGGTCAGCGCGGACCGCACCTTGTTCGCCGCGAGTCCGCCGAAGGCGAAGCGCAGCGTCTCGAACGGGTTCACCGGCTGCCTCCACCGGTCAGCGCCTGCGAGGAAGGCGAGGGGTGCGGTGCGTGCGGGGAGGCGGCCGCGAAGGCTGCGGGATCCCGCAGCGCGGGCGGCGGACCGTCCGCCGGCGCCTGCCGTACGTCCTCCACGACCTGGCCGTCGACCAGCCGCAGCACGCGCTTGGCGTGCCGGGCGACCTCGTCCTCGTGAGTGATCAGCACGACGGTGCGCCCCGAGGCGTTGAGCCGGTCGACGATGGCGAGCACCTCCTCGGTGCTGTGGCTGTCCAGGTTTCCGGTCGGTTCGTCCGCCAGCAGCATCGCCGGCGCCGTGACCAGCGCCCGCGCCACCGCCACCCGCTGCTGCTGCCCGCCGGACAGCTCATTGGGACGGTGGTCCATCCGGTCGGCGAGACCCACCAGCTCCAGGGCCGCCACCGCGCGGCGGCGCCGCTCGGCCGTCTTCACCCCGGCGTAGGCCAACGGCAGTTCCACCTGCGCGAGCGCGGACGTGCGCGGCACCAGGTTGAAGGACTGGAAGACGAATCCGATCTTGCGGTTGCGGACCAGCGAGAGCTGGTGCTCGTCCAGTCCGCCCACATCGATCCCGTCCAGCAGGTACCGGCCGGAGGTGGGCACGTCCAGACAGCCGAGGATGTTCATCAGCGTCGACTTGCCCGACCCCGAACTGCCCATCACGGCCACCATGTCGCCCTGTCGTACCACCAGGTCGACGCCGGGCGCCCTGCCGCTGTCCGGGTCCGGCGGGCCGCCGAGCGCGCGCACGACCGCGTCGCCGTGCCCGTACGTCTTGAGCAGCGACCGCACCTCGATCACCGGCGCGGGCCCCCAGGGGCCGTCCGCACGTGGGTCGGGCCCGCTCGCCGCCGCCTCGCGGCGGCGCAGCCGCAGCCCCAGGGCCGGGGTCATCCGCGGCCACCCCCGCCGCCGGTGCGGATCCCGCCGCCACCCGTACCGCCACCGCCGGTGGCGCCGCCGGTGCGGGTCCGCCCGGCACCGCCGAGACCGCCGGGGAAGGCGCCGCTCGGGAAACCGCTCGTCCCGGACGAGGACACGGTGGTGATCTGGACCTGCTGGCCCTCGGTGAGGCCGGAGGCGATCTGGTCCTCGGTGTCGCCCTCCACGCCGACCGTCACGCTCGTCTGCTGGGTGCTGCCGTCGGGCCTGACCACCGTCACCGTGCGGTTCGCTCCGGTGCCGGACACCGCCGCCGTCGGCACGTACAGCGCTCCGGAGGCCTCGCTCGTCACGACCTGGATGGTGGCGCTGAGTCCGGTGCGCAGGCCCTCGGTCGGGCTGGTGATGGCGAGGGTCGCCGCGTACTGCACGGCGCTTCCCGAACCGCTGCCGCCGCTCGAGCCCGATCCGCTGCTCACGGGCAGCGAACTGACCGAGAGCACCTTGGCGTTGAGCACGGTTCCGGACTCGGCGTTCAGGGTGACCGTGGCCGTCTGGCCGGGCTTCAGCTTGAGGGTGTCGGACTCCGAGAAGTTGGCCGTCACCTGCATACCGGTCGGATTGGTGAGCACGACGAAGCCGGTGGGCGTGGTCGAGGAGCCGGTGGAACTGCTGCTCCCCGAGCCGGATCCCGACCCGGAACCGGATCCGGATCCGCCGGACGAGCCGCCCGCCGTGGAACTGCCCGTGCCGGACACCGACTGCCCGGTCTTGCCGGACACCGAGGCCACGGTGCCGTCGACCGGAGACCTCAGCACCGTTCCGTCGACCGCGCGCTGCGCCGCGTCCACGGTGTTCTGCGCCTGGGTCAGCTGGGCCTGGGCCTGTGCGAGCTGGGCCGGATCGACGGTGGGCGTCGGGGTGGGGGTCGGGGTGGGCGTCGCGTTGCCCTGGGAACGGCCCGAGCCGCCGGACGAGCTGTTGGACGACCCGCCGCCGGAACCCGTCGTCGTGGAACTCGGCTGGCCCTCCTCCACCTTGGTGAGGTTGGCCTGCGCCGCGGTCAGCGACGCCTGGCCCTGGGCGAGCGCCTCCTTGGCCGCTGTCGCGTCCACCTTGGCGAGCACCTTGCCCTTGGCTATCTTGTCGCCGGGTTTGACGTCGACCTCGGTGAGCTGGCCGCCGGTGGTGAAGTTCACCCCGGCGTCGCTGGGCGAGGTGAGCGACCCGGAACCGGAGACCGTCGCCAGCACCGTGCCCTTGGCGACCGTCACCGTCCGCGTACCGGCCCGTGCGGGGGTGTCGCTGCCGCTGTTCACCGTCGCATAGGCGCCACCGGCACCCGCGAGGACCACAACGCCGAGCGCCGAGTTGATCAGGACGGCCCTGCGCCGTCGTGGGAGCACCTTCATGGCGGCACATCCTGGCCGTCCGCACCTTTGAATTCCTGGGAGAAGTCTGGGAGTTCCCTGGGAGCCCGAACGGCCGTATACCGCGCTATTGGGACGACAGCCCATCGAACGGACCCCGATCCGCGCTCCCCGGGCCCCGCCACGACGCCGACTGCCAGGGAACTCACAGCCAGTCCCCTGGCAGCCCCCACCTGCGTGCGGTTCAGTCATGGGCCGCCGGCAGCGCGGGTCCCCGACCCGCGCCCCACCTGACGTCGCAGACCGCTGACCCGTCCAACGCTCCGAGGAGACAACGGCCATGACCTGGACCACCGACGGGCCGTCCACCGACAGGCCGTCCACCGCCCGGCCGTCCACCACGCGACCTGCTCTCCGGGCCGCCGCGGCGGCCGCCGTTCTCGCCTCCGGCGTCCTGCTGCTCGCCGCGTGTTCCTCCTCGACGGCCGCTTCGGGCGCCGCGGCCAAGCCGTCCGCCTCCGGGTCGGCGTCCGGGGCGGCCCGGATGGACGCCTACCGCCAGTGCCTCGCGCAGCACGGTGTCACCCTGCCGGCGCGGCCGAGCGGCAGCGCGCGGCCGGGAGGCGGCGACGGCACGCCGGGAGCCGGCGGGGGCAGCCGCCGGCCCGGTGGCGGTTTCGGTGGCTTCGGCGGTGGCGGCGCCTCCGCGGATCCGGCCCGCCAGCAGGCGATGCAGGCCTGCGCGTCGCTGCGACCGAAGACCGGCGGCCAGGGCGGGAACCGGGGCGGTTTCGGCGGCGACAGCACCGCGATGAAGGCCTTCACCAGCTGTCTGAAGGACCACGGCGTCGTGCTGCCCTCCGCGTCCCCCGGCAGCGGCGGCCCGCGCGGCTTCAACACCTCGGACCCCAAGACGGCCCAGGCCTACCGGACCTGCCGGGTCCTCCTCCCGCAGCGCCCCTCCGGTGCTCCCACCGGAACCGCCAGCCCCTCCGCCTGACGCCGGGTACGAGGCGCCCGTCCCCCGCGCGGGGGACGGGGTCCGTCCCCGGGCATGATCCGGTGCGGCGGTCGCCGGGACAGCCTGGTCACATGGTCGCTCACGAGATTCCCGCAGTCGTCCGCCGCAGCCCGCTTCCCGCCCGATGGGTGGTCGGCGCCGCGCATGCCGCCGCGCTCACCGCCGTCCCGTCCGGGATATGGCGGATCACGATGGGGCTCGGGGTCCCGGTGGGGTTCGACACCACCGGCCTGGGAGCCCCCGGCTGGTTCAGCGTCGTGTGCGTCGCGATGGGCCTGGGCATCGAGGGACTGACGCTGCTCACCCTGGGACTGGTCAGGCCCTGGGGCGAGACGGTCCCGCGCTGGATCCCGGTCGTCGGAGGCCGGCGGGTCCCGCCGCTCGCGGCGGTGATCCCGGCCGCGCTCGGCGCGATCACCCTGATGCTGCTGTCGATCCCCAACGCGAAGGGCTTCGGCGGCGCGGAAGGAGCGCCGACGGGACCCGCACTCGTGGTGATGGACGCCTGTTACGCGCCCCTGCTGCTGTGGGGTCCGCTGCTCGGCGTGGTCACGATCTCCTACTACCGGCGCCGCCGCGGGCAGTAGGCGCGGCGGCGCGAACACTCTCCGCTCCGGCCACCCGCTCCTCCGAGCACCGGGCGGACCGGAGCCGGGCGGACCGGAGCCGGGCGGCCGCCCGGGTGTTCTGCCCTGCTGGTACCGGTGTTCAGCCCTGCTGTACCGCGGCAAGGCCCTTCTGCAGGTCCTCGCCGTTCATCACCGGCTGGATCTCGATCCTCGCGCCGAGTTCGGCGAAGAGCGGTTCCGCGATGGAGGGCAGCAGCGAACTGTCCGTCATGTTGAAGACGAAGGTGCACGACCGGTCGCCCTCGCTGGGGCCGAAGTAGGCCGCCTCGGGCTTGAGGAGTTCCGACAGCTGCTGCATGACCTGCCCCAGCCTGCCGCTCTTGAACGCCGCGTTCCCGGCCTGGGTGTCCAGATGCGCCCTCAGCATGACCCGCATGGGACTCGCTCCTTCCGTCCACCACGCCCGGCGCGGTCACGCCCGCGCTCACGGAGACCTGGTGACGTCGAGCTCAGCCTCTCCTCGGGTGATCGGGGTGGCAACATCTCATCGCCCGTCCGTGCCGACCCGGAAACCGTGACGCCTCCAGGGTGCGGGGACGCGGGCCTACGTGAGGTCGAACCGGGCGCTGACGCGCTTGCCCACCGGTACGAGTTCCATCGTCAGGCCGTCGCAGAGCCGGAGCACGATCTCCATGCCGTGCCCGCCGATCCGCAGCGGATCGGGGGCGAAGACCCGCGGCAGGGTGCTGCCGCTGTCCCACACGGTGACGTGGACGGACTCGGCGTCGCCGGCCAGCTCCACCAGATAGGGGCCGCCGGAGTGGCGCTCCGCGTTGGTGGCCAGCTCACTGACCACCAGCAGGATGTCCTGCATCTGTTCCGCGCCGACCGGGGCGTACCACTCGGCGGCGAGCTGGTGCAGGAAGTCGGCCGTCAGCCGGCGGGCGGCGCCGATACTGCCGACCGCGCCGTCGTAGTGCGCGGCCCGGTGGTGCGTGGCGGCCTGCACCGGCGGCGGCATGGCCGGCGTACGCCGTTTGATCCCGATCATGTCGCTCCTGCCCCCGTGATGGCCCGCGGGCCCGAACACTGACGCCTCTCCTACCCCGGGGACAGCGACCTATACCTGTCAGTAGCAAACCGTCGGTCAGCCGCTCGCGCCGTCGGCCGGCGGAGCGGGCCGTCGGTCAGCCGATCGCGATCACCGGGTGCTGCGCCGGGTCGGCCCAGCGCAGCACGTTGGTGAGGACGCTCTGCGGAATCGCGACGCAGCCCGCGGTGGGACCCGCCTTGGGGCCGAGCGCGTGCAGGAAGATCCCGGCGCCGCGGCCCTTGACCGCGGGACCGGTGTTGAAGTTGATCACCAGCGCATTGCGGTACTGCACGGGGTAGTTGATGAGGTGCTCACTGCCGTGGTCGCCGGCCTCCGTCAGCGGGAAGCCACCCTGCGCGGCCTGGCGCATGCGGTTGTAGTAACGCGAGTCCGGGTCCTCCACCCACCAGTCCGCCGCGGTGACCCGGTGGTACGGCATCCGGGTGCCGGGATCGGCGGCGACGCCGAAGCCCTGGGTGAGGGTGTAGGTGCCGGTGGGTGTCGTGTACGTGCCCTGCTTGCGGGTGGCGCCGTTGGTGATGCCGTGCGAGCCCACCCGCGCCGCGGAGGTCTCGTACCGCTTGATCCAGATGGCGCCGGTCTGCTGCCAGGCGATGACGGTCGCGTACGTACCGTGGGCCTGCACACTGATCACCTGATGGGCGGACCCGACCGTCACCGGCACCGGGAAGCGGGGCGGGGGAGCGGCGGCACCGTGAGCCGGTACCGACCCGAGCAGGGTGCCGGTGACGGCCCAGACGGTGATCGCGGCCACCGCGGCGGCCCGCCGCGAGCGGGGCCTGAGTGATATGACGCGTCGTCCGACAGCGGTCCCGCCGAGGTGTGTGAGTCCCATCGGCACACTCTAGAGCGGCATCCGGCCGCCGGCGCCAGGAGTTCGGCCGGCCGTGTCGGAGACGAGTTGACGGACGCGGCCCGGAAGGAAACGGTCCGGCAGGTGCCCGGTTCAGCGGGCGTCGGATGGCACCCGGTTCAGCAGGTGTCGGCGAGCATGCCCGCGCGCAGCCGGGCCAGCACGGAGCTGAGCAGCCGGGAGACGTGCATCTGCGAGACACCGAGCTCGGCGCCGATCTGGGCCTGCGTCAGCTCGTCACCGAAGCGCATCTGCAGGATGCGGCGGTCGCGCTCGTTGAGCTGCGCCACCAGCGGCTTGAGCGTCTGCAGGTTCTCGACGCCCGCCATGGCCGGGTCGAGATCGCCGATCCGGTCGGCGAGGCCGCCGCCCCGCTCGTCGTCCTCCGAGGCGGGCATGTCCAGCGATCCGGCGGTGTAGCCGTTGCTGGCCATCAGGCCGTCGACGACCTCTTCGGTCGTCAGGTCCAGATGGGCGGCCAGCTCGGCGGTGGTGGGGGAGCGGTCCAGCCGGGCGGACAGGTCGTCGACGGCCTTCGCCAGCGACAACCGCAGTTCCTGCAGCCGGCGCGGAACGTGGACGGCCCAGCTCGTGTCGCGGAAGAACCGCTTGATCTCACCGATGATGTACGGCACCGCGAAGGTGGGGAACTCCACCTCACGCGACAGGTCGAAGCGGTCGATGGCCTTGATCAGCCCGATGGTCCCGACCTGGACGATGTCCTCGAAGGGCTCCGACCGGTTGCGGAAACGCCGGGCGGCGAACTTCACCAGGGCCATGTTCAGCTCGATCAGGGTGTTCCGCGCGTACTGGTACTCGTGCGTTCCCTCTTCGAGCACCTGCAGCTGATCGAAGAAGATCTTCGACAGCGCCCGTGCGTCGGTCGGGGCGACCTTGCCGGCGTCCTCCACCCAGGGCAGTTCCGGCACCGGCACCGTTTCCGGCGCCGTCCCCGGCGCGACGGCGGTGCGCGATAGGCCCTGTGCCCTGGCTACTGCGCCCATGAGGTCGCATCTCCCTGTGGTTGGTGTTCGCCGGTCCCGACGACACTCCGTCTGCCCGCGATCCCGCACCCCATGCCTGCCGGGGCCCACCGGTTCTCCGGGAGGGGCCGAAAACCCGGAAGCATGAGCGGTTCACCTGGGGGCATGCGCTGGTCAGGAGGTTGATAACCATGGGTCCACTGCTTCTGGTCCTACTGCTCGCGCTGATTCTCTTCGGCGCCGGATTCGCCCTGAAGATCCTCTGGTGGGTCGCGGTGATCGTCCTGGTGGTCTGGCTGCTCGGCTTCGTGATGCGCGGTACTGGGGCATCCGGCAGCCGTGGCCGCTGGTACCGCTGGTAGCCGTGACACACGAGGTGACCGACGGGAACACGCACAGGTACGGGAACACGCACAGGTAGACGTATGACAGGTGGGGCCCGGCAGTTCCGACTGCCGGGCCCCACCTGACCTACTCGCCGTGCCCGGACCGCCACTCGGTGTGCCCGGGAACGGTCAAAGGCCCTGCCCCGCACGGCTCTTCATGGCACGATGCTGTCTCCGCGATCACGCCACCGCGAGGGGGACGGGCATGGTGCAGGCGCCGCCCCCTGGGCTGGGCGAGATCGACGCACTGGTGCATGAATGCTGGTCACGGCCGCCCCGGGCACCGGACCGCGCACTGCCGCTGATCGCACTGCTGGGACGGCCGGGCAGTGGCAAGACGTTCGCCCTCGACCACTTCGAGGCGGTGACCCGCGGGGCCCCCGCCGCCCGGGTCGACTTCGCGGCGGCGGACGAACAGCGACCGTACGAGGTCGCCGTGCATCTGGCCTTCCTGCTGGCGCGCAAGCACACCGGGATCAAGCCGCTGCGCTTTCCGCGGCTGCTGCTCGGACTGCTCGCCGTGCAGCCCGAACTGTCGCTGACCGACCGGGAGCAGGCCACCCGCGAACTGCGCAAGGCGTTACGCCAGGCCCGCAGCCGCGGCGCCGCGGTCGACGCGGGCGAGGGGATCAGCTCGATCGTCGACTCGCTCGGCCTGTCGCCGATCCCCGGCACCGACCTGATCATCGGCGTGCTGCTGCGCGGGTTCGAGTACATGCCGACCCGCACCTTCCTCAACCAGACGTACCACTGGTACGGCTCGCTCGGGCCGCCCACCGCGATGGACGAGCTGGTCGAGCTGAACCGGCGCAGCCGCAGCGCGGCGGAGGAGCACCGGGAGGCGGTGGACCGGCGGCTGTGCGAGGCGTTCCTCGCCGATCTGCGCGCCGCGTACGGGCACGCGCGCCGGGACCACAACTGCCTGGTGCTGCTCGACAACATCGACCACAGCCACGGCACCCGCTTCCTGGACCTGCTGGTACGGCTGCGCGCCGAGCACGCGGTGTCGCAACCGGGGAGGTACGACCCGCTGCTGATCGTGGCGACGAGTGCCACCACCCGCGCGGTGCCCGGCCCCGCCGACGGCCGGCCCGGCGACCCCTACATCCAGGTGGCCGACCGTGCCTCGTACGCCGACTGGCGGCCCCGCACCGACGCCCCGCCCGCCGACTGGTGGTACCCGGTGCGGCTGCGGGACCTGTACGAGGTCGAGGTGTCGCTCGAGGCGGGACGCCATCCCGTGCACGCCACGCGGCTGGCCCGCGCCACCCCGCTGGTGCACCGGCTCACCTACGGCCACCCCTGGAGCGTCCAGCAGGTGCACACCGCCATCGGCGGGCTGCTCGCGGCGGGTGTCTCCGACCGTGATCTGTACGGCCTGCTGGACACCCCGGTGCCGGGGGACGGCGGCGACCCGGTGCGCAGGCCGCCGCTCGGCACCGTGGTCCGCGACCATCTGCTCGAGGGGCTGACCACCGACCAGCGGGCCGCGGCCGTACCGGTCGCCGCGGCCAGGACTCCGGCGGCGGCCGTCAACTCCGGGCTGCTCAACGAGCTGTCCGAGCACGCCCGGGACACCGTGATGCTGGAACTGCGCAACCAGCTGTGGCTGTTCACCGCAATCCCCGAGGACGCCAACACCCGTGGCGGACGCGGCCCGTCCGGCTATCTGCTGGCACCCGGCGCCCCCGAGGAGCGGCCGGTCCTGCACCCGTGGCTGCGACTGCTGCTGCTGGAGGAACTCGCCGGACGGCCGGCCGCTCCGGCCGGCGGACCGGCCGCCTGGCAGCAGGCGCACCAAGCGCTGTGTGCCTGGCACGAGCGGCTCAGCCGCCCGCTGGACGCCCTCTACCACCGGCTCGCACTCAACGAACTCGACACGGTGGTCAGGCATTTCGCGCACGGCTTCGGCGCCGCCGACGCGGTGCCGTGGCTGCGCGAGCTCTACCACGTCACCGCCGCCCCGATGCACCGCGCGCAGCTCACGGACGCGCAGCCGTCGCACAACGCGGGCCAGCTGGCCCGCGAGCACGCGCCGGCCGCCTACGCCGATCCGGTCACCGGCCGTCCGCTCGCCGAGCTGGCGGCCGCGCTGTGGCTCGCGGGCGATCCCCGCAACCGGCTCCCACCGGGCCGCCCGGAACTCAACTACAAGATCAGCGCCATGTTCCGGCAGCTGGCGCTGGCGGCGGACGCCGACACCGACACGCTGCTGGACGAGGCCGCCCGCTTCACCGACTGAGGGCCGAAGCCGGTCCGTCCGATCGATCCCTGCCGAGGAGGAGCGCGTGATGTCGACCCGGGGCCATTGGGTGACCGGCCGTCATCTGTGGATGCGGTGGCCGTGGAACGTGGTGCTGGGCGTGCTGGTGCTCGCACTCGTCGGCGGCACGCTCACCTGGGTGCTGTGGCCGGAGGACACCTCGTGCGCGGACGGGGTCAGGCACGTCGGGGCCGACCGCAGCTGCGTCGGGGTGACGGACGGCTCGTTCCACTTCTCCGACAACCTGGCGGCGGTCTCCGACCTGGTCCACACGCAGAACGTCGCGGTCGACGAGGACAACCGTTCCTTCGTGAGCATCGTGTACCTCATGAACCTGGTCCCCGGCCCCGACGACACCAACACCCCGGACTCCGTACGGCACGAGATCCAGGGTGCGTACGCGGCGTTGTACGAGAAGAACAACACGCTCGGCGGAGGCGATGTCCCCCGTATCCGGCTGCTGCTGGCCAACTGCGGCAGTACCGACGAACAGCGGGACGCCACGCTGGAGGAGATCCGCAGCCGGGTGGGCCCGCAGCACATCGTGGCCGTCGCGGGGCTCGGCACCAGCACGGACGCGACCGCGCGGATGATAGGGAAGGTGACGGGCAGCACGGAGTCCGGCGGGCTGCAGCTCGCCGCGGTCGGTTCCGTCCTCACCGCCGACACGCTCGCCAGCATTCCGGGACTCGTGCGGACCGCCCCGACCAACACCGACGAGGCGGCGGCCGCGGCCTCGTTCCTGAAGCAGCCGCCCTACGCCGCGCTGAAAGTGCTGGTGATACAGGACGCCCGGCCCGACGACCAGTACAGCCGCACCCTCGGCAAGGCGTTCCTGGCGGCCTTCCCGAAGGAGCGGCTGGTCGGCCAGGTCGAGCAGTACGACTCCTCGCAGGAAGGCGTCGCCACCGCGTTCACGACCCGGATGGCCAACCTGTGCGCGGTCAAGCCCGATGTCATCTACTTCGCGGGGCGCGGTGTGAATCTGCCCAGCTTCCTCGCGCCGCTCAAGAACCGGCCGTGCTCCGCCCGCAAGCTCATCGTGCTGTCCGGCGACGATGCCTCGCAGACCGCCCAGGCCGCCGGTTTCGGCGAGATCAAGGAGACCCTGCGCAGCGGCACCGTCCGGCTGCTGTACACCGGTCTCGCCCACCCCGAGGCGTGGGCCAAGCGCCCGGAGTCGTACCCGGTCGGGCCGACGGACAACGCCGGCACTCTCGGTGCGCAGGGCTACTACCGGACGACGTTCCCGCTGGAGGCGCTGGACGACGGCCAGGCGATCATGGGGTACGACGCGGTCACCGCGGCGGTCAAGGGAGCCCGTGAGGTGGGCGGCTCCCCGGAGTCGCACGGCCGGGTGACCGGATCCCAGATGATCCAGATCTGGCAGTCGCTGCACGGGGTCAAAGCGGTGGAGGGGGCGAGCGGGTACATCTCGTTCGCCAACGACGGCTCTCCCCAGGAGAAGGCCGTACCCGTCATCGAGATCGGCCCCGACGGCCTGGTCCGCACCCTCGCCGTCTCCTCCCGATCGGGCACTCCGTTCATCCCGAAGAAGAACTGAGCACGGCGGCCGCCATCGAGGCGACCGCCGTGCCCGTCACGCGGTTCGTGTCCTGCGGTCAGGACGGATAGAGCTGACTCGCCGGCACGATGCGCTGTGCCTCGTCGGGCGCGTACCAGAGCAGCTTCATGGCCGCCTCGCCGGTGCGCTCGGTGAAGTCGATGCGGATCGAGTACTTCTTTCCGGCCTGCAGGGTCACGGTGCCGGTGTTGACTGCGGCATCGTGCGGAGTGGTGTTGCTGATGATCTGCTTGCCGTCGACCCAGACCTGCACCGTGTCGTCGGAGACGGTCAGGAAGGTGTACGTCCGGCTGTAGCGGGGCTGGACGGAACCGGTCCACCGTGCCGAGAAGTTGTCGGTCGGGACGGCCGGGGCCGGTGAACCGAGGTAGCGCCAGGCGAAGTTGACCGTCGGGTCGGTCCGCGTCACCTTCGGCGCCCCGCTGAACGAGGTGTTGTCCCAGTACTGCGCGGTCAGCCCGGTGCCGGTACCGTTCGCCGGCTGCGGCGGGGCGTAGGTCAGCTCGATGACGGTGGCGGTCGCGTTGACCGCCGCTCCCGACGGTGTGATGTCGTAGCCGTCACCCGCGGCCTTCACCGTGACCTGCTGGCTGCTGCCCAGCACCCGCGCCCCGGTGATGGTCAGCGGCGCGGTGGCCTTCAGGTGCAGCGGCTTGCCGGCGCCCGGCCAGGTGTAGACCGACGCCTCCAGCTTGTTGCCCGGTGCCGAGGCCACGGCTCCCCAGGCGGGAGTGGCCACGTTCCTGGCCGCGCCCGCGCCGTACACCGCGGCGCCCTGTCCGTTGGCGGAGAGCCAGGAGCCCATCGAGCGCAGCCGGTCGACCGCTCCCGAGGGCACCGCGCCGGTCTTGTCCGGGCCGATGTTGAGGAGGTAGTTGCCGCCGCGCGAGGCGATGTCGACGACGTTGCGGGTCAGGGTGGTCGCGGACTTCCAGTTGGTGTCGTAACTGGCGTACCCCCAGTGGTCATTGAGGGTCATGCAGGACTCCCAGAGCTGTCCGCCGACCGGGGCCGAGGGGATCTCCTGCTCGGGGGTGCCGTAGTCGCCGTCCACGACCCGTCGCTTGTCGACCCGGTTGTTGATCACCAGGTTGGGGTCCAGGCCGTGCAGATAGGTCTGCAGCGCCTCGCCGTCGGCGGTCGACCACGGGTTCACCGGGTTGTCGGTCGCCCACTCGCCGTCGAACCACAGCACCGCCGGGTGGTAGTTGTCGACGAGCTCCTTGAGCTGGGCGTACATGTCCTTCTTGTACTGCGGGAAGTCGGCCGTGAAGTTCGGGTTGTGCCAGTCCCAGATCGAGTAGTACAGACCGAACTTGATGCCCTGGGAGTCGGCGGCGGCCTTCATCTCGGCCAGGATGTCGCGGCTCCTGCTGAACGACGAATGGTCGCGCAGATTCCAGGTGTTGACCTTCGTCGGCCACATCGCGTAGCCCTCGTGGTGCTTGGCGGTCTGCACGATGTAGCGCTGGCCCGCGTCCTTGGCCAGTTTCACGATCGCGTTCGCGTCGAAGGAGGCCGGGTTGAACTGGGCGGCGATGTCCTCGTACTCCGCCTTGGGTATGGCGCAGTCGCGCTCGATCCACTCGGCGTTCCGGCAGACCGAGCCGTCCGGGCGGGTGTACGTCCCCTGCAGCTGGGAGTACGCGCCGTAGTGGATGAACATGCCGAAGTGGTCGTCGCGCCACCACTGGGTGCGGGCGCTGGTGAAGGGGTCGTCATAGGCGTAGTTGGTGCCGGGGCCGGCGGCGGCCGGTGCGGCGGTGGGGGTCGCGGCGGCGGTGGCCGGGCCGCCGGTCAGGCCGATGGCCGTGACCAGGGCGACCACGAAGGCGAGCGCCGGATGGAGGGTGCGTGCTGAGCGGCTCATGGGCATCTCCGTTGATGCGGGGACAGGGCTCATTCGCAGGACAGAACGATGGCAGGGCTATGACAGAACGAGAAGCTTTCATCCGATGTCTAGTGGTGGTCGACGACAACCGTCAAGAGAAATTGCCGGATACACGCCGCTCCACGGCAATTTCCCATCCCTCACCCACACTTGAAGAGGGAAGTCATCCAATCTTTGATGCGTGACTACCAGATACGCCCCGCCCGCAGCAGTTGGTCGCGGACCAGGGCGACATGCGGGAGTTCACCGGCACCGGGGCGCTGGGCGAGGTAGGCGGTGTTGATGGGCGGGTCCTCGGGTTCGAGGAGCGCGACGAGGGCCCCGGAGGCGAGTTCGGCGGCGCAGAGGTAGCGCGGCAGGACGGTGACCCCGGCTCCGGCGACGACCGCGGCGAGTACACCGCGAAGATCCGGGACGGTGATGGCGGCCTGGGCGGACAGCCGGGTGCCGAACACATGGCGCCAGTAGCGGCGGGCGATCGGCAGGTCCTCCGCGTAGGTGATCAGCGGGGCGGCGCGCAGCGCGGCCGGACCCTCGGCCGCGACGGTGCCGGAGCCGATCCGCCCGGCCCAGGAGGGTGCCGCGACGAGGACGAACTCCTCGTCCATGAGCGGGACGGCGGTGACGCTGCGACCGCGCGGCCGGACCGTCGAGATCACGAGGTCGTAGCGGCCGGCGCGGAGTCCTTCCAGCAGGTCGTCGGTGAGGCCGGTGGTGATCCGCAGCCGCACGCCCTCCCCGGTCAGCGGAGCCAGCGCCGGGAGCGCCCGGAGGCAGAGCAGCTCGGCGGGCCCGGCCAGATGCACCGGCTCCGCGGGGGTCCGCCGGTCGGAGTGGTCCCGTCCGGTGACCGCCGCGAGGGCGTCCAGCGGTGCCGAGACATCGGCCGCCAGCTGGTCGGCGACCGCTGTGGACGCGACACCGCGCGGCAGCCGGTCGAAGAGCTGCCGGCCCAGCCGCTCCTCCAGGGCCCGCACCTGGGTCGTCACCGTCGGCTGCGACAGGCCGAGCAGCCTCGCGCCCGCGGTGAAGGAGCCGGCACGGTGCACGGCCAGGAAGGTCCGCAGCAAGGTGAGGTCCACGGGGGCGGGTACGGATCCCGGTCCCGGCAGCTCCGATCCATCGGGATTCCTATGGGTCATGGTGGTGATTCTATTGGATTTCGATGGATCGGCGGCCTACGTTCGAGATCGACAGCGATCTGACACTCCGCGTACGGAATGTCGGACCGTCGCCCCCACCGAGAGATGTGACATGGCAAAGATCCTGTTCGTGATGACCGGCGCCGACCACTGGACGCTGGCCGACGGCACCAAGCACCCCACCGGATTCTGGGCCGAGGAGGCCGTGGCCCCCTACCGTGCCTTCACCGGTGCCGGCCACGAGATCGTGATCGCCACCCCCGGCGGAGTCGTCCCCACGGTCGACCGGGGAAGCCTCGCGCCGGAGGTGAACGGCGGCCAGGAGGCCGCCGACGCGATCGTCGCCGAGCTCGCCGCGATGACCGCCCTGAAGAAGCCCGCCAAGCTCGAAGAGATCGAACTGGCCGACTACGACGCGGTGTTCTACCCGGGTGGCCACGGTCCGATGGAGGACCTGGCCGTCAACGCCGACTCCGGCCGGCTGCTGACCGCCGCGCTGGACTCCGGCAAGCCGCTCGGAGTGGTCTGCCACGCCCCCGCCGCGCTGCTCGCCGCCACCCGCCCCGACGGCACCTCGCCCTTCGCCGGGTACCGGCTGACCGGTTTCACCAACGTCGAGGAGACCCAGGCGGGCTTCGCCGACAAGGCGAAGTGGCTGCTCCAGGACCGGCTCGTGGAGATCGGCGCGGACTTCCAGGAGAGCGACGCGTGGGCGCCGTACGTGGTCGTCGACCGCAACCTGATCACCGGCCAGAACCCGGCCTCGTCCGTGCCGCTCGCCGCCGAGCTCCTCAAGGCGCTGGGCTGACCGTCCGATGCCCACCGACCGGCTGACCGAGGTACTCGACGCCACCTACACCTGCCTGACCAGGTACGGCGTACGGCGCACCACCATGGACGACATCGCCTCCACGATGGAGGTGTCCCGGTCGGCGGTCTACCAGTACGTCCGCGGCAAGGACGACGCCTTCCGCCGGCTCGCCGAGCGCCTGCACATCCGGGCGCTCGATCGGGCCCGGCGGGCGGCGGCCGCCGACGCCCCGGCCCCGGAACGGATCCGGGGCATCCTGGCGGCCAGGCTCGACCTGGTGCGGGAACTCACCGGGGACTCCCCGCACACCGCCGAACTGCTGGACGGGAAAGCCCGGTTGTTCGGCGACATCTGCCATGACTTCACGACCGACCTGCGCACCCTGCTGATCGGGGTGTTCGCCGAAGCCGGCACGGGTCCGTCCGACGCGGCCGACGCCGCCGACATCTGTCTCGCCCTGGTCAGGGGACTGGAGGCCACCGACGACGGTGCGCGGCTGCTCCGCCCGGCCACCGGCGCCCTGCTGGCCGGACTGCCGTCCTGACGTCCTGGCCGGCTCCCGGCCCCGCTTCCGGACGGTCACTCCGCCAGGCCCTCCGGAAGTCCGCCGGTGTGCACCACAGCCAGCGACCGGGTGGCACGGGTCAGGGCGACATAGAGATCACTGGCCCCGCGCGCGGAACCGGAGACGATGAGCGCCGGCTCGACGACGATCACCGAGTCGAACTCCAGCCCCTTGGCCTGCCGGGGTTCGAGCAGCACCAGCGGCTGCGTCAGATCGGGCTCCTCGCCCGCCAGCACCCCGGGGAGCTTCCCGGCCAGTGCCTCGTGCAGCGCCCGCGGCGCGATCACCGCGAGCCGGCCGTCGTCCGGGGTCTCCAGGGACGCGGCCTCCGCGACCGTACGGACGAGGTCGTCCGTGACGCACACCCGGGGCCGTACTCCCGTCGAGCGCACCGAGCGCGGCGGCTCGTACGACGGGTCGGCGGCCCGCGCCACACCGGCCGCCAGCTCCATGATCTCTGCCGGTGTGCGGTAGTTGACGCCCAGCCGCACATGGCTCCAGCGGTCGCCGACGTACGGGTCCAGGATCTGCCGCCAGGAGTCGCAGCCCGCCGGATCGCCGGTCTGGGCGGGGTCGCCGACCAGGGTCAGCGAACGGGTCGGGCAGCGGCGCATCAGCAGCCGCCACGCCATCGCGGACAGCTCCTGCGCCTCGTCCACGATGATGTGGCCGAAGGCCCAGGTGCGGTCGGCGGCGGCGCGTTCCGCGGCGCTGCGGCGGTCGGTCTCCTCATGGCGGTCGGCGAAGCGCTCGGCGTCGATGAGGTCGTGGGCGGTCAGCACCTCGGACTCCCCGTCCTCGAACTCGAAGGAGCGCGAGCCGTAGGACAGTTCCAGAACTCCCTGGGCGTAGGCCACCTGCTCGCCGCGCTCCCGCGCCGCCGCCGCCCGCGCCGCCCGGTCGTCCTCGCCGAGCAGCTCGGCGGCCTCGTCCAGCAGCGGGATGTCGCCGACGGTCCAGTCGCCACCGGTGCGGCGGACCAGCTCGGCGTCCGCGTCCGGCAGCTGGACGGGATCGGCGAGGAAGTCCCCGACCAGCTGCTGCGGGGTGAGGTAGGGCCAGTACGCGTCGATGGCGGCGTGCACCGCGGGGTTGTCGTTCAGCTCGCGGCCCAGCTGCTCGACCTCCTCCGGGCCGAGGAAGTTCTCCCCGTCGTACGGGTCCGCGCCCAGCCGGTCGGCGAGCTGTGCGGTGAGCGCGTCGAGGACGAAGCGGCCGAAGTGGGCGCGGGCCAGGTTGTGCGGCAGCCGGGTCTGGCGCGCGCAGTGCCGGGCGTCCTCGGCGACGGCCCGCTCCAGCAGCAGCGTCTCGCGCTCGTGCTGGATGGGCAGGGCAGGATCGGGGACGGTCTGCCGGTCGCGCAGCACCCGCGCGAGGACCTCGGCCATGCCGGCCCGCCCCTTGACTGCGGCGGCCCCGGGGCTGTCCGTCCCGGTGGCGGAGACGCCGGGGAAGAGCTCTCCCACGGTCGACAGCAGCACGCCGGTCTCGCCGAGCGACGGCAGCACCTCGCCGATGTAGCCGAGGAAAGCCGGGTTGGGCCCGACGATCAGCACCGCGCGGCGGGCCAGCTGCTCCCGGTACGCGTAGAGCAGATACGCCGCGCGGTGCAGTGCGACGGCGGTCTTGCCGGTCCCGGGGCCGCCCTCGACGACGAGCACGCCCCGGTGCGGGGCGCGGATGATCTCGTCCTGTTCGGCCTGGATGGTCTGCACGATGTCGGCCATCCGGCCGGTGCGGGCGGCACCGAGCGCGGCGAGGAGCACGGCGTCCCCGCGCGGGTCCTCGTACCCGGTGCGGACCTGGTCGGTGAGGTCCAGGACCTCGTCGTGCAGCGCGGTGACGGTGCGGCCGACGGTGGTGAGGTGCCGGCGACGGCGCAGGCCCATCGGGGAATGCCCGGTGGCGAGATAGAAAGGACGTGCGACGGGAGCCCGCCAGTCCACGACGAGCGGGGTACGGTCCGCGTCGTCCTGCCGGATTCCGATACGGCCGATGTGATGGCGTATGCCATCGGCGAAGTCGATTCGCCCGAAGCAGAGCCCGGACTCCACGGAATTCAGCGCGGAGAGCCGGTCGGTCCGCTCGGTGGCGATCACATCGCGCTCGAGGCGGGCCTGGATACCCTTGCCCACCTGGGCGAAGGACGCCTGGACTGCGGTCTCGGCCTGCTCCCGGAGCGTGTCGAGGCGCTCGTAGAGCCGTGAGACGAATTGCTGTTCATTCTGCAATTCCTCGGTTGACAATTCAGCTCCTGACGCGGTACAGTGTCCACATAAGACTTCTCCGCGCTGTTTTGACGCGCGAAGACATGAAACACCTAATATACGCAAGGAAATACCCCGGACGTCAATACGTCCGGGGTATTTCCTTGCCCGGAATGATTTCGGGCGGCGGGGCGCGGCGTCCGTCAGCGGGAGGCGGGGGCGGCCCCGGCCGGGCCCGGTGCACCGGGCTGGTCCGCGTCCCGGCCGGTCGCGGCCGGGCCGACCAGTTCCTTGAGGACGTCGGCCATGGTGACGAAGCCGATGCTGCGGCCCTGCTCGTCGACGACCGAGGCGAGGTGGGCCCGGCCCGCGCGCAGGGCGGTGAGGACGTCGTCCAGGGGGCTGGCGGCGCTGACCGTGGTGATCGGGCGCAGCGCCGTACGGGGGAACGGCCGGTCTCGCGGCTCGGTGAACAGGGCATCCTTGACGTGCAGATAGCCCAGCACCCGGCCGTCGCCCTCCGCCACCGGGAAGCGCGAGAAACCGGACCGGGCGGACAGCTGCTCCAGGTCCTCAGGGGTGATGCCGAGCGGGGCGCGGACGACGCGGCCGGTCGGCAGCGCCACCTCGCCCACGGGCCGGCGGCCCAGCTCCAGGGCGTCCTGCAGACGTTCGGTGGCCCGCGAGTCCAGCAGCCCCGCCAGACCGGCGTCGGTCACCATGCGGGACAGCTGGGCGTCGGAGAAGACCGCCGCGACCTCGTCCTTGGCCTCCACCCGCAACAGCCTCAGCAGGGTGTTCGCGAAGGCGTTGATCGTGAAGATCACCGGCCGCAGCGCCCGGGTGAAGGTGACCAGCGGCGGGCCGAGCGCGAGCGCGCTGCGCGCGGGTGCGGCCAGCGCGATGTTCTTGGGGACCATCTCGCCGATGAGCATGTGGAGATAGGTGGCGACGGCCAGGGCGATCACGAAGGCGATCGGGTGGATGAGCGCGTCGGGCACGTTGACGGCGTGGAAGACCGGTTCGAGCAGCTGCGCGATGGCCGGTTCCGCGACGATGCCGAGCACCAGGGTGCAGACCGTGATGCCGAGCTGGGCGGCGGCGAGCAGCGGTGACAGGTGCTCCAGGCCCCAGATGACGCTGCGGGCGCGCCGGTCCCCTTCGTCGGCGCGCGATTCGATCTGGCTGCGGCGTACCGAGATCATCGCGAACTCGGCGCCGACGAAGAAGGCGTTGACGACGAGGGTCAGGGCGCCGATGAGGAGTTGCAGGGCGGTCATCGGGCGCTCTCCCCGTTCGGTGCCGACCGGGTGCCGTCGGCGGGCGGTGCGACGATCCGGACGCGCGAGGCGCGCCGGCCGGCCGCCTCGGTGACCTCCAGCCGCCAGCCGTCGAGCTCGACGGTGTCCCCGGTGGCCGGGATCCGGCCGAGGCGCTGGGCGACGAGTCCGGCGAGGGTCTCGTACGGGCCTTCGGGGGCGTGCAGGCCGATCTCCTCCAACTGGTCGTCGGTGCGGGTCGCGCCGTCCGCGTCGTAGCTCCGCCGGCCGTCGGCGTCCTCGCCGGTGAACGTCAGGTCGGACAGCTCGTGCGGGTCGTGCTCGTCGCGCACCTCACCGACGACCTCCTCGACGATGTCCTCCAGGGTGACCACACCGGCCGTACCGCCGTACTCGTCGATGACGACGGCCATCGACTGCTTGCCGCCGAGCCGGTCCAGCAACCGGTCGACGGTCAGCGATTCGGGCACCAGCAGCGGTTCGCGCAGCAGCGAGGTGACCGGGAAGCGCGGGCGGCGCCCGGCGGGGACGGCCAGCACGTCCTTGATGTGGGCGGTGCCGATGACGGAGTCGAGGGTGCCGCGGTAGACGGGGAAGCGGGACAGGCCGGTGGCGCGGGTCGCGTCGGCGACGTCCTCGGCGGTGGCGCGCGAGTCGAGTGCGGTGACCTGGACACGCGGTGTCATCACGTTCTCCGCGGTGAGTTCCGACAGGTTCAGGGTGCGGACGAACAGCTCGGCCGTGTCGGCCTCCAGCGTGCCGGCCTTGGCGGAGTGCCGGGCCAGCGCCACCAGCTCCTGCGGACCGCGCGCGGAGGCCAGCTCCTCCGCGGGCTCCAGGCCCATCCGGCGCAGCATCCGGTTGGCGGTGTTGTTCAGATGCCGGATCAGCGGGCCGAACGCGGCGGTGAAGGCGCGCTGCGGGGCGGCGACGGCCTTGGCCACCGGCAGCGGCCGGGAGATCGCCCAGTTCTTCGGGACCAGTTCGCCGACGACCATCAGCAGTACGGTCGACAGCGCGGTGCCCAGCACCAGCGCGGCCGAGGAGGCCGCGGAGTCCGGCAGCCCGGCGGCCCGCATCGGACCGGTGAGCAGCTTGGTGATGGAGCCCTTGGAGAGCATGCCGATCACCAGGCCGGTGACCGTGATCCCCAACTGCGCGCCGGACAGCTGGAGCGTCAGGGTGCGGACGGCCTGCAGTGCGGCGGACGCACCGCGCTCACCGGCCTGCTCGGCGCGTTCCAGCTCGCCGCGTTCGATCGTCGTCAGCGAGAACTCGGCCGCGACGAAGACACCGCAGGCGAGGGTGAGCAGCAGAGCGACCACCAGGAGGAGCACTTCGGTCATCGGGTCACCTCCGTCCCATGATCGGGCAGAGGTGGTCGGTCCGCACGGCACCGGCTACTGGGAGGTTCGTCCATGGAGGGACGCTCACACCTTTCCTGGGGGTCGTTCCGTCGGATGACTCGAGCACGCTCATAGTAAAGGAAAGGCAAAGGCGTGGCGTGGCGCGGGGCCTCCCGAGAGCTCGGCAGGTCGCTCACGGCGCCACGCGCGGGCTACCCCACGGTGTTGCGCGAACTCGTTCCGTGATCGCCCCAGGTCACTGTTTCACGCCGTTTTCGATCCAGTGGGAAGGGTCTCCAGGAGGCTTCCGGTGAGGGTGCCGAGGGATAGGGTGGAGGCTTCCCGCGACCCGCCCCGGAGGTGCCTGCCCGGTGTCCGACAGCTTTGTCCACCTGCACAATCACACCCAGTTCTCGCTTCTCGACGGCGCGCAGAAGCTGCCCATCCTCTTCAAGAAGATCGAGGAGGAGGGGATGCCGGCCGTGGCCATGTCGGACCACGGCAACATGTTCGGCGCGTACGAGTTCTTCCAGGTGGCGAAGCGGGGCCCGGTCAAGCCGATCATCGGCATCGAGGCCTATGTGGCGCCGTCCTCGCGGCGCAACCGGAAGCCGGAGTTCTGGGGCCCCGGCGGGCAGCGGGCCGTCTCGGACGACGGCGAGGGCAGCAAGGACGTCAGCGGCGGCGGCCGCTTCACCCATATGACGATGTGGGCCGAGCACGCGCAGGGGCTGCGGAACCTCTTCCGGCTCTCCTCGCTCGCGAGCTTCGAGGGCTTCTACGGCAAGCCCCGTATGGACCGCGAACTGATCTCCCAGCACGCCTCGGGGATCATCGCGACCACGGGCTGCCCCTCGGGCGAGATCCAGACCCGGATCCGGCTCGGCCAGTTCGACGCGGCCCTCCAGGCGGCCTCCGACTTCCAGGACATGTTCGGGCGGGAGAACTACTTCCTGGAGCTGATGGACCACGGCCTGGATCTCGAGCGCAACGTCCGCGAGGACCTGCTCAGGATCGCCAAGGAGCTGAAGATCCCGCTCCTGGCGACCAACGACTCGCACTACGTGCACGAGAGCGAGGCCGACTCGCACGACACGCTGCTGTGCGTCGGCGTCGGCAAGAACAAGGACGACCCGGGCCGCTTCCGGTTCAACGGGACCGGCTACTACATCAAGACCGCGGCCGAGATGCGGGAGCTGTTCTCCGAGCTGCCCGAGGCGTGCGACAACACGCTGCTGATCGCCGAGCGCATCCAGGACTACGACGAGGTCTTCGCCGAGGTCAACCAGATGCCGCAGTTCGTGGTGCCCGAGGGCGAGGACCAGGAGTCCTGGCTGCGCAAGGAGTGCATGCGCGGCCTGGCGATGCGGTACGGCGACCCCATCCCGGACGCCGTCATGGAGCGCTTCGAGACCGAGATGAAGATCATCGGTCCGATGGGGTTCTCCAGCTACTTCCTCGTTGTCGCCGACATCTGCAAGTACGCCCGTGACAACGACGTGCCCGTCGGCCCCGGCCGTGGTTCCGCGACCGGTTCCATCGTCGCGTACGCCACCCGCATCACCGAGCTGTGCCCCCTGGAGCACGGGCTGCTGTTCGAGCGGTTCCTGAACCCCGAGCGCATCAACCCGCCCGACGTCGACCTCGACTTCGACGACCGCCAGCGCGACCGGATGGTGCGCTACGTCACCGAGAAGTACGGGGAGGAGTACACCGCCCAGGTCAACACGTTCGGCACCATCAAGGCCAAGGCCGCGGTCAAGGACTCCTCCCGGGTCCTGGGCTACCCCTTCGCGATGGGCGACCGCATCACCAAGGCGATGCCCGCCGACGTGATGGGCAAGGGCGTCCCGCTCACCGGCATGTTCGACCCGTCGCACCCCCGCTACGGCGAGGCCGGCGAGATCCGGCAGATGTACGACAACGAGCCGGACGTCAAGCGCGTCATCGACACCGCGAAGGGCATCGAGGGCCTGGTCCGCGGCACCGGTGTGCACGCGGCCGCGGTGATCCTCTCGAAGACACCCCTGCTGGACCTGATCCCGATGCACCGCCGGGACAAGGACGGCGTGATCATCACCGGCTTCGACTACCCCAGTTGCGAAAACATGGGGCTGGTCAAGATGGACTTCCTGGGTCTCCGGAACCTGGGCATCATCCATCACGCCCTGAAGATCGTGAAGGAGAACCGGGGGGTCGACCTCAAGACCGAGACCATCCCGCTGGACGACGCCACCACCTACGAACTGATGGCCCGCGGCGACACCCTGGGCGTCTTCCAGCTCGACGGCGGCGCCATGCGCGCCCTGCTGAAGCTGATGGAGCCCACCCGGTTCGAGGACATCGCGGCCGTCCTCGCCCTGTACCGGCCGGGCCCGATGGCCGCCAACGCGCACACCAACTACGCGCACCGCAAGAACGCCCGCCAGGAGATCGAGCCGATCCACCCCGAGCTGCGCGAAGCGCTCGACCCGATCCTCGGCACCACGTTCCATCTGCTCGTGTACCAGGAGCAGATCATGGCCATCGCCCGGGAACTGGCCGGCTACAGCCTCGGCGGCGCCGACCTGCTGCGCCGCGCGATGGGCAAGAAGAAGCCCGAGGTGCTGGCGGCCGAGTGGGAGAAGTTCCACGGCGGCATGCAGACCAACGGCTACAGCGAGGAGTCCATCAAGGCGCTGTGGGACGTCATGCTCCCGTTCTCCGGCTACGCCTTCAACAAGTCGCACACCGCCGGCTACGGACTCGTCTCGTACTGGACCGCCTACCTCAAGGCGAACTACCCCGCGGAGTACATGGCGGCGCTGCTCACCTCGGTGGACGACGACAAGGACAAGGCCGCCATCTACCTGGCCGACGCCCGCAAGATGGGCGTCAACGTGCTGCCGCCGGACGTGAACGAGTCCACCGCGGACTTCACCGCCGTCGGCGACGACGTCCGGTTCGGTCTGAAGTCGGTGCGCAACGTGGGCACCAACGTCATCGAGTCGCTGGTCGCCTCCCGCAAGTCCAAGGGCAAGTACACGGCGTTCAGCGACTTCCTCGACAAGGCCGAGATCACCACGCTCAACAAGCGTGCCGTGGAGTCCCTGATCAAGGCCGGCGCCTTCGACTCGCTCGGACACACCCGCAAGGGGCTTTCCGCGGTCCACGAGGACGCCATCGACGCGATCATCCCGGTCAAGAAGGCCGAGGCGTACGGGCAGGACGACCTGTTCGGCGCGCTCGACAGCGGTGACGGCGGCGGTGGCGGCGGCTTCGGTCTGGACTTCAAGATCGGCGAGGACGAGTGGCCGCGCAAGCAGCTGCTGTCGACCGAGCGCGAGATGCTGGGCCTGTACGTCTCGGCGCACCCGCTGGACGGGGCCGAGCACATCCTCGCCCGCAACCGTGACACCTCCATCGCCGATCTGGTCGCCTCCGGGCAGACCCAGGGCGTGGTGAAGCTCGCGGGGCTGATCACCACCGTCGAGCGGCGGATGACGAAGCAGGGCAACGCGTGGGCGATCGTGCACCTCGCCGACCGTGACGCGAACATGGAGATCTGCTTCTTCCCCGCCTCCTACCAGCTGGTGCAGCACGCGCTGATCCCGGACACCGTGGTCGCGGTGACCGGACGGATCAACGACCGCGACGGAACGATCAACATCGCCGGCCAGGAACTGATGGAGCTGGACATCTCGTCCGCCGAGTACGGCGGCAAGCCCCCCGTCCAGCTGTTCATGCGGGCCCACAAGCTCAACCAGCCGACGATCAACGAGCTCAAGCGGATCCTGCGCGCCCACCCGGGCGACAGCCCGGTGCGCATGCGGGTCCGCGGGCCGGAGAAGACCACGGTCTTCGAGCTGGGATTCCTGGTGAACCACGAGACCATCGCCTCCGACATCAAGGGCTCCTTCGGCGCCGAGAGCTGGCTGGGCGTGGCATGACCGGCCCGTGGTTTCCGTCCCGCCCGTTTCCGGGCTGACGGGACGGAAACCACTGGCCGCGGGGGCGGGCCGGCTGTTTGACTGCGCCGCATGAACGACCTTCACCTCCGCGCGGCGGACCCCTCGGACATCGCGGCCGTACTCGGCTTCTGGCAGGTGGCGGCCGAGGGCGCCAGCATCAGTGACGACGAGCAGGGCGTGGCCCGGCTGATCGCCCGGGACCCGGAGGCGCTGCTCCTGGCCGAACGCGACGGTGTGCTCCTGGGGTCGGTGATCTCCGGCTTCGACGGCTGGCGGTGCCACATCTACCGGCTGGCCGTGCACCCCGCCGCCCGGCGCCAGGGGATCGCCGCGGCGCTGCTGGCGGCGACGGAGGAACGGTTCGTCGCGCTGGGCGGGCGGCGGGCGGACGCGATGGTCCTGGAGCGCAACGAGCTGGCGCACCGCGCCTGGAAGGCGGCCGGCTACGGCCCGGAGGAGCCGTGGCGGCGCTGGACCAAGCCGCTGAGGTAACCGCCGGCCGGCGGGATCCGCCTGCGGCCCACTTGCCGCCGCTAGCGGATCGGCGCTAGCTTGTAGGTATGGCCAAGACCCAGTTGAACGTGCGGGTGGAAGAGTCCACCGCCGAAACGGCCCGGGACCGGGCTTCGCGCCGGGGCATCAGCGTGAACCGGTACATCGAAGAGCTCGTCCAGCAGGACGCGGGTGAACGCGGACGCACCTTCGTCGAGGCCGCGGCCGACTTCATGAAGAGCTATGAGTCGGTGTTCGCGGAGGAGTTCGGCACGGAGCACGAAGGCAGCCGTTGAGCCTGCGTATCGACCTGGCCTGGCTGCTCATGGTCGCCGAGCACAACACCCCTGGCGACCCACAGGTCACCGACTGGGGCGCGCTGCTCGCGGCGGTGAGCCGGCACCAGGCGGAGATCTTCGGCACCCCCGTCTACCCCGACCCGCACGACCGCGCCGCCGCGCTGCTGCAGATACTCGTGCACGTTCCCGCCCTGGAGCGGTCCAACGCGATGTTCGCCTCGGCGGTCGCGTACGCCTACCTCGTCGCCAGCGGACTCAAGGTCACCACTTCGCCGGAGCAGGTCCGTGATCTGGCCCGGCTGGTCAAGGACGGCTCCGCCGGCGTCGGCCGGATCGCGGACGAGCTGCGCGGCTGGGGCGGATAGCCGGACGGCGGTCCCCGCACCCGTCCGGCCGGAGCACCGTCGCTAGCCGAGTCCCTCGGTCCGGGTGAACTCCTCCGCGTCCCACACACCACCGAGCTGCGGAGCCAGCCAGCCCGGCGCGGCGGCGCGGAACTCCTCGGGCGTGAGAGTGCTCGCACCGGCCGGGAGCACACCGAGCAGCGGTACACCCGCCGACTCCGGGAGGTCGACCAGGTTGCAGCGGGCCGCCAGGTCCGGTTCTGCCGGCCAGCTGCCGACGATGAGTCCGGCGCACCGCAGGTCCCGCGCGGCCAGCGCCTCCGTCGTCAGCGCGGCCGTGTTGAGCGTGCCGAGACCGGCGGGCACCACCACGAGTACGGCGGCGCCGAGCAGCTTCGCCACATCGGCCAGCGTCGAGCCGCCGTCGTCGAAGCGCACCAGCAGTCCGCCCGCACCCTCGATCAGCACCACGTCGTGCACGGCCGACAGCTTCGCGGCCGCCTCGGCGATCTCGGTCGGACGCACCGGGTGCAGTCCCGCCCGCCGGGCCGCGGTCGCGGGCGCCAACGGCTCGGGGTAGCGGGCGAGTTCGACCGCGGTGACCCCGCCGGCCAGCCGCGCGACCTCGGCCGCGTCACCCGGCTCACCCTCCGCGAGGCCCGTCTGGGCGGGTTTGAGAACGGCGACGCTCAGCCCCTGCGCCAGTGCCGCCGCGGCGACCGCCGCGGTCACCACGGTCTTCCCGATCTCCGTGCCCGTCCCCGTGACCGCCAGTACCGCCATGTGACCGCTTCCTCCTCGTGTCGATGCGGACGGTGCGCCGACCCTCCCGCGCCGTCCGCCCCCGGTTGTCAGCCCGAGGTTGTCAGCCCCGGTTGTCAGCCCGCGCGCGCGGCCGCCAGGACCGCCGCACAGATCCGCGCCACGTCCTCGTCCCCGGTGACGTAGGGCGGCATGATGTACACCAGATCACGGAACGGGCGCAGCCACACACCCGCCCCCACCGCGGCCCGGGTGGCCGCGGCCATGTCGACCTGGTGGTCGAGCTGGACGACACCGATCGCCCCGAGCACGCGCACGTCCCGTACGCCCGGCAGTGCGGCGGCGGGCGCCAGTCCGTCGAGCAGTCCGGCTTCGATGCGTTTGACCTCGCCCGCCCAGTCCTGCGACAGCAGCAGGTCGATCGAGGCACAGGCGACGGCCGCCGCGAGCGGGTTGCCCATGAACGTCGGGCCGTGCGCGAGCACCGGGACCTCGCCGCGCGAGATGCCGTCGGCGACCCGGGTGGTGCACAACGTCGCCGCCATCGTCAGATAACCGCCGGTCAGCGCCTTGCCCAGACACATCACGTCGGGGGAGACACCGGCGTGCTCCGCCGCGAAGAGGGCGCCGGTGCGGCCGAAGCCGGTGGCGATCTCGTCGAAGACCAGCAGCACGTCGTGCTCGTCGCACGCCTCGCGCAGCACCCGCAGATAGGCGGGCGAGTGGAACCGCATCCCGCCGGCGCCCTGCACCACCGGCTCGACGATGACCGCCGCCAGCTCGTCGGCGTGACGGCCGATCAGCTCGCGCAGATGGGCCACGTAGCGCGGGTCGGGCCCGGCGTCGAAACCGGACGGCGGCGCGTCGGCGAAGACCTGCCGGGGGAGCGCCCCCGACCACAGTTCGTGCATCCCGCCTTCGGGGTCGCACACCGACATCGGCTGCCAGGTGTCCCCGTGGTAACCGCCGCGCCAGGTGAGCAGCCGCTGCTTGGCCGGCCGGCCAAGCGAACGCCAGTACTGCAGGCACATCTTGATCGCGACCTCGACCGACACCGAGCCGGAGTCGGCGAGGAAGACATGGCGCAGCGGCTCCGGGGTGATCTCCACCAAACGCGCCGCGAGCCGGACGGCGGGCTCATGGGTGAGCCCGCCGAACATCACATGGCTGACCCGGCCGAGCTGGCCGCGCGCCGCCTCGTTGAGGACCGGGTGGTTGTAGCCGTGGATCGCCGACCACCAGGACGCCATGCCGTCGATCAGCTCGGTCCTGCCCTCCGCCGGGGCGGCCAGCCGCAGCCGGACCCCGGACGCCGATGCGACGATCAGCGGCTCCTGACGGCCGGGCATCGGCCCGTACGGATGCCAGACGTGCTCCCGGTCCAGCGCCAGCAGCGCGTCGGGAGTCAGCGCCTCCGGGGCCGGCGGCGCGGTGAGGGGCTCAGGCATTGGGCGGCAGGTCCGTTCCCGCGCCCCGCCGGCGGACGGCGACCAGCCCGGTGCGGGCGGCACCCGCCGGGACGGGCTCCTGGGCCGGTGCGCCCGCGGGCTCCGCCACCGGCTCGGGCGCGCTCTGCGCAGCGCCGCCACAGGGACCGCAGCCCCCGCCGTCGGCGTGCGAACCGCAGCCCGCGTCCTCGCTCTGGGAGCCACAGCCGCCACCCGCTTCGTGCGAGCCGCAGCCGCCGCCGGCGTGCGCCACGTCCGCGCGGTGCTGCGGGAGGGTGACCGTACCCGCACCCTCCACCTCGAAGCCGGCGTCGGCGATCATGTCGAGGTCGGCCTGGCCGGCCTGGCCCTCGCTGGTCAGATAGTCGCCCAGGAAGATCGAGTTCACCAGGTGCAGCGCGAGCGGCTGCAGGGTGCGCAGGTGCACCTCGCGGCCGCCGGCGAGCCGGACCTCCACGTCGGGGCAGA
Organism: Streptomyces sp. RKAG293; assembly: GCF_023701745.1. Taxonomy (NCBI): domain Bacteria; kingdom Bacillati; phylum Actinomycetota; class Actinomycetes; order Kitasatosporales; family Streptomycetaceae; genus Streptomyces; species Streptomyces sp. RKAG293. The sequence continues at coordinate 1,245,324 of NZ_JAJOZB010000001.1, read as the reverse complement.
CGAACCGCACCATCGCCAGGATCCGCAGGGCGCGCTGCGGGGTGAGGTTCCACTCCTCGGCCAGCGGGGTGCCCTCGAACGGGATGAGGAAGTTGACCGGCACCGAGTCCGGGTCCAGCTCGCGCAGCGCGAAGACCACGTCCACGAGGTCGGCGTCGGTCTCGCCCATGCCCGCGATCAGACCGGAGCACGCGGACAGCCCGGCGGCCTGCGCCTGCTGCACGGTGTCCACCCGGTCGGCGTACGTGTGCGTGGTGGTGATGCCCTCGTACGTCGCCTCGGAGGTGTTCAGGTTGTGGTTGTACGCGTCCGCGCCGGCATCGCGCAGCCGGTCCGCCTGCCCGGCGGAGAGCAGGCCCAGGCACGCACAGACCTCGATGCCCTCGTTCTGCTCCTTGATCGCCTCGATGGTCCGGGAGACCCGGTCCACATCGCGGTCCGTGGGACCGCGCCCGCTGGCGACCAGGCACACCCGCTTGGCCCCGCCCGCGACACCGGCCGTCGCGGCGGCCGCCGCCTCGTCCGGCTTGAGCCAGGTGTACTTCAGGATCCCGGCCGTGGAGCCGAGCCGCTGCGAGCAGTACGAGCAGTCCTCCGGGCACAGCCCGGACTTGAGGTTGACCAGGTAGTTGAGCTTCACACGGCGCCCGAACCACTGGCGCCGCACCTTGCCGGCCGCGGTCACCACATCGAGCAGGTCATCGTCGGAGGTCGCCAGTACGGCAAGCGCCTCATCCCGGGTGGGCAGCTCTCGGCGCAGCCCCTTGTCCACCAGCGTGTTCAGCAGATCCATAGGGGCGATCCTGGCCCACCGAGGGGCCGAGAGCCAATGATGGACCGCACAACAGGGGTGGCTACAGGTGTGTGTATCGCCACACCCTGTCCGGGCGGCCCGACCAGTACGTTGCTGCCAGGCCCACCCGCACCTCCGCACCGCCCCGCCGGACCCCCCTGGCGGACCCGCCCGAGCCTGCCCCGCCGACCCCAGGGACCCCGATGAGCCGCGACCCGTTCGACTGGATCGACGCCCACGCCGAGCGGCGCCGCGAGGCCGGTCTCGTCCGCACCCTGCGACCGCGGCAGGCGGAGTCGGCGCTGCTGGACCTGGCGGGCAACGACTACCTCGGGCTGGCCCGGCACCCCCGGGTGACCCGGGCCGGGGCCGACGCCTGTCTGCTGTGGGGCGCGGGCTCCACCGGCTCCCGGCTGGTCACCGGTACCACCGAGCTGCACACCGAACTGGAGGCGGAGCTCGCCGCCTTCTGCGGGTTCGAGGCCGCCCTGGTCTTCGCCTCGGGCTACGCCGCGAACCTGGCCGCCGTCACCGCGCTGACCGGGCCCGGCACGCTCATCGTCTCCGACACCTCCAACCACGCCTCGCTCATCGACGGCTGCCGGCTGTCGCGCGCGGACACCGAGGTCGTCGCGCACCGCGACACGGAAGCGGTGCGCAAGGCGCTGGACGCGCACGACGGGCCCGCCGTCGTCGTCTCCGACTCGGTCTTCTCCGTCGACGGCGACGCGGCCCCGCTCGCCGGACTGGCCGCCGCCTGCCGCGAGCACGGCGCCGCGCTGCTCGTCGACGACGCCCACGGACTGGGCGTCCTGGGCGAGGGCGGGCGGGGCGCGGCCTGGGCCGCGGGGCTGGCCGGCGCGCCCGATGTGGTCGTCACCGCCACGCTCTCGAAATCGCTGGGCAGCCAGGGCGGCGTGGTGCTCGGGCCGGCCCGGGTGATCGAGCACCTGGTGAACGCCGCCCGCACCTTCATCTTCGACACCGGGCTCGCGCCCGCCGCGGCGGGCGCCGCCCTCGGCGCGCTGCGGCTGCTGCGTGATGAGCCGGAGCGTGCGGAGCGGGCCCGCGCGGTGGCCCTGCAGCTGTACGACCGGCTGACCGCGGCGGGGCTGCGGTCGGCCCGGCCGGACGCCTGTGTCGTCGCGGTGCGTGCTCCGTCGGCCGGGGAGGCGCTGCAGTGGGCGGCGGACTGCAGGACCGCCGGCCTGGCGGTGGGGTGCTTCCGCCCGCCGTCGGTGCCCGACGGCATCTCGCGGCTGCGGCTGACCGCCCGCGGCGACCTGACGGATCAGCAGATCGCCGAGGCGGTCGAGGTGATCGTGCGCACCGCGCCGCGGGATTCAGCCCGGTCCGGCGAACTCACCGGCGCGTAGCGCCCGTACGAAGTCGTCCCAGGCGGCCGGCGCGAACAGCAGCGCCGGTCCCTGAGGGTTCTTGGAGTCGCGTACGGCCAGCGGTCCTGCGGACAACCGGGCCGTTTCGACGCAATTGTTGGCCGCGGTGCTGTAGCTGCTGCGCTGCCACCGCGCCGCACAAAGCGTTGTGCTGGAGGAAACGTACCGAGGCAGTACCGGCATATGGTGCCTCCTTACGCGCCTTTGCTGTTCCCGGAGCCGATCCAGGAGTCGCTCCCGGAGCCGATCCCGGAAATGAACGCCAATGAGTCGTCGTACGACAGGGCGTGGGAGCGCAATCGGTCGAACGCGGCGCTGTACGCCCTGAGATCCTCTTGTCGATCCACATAGAGACTACTCGTCAAATGGTCGATAACAACAACGTCCAGATCGGCGATGAGCGGGAATGAGAAGATTACGAAAGATCCCGTAACACCTATGTGGCCGCCCGCGGCGAAGGGCAGAACCTGCAGCCGTATCCGCGGCATCCTGGCGGCTTCCGCGAGGTGCCGCAACTGCGCCCCCATGACCTGTTCTCCACCGACCTTGCGCCGCAGCACCGCCTCGTCGAGCAGAGCGTGCAGCTCCAGCGGGGAATCCTGCTCCAGCACGGCCTGCCGGGCCGTCCGCACCTCGACCAGGGCGTCGACCTCCCGTGCCCCGAGCCGCGGGAGGACCGACCGGGTGAGCGCGCGGGCGTACGCCGGGGTCTGCAACAGGCCGGGCACCACGCTGTTCTCCATGGTGCGCGCCCGGCAGGCGCCGGTTTCCAGACTGATGAAGTCGCGGTACTCCGGGGGCAGTACGTCGCGGAAGTCGTGCCACCAGCCGCGCTGGGTACCCTTCCCGGCCAAGGTCGCCAGCAGGTCGCGCAGTTCACGGTCGCGGACCCCGTAGATGTCCAGCAGGCAGGCCACGTCCTCCGGCCGCGCGCTGCTGCGGCCGGTCTCGACACGGCTCACCTTCGACTGGTGCCAGCCGGCCCTGCGGGCGGCCTCGCCGCTCGTCATCCCGGCCAGATCGCGTTGCCGCCGGAGTTCCGCTCCGAGCTTTCGGCGTCGTACCGCGGGGATCTGTTGCATCGCGCGCCGCTCCTCCTGAAGGGACTTTTCAGACCGTCACCAGTGCGACAGTCTGCGCCTGAATACGTTCTCGCGTAGCAGGGTTCACCGCTTTGAGCGACAGATATATGCATATCGCTGTGGATCGGCCGCATTAGCGGCACCATAGGTGGCACTCTGGCGCGAAGTAGCCGTCCGCGGCTCCCTGCGGGCAGACCGCACGACGGAGTCTCGGGGCACGGCGGGAAAGGGACAGCGTCGCCATGGCAGACCTCCAGGAAGCATCCGTCACCCTGCCGAGCGACCCCGCCTCGGTCACCACGGCTCGCCGGTACGTGTGCGGGCTGCTGGCGGACTGGGGGATGCCGGAGAACGCGCCCGCCGTCGACGCGGTGCGGCTGATCGTCTCCGAACTCGCCACCAACGCCGTGCTGCACACGCTCGGCCAGTCACCCACCTTCACCGTGGACGTCCAGCTGGAGCGGTCCGAGCACCTGCGGATCGGGGTCACCGACAGCCATCCGCGCTGGCCGCAGCGGCTGCCGGCCGCCGTCCAGCAGGACAACGGGCGCGGCATGGTCATCATCCGCCACCTCACCGCGGAATCCGGCGGCCGGCTCTCGGTCACCCCCACGCCGGACGGCGGCAAGACCGTCTGGATCATGCTCCCCTGGGCGGTTCCGGTGCAGTGAGCGGTGCGACGCGGCCGGTGCGCCGTGACCGGTGTGCCGTGATCGGGGCCCGGGAGACCGGACCGGGACGTCAGCCCTGGGCCGCGACCAGGAGCGCCTCCGCACCCACCGGGACGTATCCGGCGGCCAGGAAGGCGCGCACGCTGGCGGCGTTGCCCGGGGCGATCTGGGCCCACAGCGGACGGCCGTCGGGCACCAGGTGGCGGGCGGCGCGGGCGAGGCGGCGGCCCAGACCCGTTCCGCGCGCGCCGGGGTCGACCTCCAGGGCCGCTTCCCAGCGGCCGCCGACGCCCCGGCCGATCAGTACGGTGCCGCCAGGTGTCGTCCAGGCCCGTACATCGTCACGGCGCCGCAGCGCGCGGGCGATCCGCGGATGGGCGCGGTCGGTGGCCGGCTCCAGTCGCAGATCCGGCGGCCCCGGCAGCGGCCGGGCGAGCAGCATCATGTCGATGTTCTCCACCCGCCGGCCGACGCGCCGGCCCAGGGCGTCCAGGAACGCGGGGCTGAGCGGTGCGGCGAGATCGCCGGGGGCCAGCAGGCCGCGCATCCAGTCGTGGTCGGTATCGGTGAACAGGACGGCGTGCGCGGCGAAGGAGAAGACCCCGGCGTCCCGCTCCGAAGGCTGCGGCACCATGGTCACCCCGCCGTCCGGGGAGGGCAGGACGCCCTGTTCCACGTCGGCCAGGATCCGCGGCAGACTCATGCCTGCGCTGCTTCAGCCGCCTGCGTCGCCTCGGCCGCCGCCCGGGCGCGTTCGGGGGCGCTGCGCTCGACGCAGAACTCGTTGCCCTCCGGGTCGGCCATGTACACCCATCCCGTTCCGTCCGGCCTCCGCTGGTCACTGACCACGGTTGCGCCCAGCCCCGCCAGCCGTTCGACCGTCTCGTCGCGGGTACCGGTGGGCGGCTGGATGTCCAGGTGCACCCGGTTCTTGGCCGACTTGCCCTCGGGCACCCGGATGAACAGCAGTCCGGGGACGCCCGGTTGGCCCGGATCGATGAGCACCTCGGCGTCGCCCGGGTCGGAGTCCTCCAGCGCGTAGCCGGTCAGCTCGGCCCAGAACACGGCGAGGCGGTACGGATCGGCGGCGTCGAAGGTGATGTGGTGGACGGGGTTGAGATAGGTCATATACGGCTCCCGGCCGGTGGGTTGGTCCCAAACGGGGTCAACATAGCCGTCAGGCGGGCGTCCTTGCCGGGAATATCGGCCCGCCCCGCGCAACGGCCGCGCGGGTCCGGGGCGTCCGGGCCCCGCGCGCCGTCAGCGGACCCGGCCGTACCAGACACTGCCGGTCCAGATCTTCTCCAGCCGGACCCGGGTGCCGGTCTTGGGGGCGTGCCAGATCTTGCCGCTGCCGGCGTAGATGCCGACGTGGTAGACGCTGCTGCCGGTGTGGAAGAACACCAGGTCGCCGACCTGTCGGCTCGACGCCGTGATGTGCTTGGTGCTGTTGTACTGGGCGCCGGTGGTGCGGGGCAGCTTCTTGCCGGCCTTGTTGAACGAGTACAGGGTGAGTCCTGAGCAGTCGAAGCGGTTCGGCCCCGCGGCACCGTACTGGTACGGCGAGCCCTTCTTCGACGCTGCGATGCTCAGGGCCTTGGCGGAGACGGTGGCCGCGTCGGCGTGGGTGGCGGTGGCCGGCAGCAGGGCGGGGACCGCGACAGCGGCGGCGGTGAGGACCGAGGCGGCCCCCAGACGGGACAGACGTGTGGACATGCCGGACCTGGCCATGCGAAACCCTTCGTCGTCCGCTTGCGAAGGATGACCTGTCGGGTTCGGGCAGGCGAAGAATCCCGGCCGCTGACGCGGCTTCACCCCAAGGGGACGGCCTGGATACCGCTGGGCCGGCCCCGTCGTGCCTGGGTCCTCCGTTCCTGCCGTTGCAGTGTCGACCGGGCATCCGGGCGGCGGCAGGATTGGGCGTCCGCTCGGACCGCCCCACCACGGCGGCGGGGTCTTGTCGTCGAAGGGAGCATGACTCACGAATGCGCTCGGATCGGTACACAAACGGCTTTATGTGATTCTCATCACCCATCACCTATTCGGGTGGACGGAACGCCGGCCGCTGCCGTTTCCGCCCGGGCGCACGCCGGTTGACCTGGGGCGGAGGCAATGACCGTGACGGGCGGACGTCGCAAGTCGGTGCTGCAACATCCACCCGTCACGCGCAAGGGTGACTACTCCGAACGTGCGGGCGGATGTCGCCCCGATGGGCCGTCAGTGGTCCGGCTGCGGCGGGACGGTCACCAGGGACGCCCGCCGCTCGCCGTCCAGGACGCGCAGCGCCCTGCCCAGCGTGCCCGTGTGCACCTCGGTCTCGCCGCGGTCGTGCATCACCGCCAGTGCCTCGCGCAGCGCCGTCGCCCTGCCGACCAGGGCCTGGGCGGCGCGCAGCGCGCCGTAGGTGTCGCGGGAACGGGACGGGTTGATCCGTCCCAGCAGGTCCACGATCTCCAGATAGCGGTCGACGAGTTCGCCCTCGGAACGCGTCAGGGCCGGCAGCGGCGGCGGTTCCGGCACCACCGGTGTCACCGGATGCCGTGCGCGGTGCCGCTGGTCTTCCGGCTGAGGGTGACCCGGTCGACGATTCCGTAGGCCAGCGCCTGCGTGGCGTCGAGGATCATGTCGCGCTCGATGTCGGCGCTGACCCGCTCGGGCTCCTTGCCGGTGTGCCGCACCAGCAGCGCCTCCAACTGCTCCCGGGTGCGCAGCAGTTCCCGGGCCTGGATCTCCAGGTCTGCGATGGTGCCCTGTACGGCCTGGCCGAAGGACGGCTGGTGGATGAGGACCCGCGCGCCCGGCGTGATCATGCGCTTCCCGGGCGCGCCGGCGGCGAGCAGCACGGCGGCGGCCGAGGCCGCCTGGCCGATGCAGACCGTCGACACGTCGCAGGTCACGAACTGCATCGTGTCGTAGATCGCGGTCATGGCGGTGAACGAGCCGCCGGGGGAGTTGATGTACAGCGAGATGTCCTGCCCGGGTGCCGAGCTCTCCAGATGGATGAACTGCGCCATGACGTCGTTGGCGGAGGTGTCGTCGATCTGCGTCCCGAGGATGACGACGCGTTCCTGCAGCAGCTTGGAGTACGGGTCCATGGTGCGGGTCCCGGAGCTGGTGCGTTCGGTGAACTCGGGCAGGACGTAGCGGGCGGTGGGTCGGATCATGGCGGCACCTCCATGTAAAAAATGTACAGGACGTACATCTCGATATGATGGGGAGCATGGCCCATGAAGTCCCGGTGACACAAGCGCGTGCGGAGCTCGCGGAACTGATCAACCGCGTTGTCTACGGCGGTGAGCAGGTGGTGCTGACGCGCCACGGCAAGCCGCTCGTCGCCCTGGTCTCCGCCGCTGACCTGCAGCGACTGCGCGATCTTGATGCGGCGGCCGAGGAGCCGGTGATCAGCACGGTCTCCTCGTTCGGCTCCCGGGCGTCCGCCACGGGCGAACGCCGCCGCTTCGGCATCGCCGCGGAACACCGCGGCCCGGACGCCGGGGATCGGCGTCCGGGCCGCGAATGAGACGGTCGGAGCGGTCGTCGTGCATGAGGTGCGGTGCGCACTGCCGGGCGCGCGCCCGTGCGGTGCGCGCTCAGTGCGTCAGAAGGTCAGCTTCCAGCTGTTGATGTAGCCGGTGTCGGCGCGGGCGACGTCCTGGACCTTGAGCTTCCAGACGCCGTTGGCGACCTCGCTTGAGGCGTTGACGGTGTAGGTGGCGACCACGTTGTCCGCGGAGTCCGACCCGCTGGAGTTCTTCAGCCGGTAGGCGGTGCCGTCGGGGGCGACCAGGTCGATGACCAGGTCACCGCGGTAGGTGTGGACGATGTTGACGCCCACCTGCAGAGCGCTGGGCGCATTGCCCGCGATGCCGCTGACGGTGACCGGCGAGGTGACCGCGGCGCCCGCGTCCGGGATGGCGACGTCCGTGGTGTTCTCGAAGACCGTGCCGGTCGGCGGTGTCGTGGTCCCGGTGCTCAGATTCCAGACCGCGTACGCGATGGCGTCGCTGTTGTTGTCCAGCGCGCTGTCGTTGAGGTTGGCGGAGGTGTCGCACGAGCGGTGGTAGCAGGCGTCGAACGCCTGGCCCGAGGTGCCGCCCCACTTCTGCGCCTGTGCGGCGGTCTTGGTGTAGTCCGCGCCGCTGAAGAGCCCGCCGACCGGCACGCCCGCGTCCTTGAAGGGGGCGTGGTCGGACCGGCCGTCGCCCTCGGTCTCGATCTCGGTCGGGATGCCCTTGGAGGCGAAGAAGTTCTTGAAGACGGTCTCGAGCGCCGCGTTGTCGTCGTAGACGAAGTACCCGGGGTTGGGCGAGCCGATCATGTCGAAGTTGAGATAGGCGTCGATCTTCGACCGCTCGGCGGCCGGCAGGTTGTTGACGTAGTAGGTGGAGCCGACCATCCCCAGCTCCTCCGCGCCGAACCAGCCGAAGCGCAGGTGCTTGGTGGGCTGCAGCCCGGCGCGCGAGACGGCGAGGGCGACCTCCAGCGTGCCGGCGGTTCCGGAGCCGTTGTCGTTGATGCCGGGGCCGGCGGTGACGGAGTCCAGATGCGCGCCGTTCATCACCACGTGGTTGGCGTCGCCGCCCGGCCAGTCGGCTATCAGGTTGTAGCCGGTGGAACCACTGGAAGTGAACTGCTGGATGGTGGTGGTGTAGCCGGCCGCGTCCAGCTTGCCCTTGACGTAGTCGAGGGAGGCCTTGTAGCCGGGCCGCCCGTGGGCGCGGTTTCCGCTGTTGGCGGTGGCGATGGACTGCAGTTGGGTCAGGTGCGCCTTGACGTTGGCGACCGGGATGTCCGGTGCGGCGACGGTCGGCGCGGGGGTGGCCGGGGCGGTGGCCGCGGCAGTGGCCGCGGGCGATGCGCTGATGAGGGCCGCCGAGAGCGCGGTGACCGCGCCGATGGCGGTCAGGGCATGGCGCAGCGTCAGTCTTGTGGACACGTGGTGCTCCGTTTTCCGTGGTGGGGGCGCGGAACGAACGAGGCACGCCGCGGCGTCGACCGCGGCGCGCAGGAGCGTCTTCTGGCCAGAAGTCTCTTTGATGCGGACATGATGATCCGGCGGTCCTGAAGGAGGCGTCAAGGGCGATAACCGGACAGGAAGTTCCGGTGAACGGACGAAGCCAGGCAAAGGCGTTGCAAAAGACCCGCAAAGACGGTGTAGGGGCCCAAGTTCTCACCTGCTGCCCGGGGCGCGTTGCCGGCTCTGGCCGGGGCGCTGTGCGTAACGTGAGTTAACGCCGGTGAAACGCCGCCGAACTATCGTTCCGCACCCGATCGACTGTGAGGTGTGGCCGTGCAACTGACCCCCCATGAGCAGGAGCGCCTGCTCATCCACGTCGCCGCCGACGTGGCGGACCGGCGCCGCGCGCGCGGTCTACGGCTCAACCACCCCGAGTCCATCGCGCTGATCACCGCGCACATCCTCGAAGGCGCCCGCGACGGCCGCACCGTCGCCGACCTGATGGCCTCGGGCCGCACGGTGCTGAGCCGGGCCGACGTCATGGACGGCATCCCCGAGATGATCCCGGACGTGCAGGTCGAGGCCACCTTCCCCGACGGGACCAAGCTGGTCACCGTGCACGACCCGATCGTCTGACGAGGAGGCCCCACCGATGATCCCCGGAGAGATCCTCCACGCGGACGAGCCCGTACCGCTCAACGCCGGAAAGCCCGTCACCCGGCTGACGGTGCTCAACACCGCCGACCGTCCGGTCCAGGTCGGCTCCCACTACCACTTCGCCGAGACCAACCCCGGTCTGGACTTCGACCGCGCGGCCGCCCACGGCCTGCGGCTGTCCATCGCCGCCGGCACCGCGGTGCGCTTCGAGCCGGGCATCCCGGTCGCGGTGGAGCTGGTCCCCATCGGCGGTGCGCGCATCGTCGCCGGGCTGCGCGGCGAGACCGCGGGAGCCCTCGATGGCTGAACTCACCCGCGCCGTATACGCCGACCTGTTCGGCCCGACGGCGGGCGACCGGATCCGGCTCGCCGACACCGACCTGCTGATCGAGGTCGAACGGGATCTGTCCGGCGGCCCGGCCGGCTCCGGCGACGAGGTGGTCTTCGGCGGCGGGAAGGTGATCCGCGAGTCCATGGGCCAGTCCCGGGCGACCCGCGCGGAAGGCACCCCCGACACCGTCATCACCGGCGCGGTCGTCCTGGACCACTGGGGCGTCGTCAAGGCGGACATCGGCATCCGGGACGGCCGTATCACCGCGATCGGCAAGGCCGGAAACCCCGAGACGATGGACGGCGTGCATCCGGACCTGGTGATCGGACCCGAGACCGAGATCATCGCGGGCAACGGCAGGATCCTCACCGCCGGAGCGGTCGACGCGCACGTCCACTTCATTTCACCGACCGTCGTCGACCAGGCCCTGTCCGCCGGGGTGACGACCATCGTCGGCGGCGGCACCGGCCCCGCCGAGGGCACCAGGGCCACCACCATCACCCCCGGACCCTGGCACCTGGCCCGGATGTTCGCGGCGCTGGAGGCGTATCCGGTCAACATAGGACTGCTCGGCAAGGGCAACACGGTGTCGTCCGAGGCGATGTACAGCCAGCTGCGCGGCGGCGCCGTGGGATTCAAGATCCATGAGGACTGGGGGGCGACCCCGGCCGCCATCGACGCCTGTCTGACGGTGTGCGACGCCACCGGAGCCCAGCTCGCCATCCACACCGACACCCTGAACGAGGCCGGCTTCGTCGAGGACACCCTCGCCGCCATCGCCGGCCGCGGCATCCACGCCTACCACACCGAAGGTGCGGGCGGCGGGCACGCACCCGACATCATCACCGTCGTCTCCCGGCCCAACGTGCTGCCGTCCTCGACCAATCCCACCCGGCCGCACACCGTCAACACCGTCGAGGAGCACCTCGACATGCTGATGGTCTGCCATCACCTCAACCCGGCCGTCCCCGAGGACCTCGCCTTCGCGGAATCGCGCATCAGGCCCTCGACGATCGCCGCCGAGGACTTCCTGCACGACCTCGGCGCGATCAGCATCATCAGCTCCGACTCCCAGGCCATGGGGCGGGTCGGCGAGGTCGTGCTGCGGACCTGGCAGACCGCGCACGTGATGAAGAAGCGCCGTGGATCCCTGCCCGGGGACGGGCGCGCTGACAACCACCGGGCTCGTCGCTATGTCGCCAAATACACCATCAACCCGGCGGTCGCGCAGGGCCTGGACCAGGAGATCGGCTCGGTCGAGACCGGAAAGCTCGCCGACCTCGTCCTGTGGGAACCGGCGTTCTTCGGCGTCAAGCCGCTGCTCGTCATCAAGGGCGGCCAGATCGCCTACGCGCAGATGGGCGACGCCAACGCCTCCATCCCCACCCCCCAACCGGTGCTGCCCCGGCCCATGTTCGGCGCCGTCGGACGTGCCCCGGCCGCCAACTCCTTCAACTTCACCACCCACACCGCGCTCGACGACGGACTCCCGGACCGGCTCGGCCTCGGCAAGCGGTTCCTGCCGATCCGCAGCACCCGGGCGCTGACCAAGGCCGACATGCGGGAGAACGACGCCCTGCCGCGCGTCGAGGTCGACCCCGACACCTTCACCGTGCGCATCGACGGCGAGGTCGTCGAACCGGCCCCCGCCGCCGAACTGCCCATGGCCCAGCGTTACTTCCTCTTCTGATGACGTCGAGTGCCACGGTGCCCACGACGGCACCGGCCCCCGCCGCCAGGGCCGCGCTGCTGATGCTGGCCGACGGACGGTTCCCGGCCGGCGGTCACGCCCACTCCGGCGGTGGCGAGGCGGCCGTCACCGCCGGCCTCATCCATGACCCGGCCAGTCTCGCCGCCTTCTGCCGGGGCCGGCTGCACACCTCGGGGCTGGTGGCCGCCGCGCTCGCCGCGGCGGCCTGCGCGGGTCTCGACCCGCTGCTGCTCGACGCCGCCGCCGACGCCCGCACCCCGTCACCCGCGCTGCGCGCCACCGCCCGCAAGCTCGGCCGGCAACTGATGCGCGCCGCGCGGGCCGCCTGGCCCGCCGCGGAACTCGACCGGCTCGCCGCCGCCCGCCCGCGCGGCGCACATCAGCCGATCGTGCTCGGCGTCACCGCCCGCGCCGCGGGCCTGACCCCACTGGACGCGGCGCACGTGGCGGCCTACGAAGCCGTCACCGGCCCGACCACCGCCGCCGTCCGGCTGCTCGGCCTCGACCCCTTCTCCGTCGGCGCCGTCCTGGCCCGCCTCGCCCCCGAACTCGACGCCGTGGCCGAACGCGCCGCCCTGGCCGCCGCCCGCGCCGCGACGGAAGGGCTCGAAGCCCTGCCCGCCGCGTCCGCGCCGCTGCTCGACCTCCACGCCGAGCAGCACGCGGCCTGGCCCGTCCGGCTCTTCGCCTCCTGACCCCGGGACGACCGCGAACCTTCCTGCCGTCCGCCGCCATCCGACCGACCGACCGACCCCGGAGCCGACCATGCACCTCGACCACCCGGACACCTACCCCGAGCGCTACACCTACGGCACCCCCGCCCGGCGCCCCGACGGCACCCGCCGGGCCCTGCGGGTGGGCCTCGGCGGCCCCGTCGGCTCCGGCAAGACCGCCACCGTCGCCGCGCTCTGCCGCCGGTTGCGCGACGAGCTGTCCATCGCGGTGGTCACCAACGACATCTACACCCGTGAGGACGCCGAGTTCCTGCTGCGCCACGCGGTGCTGCCCCCGGAGCGCATCAGCGCGGTGGAGACCGGTGCCTGCCCGCACACCGCGATCCGCGACGACATCTCCGCCAACCTCGAAGCCGTCGAGGACCTGGAGGACGCGGTCGGGCCGCTGGACCTCGTCCTGGTCGAGTCGGGCGGCGACAACCTCACCGCCACGTTCTCCAAGGGCCTGGTGGACGCACAGATCTTCGTCATCGACGTCGCGGGCGGCGACAAGATCCCGCGCAAGGGCGGGCCCGGCGTGACCACTTCGGACCTGCTGGTCGTCAACAAGACCGACCTCGCCCCGCTGGTCGGCGCCGACCTCGGCGTCATGGCCCGCGACGCCAAGGCCCAGCGCGGCGACCTCCCGGTCGTCTTCACCGCGCTGACCGCCGAGGACGGCATCGCCCCGGTCGCCGGCTGGATCCGCGAGCGGCTCGCCGCCTGGACCGCGGACCGGACATGACCGCCGCTGTCACGGGCGGGTCGCGCGCCGGCGGGGTGGGCGCCGCCGCCCGCATCGCCGCCGTGGCCGACGGGTGCGGCGGGACCGTGCTGCCGGTGCTCGCCGGCGACGGTCCGTTCGCGCTGCGCCGTACGCGGGCCACCGGCCGCGGCGCCCAGGTCACGGTCATCGGCGCGATGAGCGCCCCGCTGGGCGGCGACCGGCTGGAGCTGTCCGCCGAGGTGGGCGCGGGCGCCGAGCTGACGGTGACCAGCGCGGCCGCGACCATCTCGCTGCCGGGCACGTCCGGTGAACCCGCCACGTACGACGTGCGGTTGGTCGTCGGCCAGGACGCGGTCCTGCGCTGGCTGCCCGAGCAGGTCATCGCGGCCGCGGGCAGCGACCTGCGGATGACCACCCGTGTCGAGCTCGCGGCGGGCGCCCGGCTCGTCTACCGCGACGAGCAGGTGCTCGGCCGCGCGGGGGAGCGGCCCGGGCGGCTCACCACCCGGCTGACCGTGCACCGCGCAGGGGAGCTCCTGCTGGACCAGGAGCTGTCGTTCGGTCCCGGCGTCCCGGGCTGGGACGGTCCCGCGGTCGTGCACCGGTACCGTGCCGTCGGCCAACTCCTCGTCGTGTCGCCCGACTTCGCCCATGAGCCGCCGGCGGCCGCACTCCTCGCGGCGGACCCCGACGGCGGCCAGGCCGTCAGCACCCCGCTCGCCGGTCCCGCCGTCCTGGTCACGGCCGTGGCGCCCGACGCGTTGTGCCTGCGCCGGTTGCTCGACAAGGCGATGCGAACGGTGCTGCCGAACGGTGACGGTTCCGGTGCCCACCACCCGCAGACCGCCGCGGCCGAACGCGTTAGCGTGGCCCGATGAGCACTTCGATCAACGACGCAGCGGTACCGGCCCCGTCCCCCGGCCGCGAAGGCCCCACCGCGACGCGCGAGGCACAGCCCCACGAGGCCGGACCGGTACGGACGACGTACGCGCCCGACCGCGACGGCGACCCGGATCCCGGCGAAATCGTCTGGACGTGGGTGCCGTTCGAAGAGAACGACGGCCGCGGCAAGGACCGCCCGGTGCTGGTCGTGGCCCGCGAGTCGGCCGGCACGCTGCTGGCCGTCCAGCTGTCCAGCAAGCGCCATGACGAGGACCGCGAATGGGTGCCGATCGGCACCGGATCCTGGGACGCGGCCGGCCGCGAGTCCTGGGTCGACCTCGACCGGGTGCTGCGCGTGCACCCCGACGGGATGCGCCGGGAGGCCTGCGCGCTGGACCGTCCGCGCTTCGACCGCGTGGTGGGACGGCTGACGGAACGCTACGGCTGGAGCTGACCTCGCCCGCGCCGCAGCCCCGCACTCGCGGGCCCGCCGGGGCCGTCAGATCGCACACCATGTCACGTATTGGTAAAGAATCGCCGGTGTGACCTGTTCACAGGCACCTCACAGCCGAAAGGATCCTTTCGAATCTCTGTGATCACCGTGACCACAAGTCGCGGGTCAGTAGGGGGAGGAACTCCTTGAGACGCACTGTTGTGCTCGTCTCCACCGGCGCTCTCATAGCGGGCGCCATAGCCGCCGCTCCGGCGGCCACCGCCGGAGACAAGCGGCCCACCGGCCAGCACCAGCCGAGCGGACTCGCCGAGTCCATCGGCGTGGAGATCGCGGCCGCCCGTGCGGCCCAGAAGGGCATCGACTGGGCCACGTGTCCGGCCGACTGGGGCATCCCGGCCCCTGTCCAATGCGGCTACGTCACCGTTCCGGTGGACTACGCCAGGCCGTTCGGCAAGACCATCAAGATCGCGGTCGACCGGGCCGGCAGCACCGGCACCCCGGCCGAGCGCCAGGGCGCACTGCTCTACAACCCCGGCGGCCCCGGCGGTTCGGGCCTGCGGTTCCCGCTCCGGATCACCAACAAGTCGGCGCTGTGGGTGAACACCGCCAAGGCGTACGACTTCGTGGGCTTCGACCCGCGCGGCGTCGGCCACTCGGCGCCGATCTCCTGCCAGGACCCGCAGGAGTACGTGAAGGCCCCCAAGGCCGACCCGGTGCCCAGCAGTACGGCGGACAAGACCGCGCAGCGCAAGCTCGCCGCCGCGTACGCCAAGGGCTGCCTGGAGCGCACCGGCGCGCAGATGCTCTCGCAGATGACGACGGCCAACACGGCCCGCGACATCGACGTGGTGCGTGCCGCCCTGCACGAGAAGAAGCTGAACTACATCGGCGTCTCCTACGGCACCTACCTCGGTGGCGTGTACGCGACGCTCTTCCCGACCCATGTGCGCCGCATGATCATCGACAGTGTGGTCAACCCGGACGACGACCAGGTCTGGTACCAGAACAACCTGGACCAGGACGTGGCCTTCCAGGGCCGCTGGGACGACTGGAAGGCGTGGGTCGCCAAGTACGACTCCGTCTACCACATCGGTGACACCCCGGCGAAGGTGCAGACGCAGTGGGAAGCCCTGCGCGCCGCCGCCAAGGCGAACCCGATCGGCGGGGTCGTCGGCCCGGCCGAGCTGCTCGGCTTCTTCCAGGGCGCGGCGTACTACGACTCGTCGTGGGCGACCGTCGCGGGCGTGTGGAGCAAGTACCGCGCGGGTGACACCCAGGCGCTCGTCGGTGCCGCGGGACCGGACATGTCCGACACCGCCGGCAACATCTCGTCGGAGAACGGCACCGCGGTGTACACTGCGGTGGAGTGCACCGACACCAAGTGGCCGACCAGCTGGAAGAAGTGGGACCGTGACAACACGGAGCTCCACCAGAAGTACCCCTTCCTGACCTGGTCCAACGCCTGGATGAACCTGCCGTGCGCCACCTGGGGCGTCAAGCAGCAGACCCCGGTCGACGTACGGTCGCACCGCGGGCTGCCCGGTGTCCTCATCGTGCAGAGCACCCGTGACGCGGCCACGCCGTACACCGGGGCTCTCGAGATGCACCGGCGTCTGCAGGGCTCGCAGCTCATCACGGAGAACGGCGCCGGCTCGCACGGCGTCACCGGCCTGGTCAACCCGTGCATCAACAGCCGGGTGGACGACTACCTGATCAAGGGCAAGCTCGACGGCCACGACGTCGTGTGCACTCCGCACGCCGTACCGGTCCCCGCCGCTTCCTAGGTCTCCCGGCTCGGTCGGAAACACCTCGCCCCGGTCCGTCATGGACCGGGGCGAGGTCGTTCCCGGATGTCGCGACGGGCCGGGGTCAGCGGAGCAGTTTGCGTTTCGCGCGCTCGAACTCCGGCCGGGTCAGCAGGCCGCGCTTCATCAGCCCCGCGAGCCGCTCCAGCTCGTCCGCCAGCGAGACGGGCGGCGGCGCGGCGGGCGTTCTGGGGGCCCGGGACTGCTTGCCGATCGCGGCCTCGACGGCCCGGCACAGGACCTCGAAATCCGCCTGCTGCTCCTTGCCGAAGGTCACCGAGGAATCGGTTCTGGGGGCAGGGCCGCTGCCGGTGCCTACCGTGTTCCCGCCCAGCAGGATGAAGCGGATGCTCCCGTAGCCGGTCCAGCCGGGGGCCTTCCAGCGGACGGCGCCGATCCCGGCGACCGGCAGCCGCTCCACCCGCTTGCCCAGCAGGCCGGGCCGCCGGATCGTCACCTGCTCACCGTCGAAATCGACGTGCACATTCCTGCTGCTGGCATCCATGTCGCCCCCTGAGCGCCGATGGACCGGCATCCTTCCACGGCGCAGGTCCGCGTGGGGCGATACGACGAATCGGACGGGCCCGGCGGGCGGACCGCCGCCCGCGTGTCGCGGGGGACCCCGGCGGAGCGGGTAACTTGGCTGGATCATCCAGGCGAGGCGAAGGCACAGCGATGGCGAAGCTCAACGGCAAGATCAAGTGGTTCAACCCGGGGAAGGGCTTCGGTTTCATCACCCCGGCCGACGGCGGCGCTGACGTCTTCGTCCACGGCAAGAACATCGAGGGCAACGTCGCCGACGACAAAGCGGTGGAGTACGAGCTCGGCGACGGCCCCAAGGGCCCGCACGCGCTGAACGTGAAGGTCGTCTAGCCGCCGCTGCGGTCGGTGCGCCCGGCGGATCGGCTGCTCCTACAGCAGTACGAACATCGCGGCGCTCGCCGCGCCGACCGAGGCGCCGGCCACGGTCTGCGCGACGGAATGGTAGGTCAGCGCGACGCGCGACCAGCACACGGCGGCGACCAGCACATAGCCGAGCAGCCACCAGGGCGAGGCGACGACGGCGAGCAGCGCGACGACGCCGGAGGCCACCGCCGAGTCCACGCTGATCTTCCAGACCGCGTTCACGACCAGCAGGACGACGGTCACCGCCCACAGCGAGACCATCGCGATGAGGATGTCGGTCGGCGCGTGGGCCAGGAGCATCACCGCTGCACCGATCCCGATGGAGCCGAGGATGACGGCGAAGATCGGTGCCCGCTGCGTACGGTCCACCACATGCCGGTCGCCCCAGGTGCCGCGCTTGCGCTCCCACTCGATGTAGGCGGCCGGGACGACCCCGGCGCACAGCGCCGCGAACAGCCCCCACGCCGCACCGCTCAGGTTGCCCCCCGCGGCGGTCCCGAGACCGACCAGGCCGGCGAGCAGGGCGTTGCGGGGCTGCAGGACATCGGTGACGATGCGCGCCGTGGCCTCCAGCCTCGTACGGGCCGCTCCACGGGCACGACGGACTGCTGTGACGGGCTGCTGTGGGGCCGTCGCGGAGGTTTCGGCGGCCGGGGTTTCGGCGGCGTCGCATTCGGCGGCGGGGGATTTGATCAAGTGGCGCACCAGGTCAGGGTAGAGCCATCCCCCCGTGGCCGGGACGCGCGGGCCGACCTGTGTCGCGGAGCGCTCCAGCGGTCACTCGGGGCGGGCCTGTACCTCGGGCCCGCCACCACGCCAGTCGATGAGCGGATGGTCCTCGAGCTCCACATCGTCCAGACCGGCCCGGCGCAGGAACTCCACGATGTCCGGGAGCGAGTACGCGCGGCCGACCGGCGTGCCGCCGATCGTCACCCGCCGTGTGCCGTTCTCCAGCGGGTGGACGACGACCTGCTGTGCTTCTGGATCCATATCCCTAGGCTGCGTGTTCGAGCGGCCCGGCGCATCTCTTGTGGCGTATTGGGTTCACTCCCTTCACTCCTTTCAATCGCCGGCCAGGTCACGGCGGCGGAAACCGGTCAGTCCCACGGCCGCCGCCATGGCAGCGACCACGACGAGCCAGAGGTACGGCGCCGCCTCCTGATGCCCGCCCGGCGCCTTGGGCAGATGGGTGAAGGGGGAGAGATCCAGCATCAGCTGGGGGAGGTGGAGGACGGGTCCGAGCTGTCCGCACAGCAGGAAGGCGGCGAAGATCCCCCAGGCCGCCGCTGAGGCCTTCGGTATCCAGCCGAAGAGAACCAGGGCCAGCGCCGCGGTGACCCACACCGCCGGAGCCTGGGCCAGTGCCGCTCCGGTCAGCGCGGGCAGTCGCCCGCTGATGTCGCCGATGGTGGCGCCGTAGGCCAGCCCCGCGGACACTCCGCCGACCGTGAGCAGCACGAGCGTGCCGAAGGCGGGGAAGACCAGGTGGCTGCAGGCCCAGCGCACCCGGCCGACGGCGTTGGCCAGCAGGGGTTCCGCCAGCCGGCCGGTCTCTTCCGAGCGCAGCCGCAACGTGCTCTGTACGGCGTAGGCCGCGGCGAGCATTCCGAGCAGTCCCATGGCGGTGGCGAAGAAGGAGTCGGTCAGGGCGCCTGGTCCCCCCATGCGGCGGACCATGTCGCCCAGTTGCGCGTTGTCCTCGACGATGCCGGAGATCGAGTTGCCCACCGAGCCGTAGAGCGCTCCCGCGACGGCGAAGCCGGCGGCCCAGCTGTACAGGGCGCCGCGCTGCAGCCGCCAGGCGAGGGCGAACGGGCCGTTCAGCGACGCCGCGCCCTCGGCCGGCCCGGGGCGGGCGGGGAGCAGCCCGGCACCCAGGTCACGTCTCGCCACCAGGACGTAGCCGGCCCCGGTCGTGACCGCGGTGAAGGCGGCCACGAGCCCGAGCACCCACCACCGGTCCCCGGCGAACGGCCGGAGGTTCTCGGTCCAGCCGAGCGGCGAGGCCCACACGAGGGGCGAAGCGGCGTCCGCCGACGCCGCGTCCCCGGCGGCGCGGAGCAGGAACGCGAGCCCCAGCACGGCCCCGGCAAGCCCCTTGGCGACCCGGGCGCTCGCGGTGAGCTGGGCGGTGACCGCCGCGACACCCGCGAACATCAGCCCGCTGGCGGCGAGAGCGAGGCCCAGGGCGGCCGATCCGGCGACCGACTGGCCGAGCACCGTCAGTGCGGCGCCGACGATCAGCGCGAGGGCCGCATTGGCCGTCAGAGCGGTCAGCAGTCCCGCGGTGAGCGGCGCCCGCCGTCCCACCACACCGGAGCTGAGCAGTTCCTGGCGGCCGCTCTCCTCCTCCTCGCGGGTGTGCCGGACCACGATGAGGATGCTCATCAGACCGGTCAGCGCGGCGCCGATACATCCCATCCGCCACGCGGTGAGCGCACCGGTGCTCTCCCCGCTGAACGCCGGCCCGTACAGCGCCCGCAGGGAACTGTTGACGTTCATGCCGCGGGCGAAATCCGTCCGCTCCTTGAGCGTGCCGTACAACTTCTCCAGGGAGAGGCAGCTGCTGAGCACCGCGGTGGTCAGGGCGTAGACCCAGGCCGGGATCATGATCCGGTCCCGGCGCAGCGCCAGCCGGGTCAGCACCCCGGTGCCGGTGGCGGTGCCCGTGCCGTGCACCGGGACGCCCACGTCGGTGGAGCTCATCGGGCCACCGCTTCCGGCACGGCCTGGTAGTGGCGCAGGAAGAGCTCTTCCAGAGTCGGCGGCCGGCTCGTCAGGCTGCGCACCCCGGACTCGCCGAGCTGCCGCAGGACGGCGTCGAGTTGATCGGTGTCGACCTGCAGACTGACCCGGTGCCCCCGGACGTCGAGGCCGTGCACTCCGGGCAGGTCCGCCAACCCGTGCGGGGAGCCGCCGAGTTCGGCGGTGATCGCGGTACGGGTGAGATGGCGCAGTTCGTCGAGGGTGCCGGTTTCGACGGTGTGCCCCTGGCGGATGATGCTGACCCGGTCGCACAGTGCCTCGACCTCGCTGAGGATGTGGCTCGAAAGCAGCACGGTGACGCCGCGCTCGCGGGCGTCGGTCACGCACTCCTGGAACACCTCCTCCATCAGGGGGTCCAGACCCGACGTCGGCTCGTCCAGGATGAGCAGCTCCGCCTCCGCCGCGAACGCCGCGACCAGTGCGACCTTCTGCCGGTTGCCCTTGGAGTAGGCCCGCCCCTTGGTGGTGGGGTCGAGCTGGAAGCGGTCCAGCAACCGGGCTCTGCGGTCGGTGTTCAGACCGCCGCGGAGCCGGCCCAGCAGATCGATGGCCTCACCACCGCTGAGATTGCGCCACAGGGTGACATCGCCGGGCACGTAGGCGATCCGGCGGTGCAGGGCGACCGCGTCCCGCCAGGGATTTCCGCCGAGCAGCCGGGCGGTGCCGCCGTCCGGGCGCAACAGGCCGAGCAGGACACGGATCGCGGTCGACTTCCCCGCGCCGTTCGGTCCGAGGAAACCGTGCACCTCCCCCGTGCGGACACTGAGGTCGAGCCCGTCCAGAGCATGGGTGCGGCCGAACGACTTGTGGAGTGCGGCCACGCTGATTGCCGTCGTCATGATTCTGAACGTACAGTAGATTCACAAAGTTGTGAAGATAGAGAATTGTATAAACTTCGGACCGGGCAGGCGGCCGACAACCGGCCGGGCGGCAACGGGCCAGGCGGTAGCCGTCCGGCGGGCGATCGGGAGGCGGACATGGCACAGGAGCAGAGCCACAGCGAAGGCGCGGGGGTGCTGACGTTCGTCGAGCGGTTCGCCGCCGAGCTGGTCGAGGCCGGCATGCCGCGCATGCCCGGCCGGGTCTTCGCCGCCCTGATCGCCTCGGAGCAGGGCGCGCTGACCTCCGCGGAACTGAGCGAACGCCTCCAGGTCAGCCCTGCGGCGGTCTCCGGCGCGGTCCGCTACCTCGCCCAGGTCGGCATGATCGGCCGCGAGCGCGATCCCGGTTCGCGCCGCGAGCGCTACCGGCTGCACAACGACCAGTGGTACGAGACGTTCACCCGCCGGGACGCGATCATCGGCCGGTGGGAGCACACCCTGCGCGCCGGCGTCGAGGCGCTCGGCCCCGGCACCCAGGCCGGCTCCCGCATCGAGGAGACCGCGGAGTTCTTCGCGTTCCTGCAGAAGGAACTCCACTCGATGATGGACCGCTGGCGCGACCACAAGGAACAGCTCCGCGACCACAAGGACCAGCTCCGCGACCACAAGGACCAGCTCCACGAGCCCCAGGACCAGCTCCACGAGCCCCAGGCATAGCTCTGCGGGCGTCACCGAGCACGTCACCGGTGGCGCCCCTCAGACCGCGTCGTCGTCCCGGATCCGGATGAACCGTACGGTCGCCTGCCGTCCCGTCCGCACCCGGACCTCGACCAACGGGCCGTCGCGCACCGGTCGCAGGGGCGATCCGTCCTCGTCCCTGACCTCAGGACCGAGCAGCCCGGCGACCGCCGCCGCGATCCGCCCGGCGGCGACCGGGTCGAGACGGGGTGAGGTCTGAGCGCGGGTCGCGTCGTCGAACTCGACCAGCACCGAGTCGGGGCGCCGCCCGGAGCCGATGACGCCGACCAGCCGGGCGTCGACGGTCTCGGCGTGCCGCACCTTGATCCACCCCGGCCGGGCGCCGGGCCGGTACGCGGAGCCGAGCCCCTTGCAGACCAGGCCCTCCACGCCGTGCGGCACCAGGGTCTCGTACCAGTCCAGCGCCACCGCGCGATCCGTGGTCGCCAGCACGGTCTGCACCTGCGGTCCCAGGTCGCGCAGCGCCGTGCGCAGTAGCTTCCAGCGGTCGGCGAGCGGTAGGTCCCGAATGTCGTTGCCGGGGACGGCGAGGCAGTCGAAGGCGACGTACGCCACGGCGATGCCCGCCGCACGGCGCTGCGCGTCGGGGCGCAGCAGCTCGGTGAAGGCGAACTTCCCGTCGGCCCAGGCGCAGATCTCGCCGTCGAGGACGAGCCCGGCGGGCAGCGCCCGGGTGAGGGCGGCGGCGATGCCGGGGAACTCGGCGGCGATGTCGCGCCCGGAGCGGGTCTGCAGGACCGTGCGGTCACCGAGGGCGAACGCGACGGCGCGGAAGCCGTCCAGCTTGACGCTGTACTGCACTCCGCCGGGCAGCGCGTCCTCGGCCGGGATGTCGGCTTCCGTGCGGGGGCGCATCACGTCGACCCGCGGCCGCAGGACGACCGGATCCGGACGGTTCACGAGGGCCGCCGAACCAGGGGCCGCCTCACCAGGGGCCGCCTCGTGAGGGCCGCGTCATGACGGCAGCTTCCCGGCCCGCTTCCGTTCCAGGAGCGGAGCGAGCAGGTCTCCGTGGTCGGCCACGCGGTCGGGGACGTCGGCGATGGTGAAGGAGAGCCGCCCGGGGTCGTCGCACTCCTCGATCTCGTCCCACGACACGGGCGTGGACACGGTGGGCGTGGCGCGGGCGCGGACGGTGTACGGGGCGGCGGTGGTCTTCTTCGCCGAGTTCTGCGACCAGTCGATGAAGATCTTCTCGGTGCGCAGGTTCTTGGTCATCCTCGACACCACCTGATCGGGATGGTCCGCCTCCAGCTCCTTCGCGAGCGCCTTGGCGTAGGCCGCGGCCTGCTCGGGCGAGGCACCGGTCAGCGGTGCGTACAGATGCAGGCCCTTGGAGCCCGACGTCTTCGCCCAGGACTCGATGCCGTCGGCGCGCATCCGCTCACGCAGCAGCAGGGCGACGGCGCAGCAGTCGACCACGGTGCGGTC
The DNA here is from genome assembly GCF_023701745.1 of Streptomyces sp. RKAG293. Lineage (NCBI taxonomy): Bacteria > Bacillati > Actinomycetota > Actinomycetes > Kitasatosporales > Streptomycetaceae > Streptomyces > Streptomyces sp. RKAG293. The sequence goes on along the minus strand of NZ_JAJOZB010000001.1, from coordinate 1,222,461 downwards.
CTCGCCGGGGTCCAGGTCGAACACGAGCCGGTCCGCCGTTCCGGGCGCGGCGGCCTTCCACTGCGGGACGTGCATCTCGATGCACGCCAGGTTCGCCGCCCACACGAGGGTGGCGAGGTCGTTGATCTGCACCTGCTCCATCTCCTCGCCGCTGCTGCGCTCGGTGACCGACGTCGTCACCCAGCTGGGGGTACCGGACGGCGGTCTCTTGGCGAAGAAGGACGTGGCGTCCACCCCGCTGGGGGCGCGCAGGAACGACAGGGGCCGACCGCGCAGGTGTGGCAGCAGGACGGGGGCGATGGTGGCGTAGTAGTGCACCAGCTCGCCCTTGGTCGTGCCGGTCCGCGGATAGAGGATCCGCTCCAAGTGGGTGAGGGTCAGCTTGCGGCCCTCGATCTCCGTGATCGGCATAGTATGAAATCTCTCACATTTAGGGACAAAACGATGAGATCGCTCTGGAGCGGCACGCTGTCCTTCGGCCTGGTCGCCGTACCCGTCAAGCTCGGTTCGGCCGTCAGCAGCCACAAGCTCGGCTTCCGGCAGATCCATACAGCCGACCACGGGCGGGTGCGTCTCCAAAAGGTCTGTGCACTCGACGAGCAGGTCCTCACCCAGGCCGAGATTGGCAGGGCGTACGAGACGGCCGACGATCAGCTGATCGAGATCTCCGACGACGAGTTGAAGGCCCTGCCGCTCCCCACGGCCAAGACCATCGAGGTCAGCGGGTTCCTCGACGCCGACAGCGTCGACTTCCTGAAGCTCGACACGCCCTACTTCCTCGCCCCGGCCGATGCCGCCGCCAACAAGGCCTACGTCCTGATGCGCGAAGCGCTCCAGCGGTCGGGCAAGGCGGCCGTCGGCAAGCTGGCGATGCACAACAGCGAGCACCTCGCGCTGGTGCGCGCCCATGACGACGTGCTGATCCTGCAGACCCTGCGCTGGCCCGACGAGGTCAAGTCGACGTCCGAGGCCGCCCCGACCGGCAAGGTGAACATCACCGACGCTGAACTCGACCTCGCCGACACCCTCATCAACGCCCTCGGCGAGGCCGACCTGGAGGAGTACACGGACAACTACGCCGAAGCCGTACAGGCCCTCGTCAGCGCGAAGGTCGAGGGCGGCGAAGCACCCGCCGCGGCCGATGGATCCGGAGGCGGCGGCAAGGTCGTCGACCTGATGGCGGCCCTGGAGGCCAGCGTCGCCCAGGCCAGGAGCGCCCGCTCCGACAACGCCACCGACGCGACCGTCACGCCCATCAAGAAGCCGGCGAAGAAGACCGCCGCCAAGCGCGCGGCTCCGGCGCAGAAATCGACGCCCAAGAGCAACGACACCAAGAAGTCCACCGCGAAGAAGACCGCGGCGAAGAAGACCACGGCGACGAGATCAGCAGGCGGGACGGCCACGAAAACGACGGCCAAGAAGGCCGCGGCGAAGCCGGCGAAGAAGACCGCCGCGAAGACCGCGGCCGGCAAGAGCCGCAGCGCCTGAACCGCCGTCCGTCGCGCATCCGTGTCCCGTCCGGCCGATACTGGTCGGGTGGACAGTGGTCGTACGGCAACCGCGCCCTCCGGCGTGATCGACGAGGCGGTCCAGTGCCTGCCCGCGCCCGCGCTGCGGCCCTACATCGCGGGGTACTGCGGTTATCGGCAGGACGGCGTCCCGCCCACCCGGCACCGGGGCATGCCCTCGCCCTTCCTGACGCTGATCTTCACCCTCGACGACCCGCTGACCGTGGAGCTGCACCCCGACCCACGGCAGGCTCCGGCCCGCTACGACGCACTGCTCGGCGGTCTGCACACCACATCGGCGCTGATCACCCATGGGGGACGCCAGTCCGGGATCCAGGTGGCGCTCAGCCCGCTCGGCGCGCGGGCCCTGCTGCATCTGCCCGCGGGTGAACTCGCCAACGCGGACCTCCCGGCCGACGCCGTCCTGGGACGACTCGCCGACGAGGTACGGGCCCGGCTGCGCGACGCGCCCGACTGGCAGCAGCGGTTCGCCGTCCTCGACCGCGTCCTGTGGCGCTCCGCGCGCCCGGAATCCGTTGTCCCGCCACAAGTGGTCCGCGCCTGGGACCTGTTGGTGCGTTCCGGCGGCGCAATGTCCGCGTCGGTGCTCGCCAAGGACGTGGGCTGGAGCGGCAGGCATCTGGCCGGCCGGTTCCACACCGAGATCGGACTGAGCCCCAAGGCGGCGGCCCGGGTCATCCGCTTCGACCGGGCGCGGCGGCTGCTCGTCGTCCGGGCCTGCGGCCGGGGAGGTGACGTCCTGGCCGGCCGGGACAGCGCGGACGGCCCGGCGGGTGCGTACCGTCCCGGCAGCCCGAACGGTCTGGCGGATCTCGCGGCCGACTGCGGCTACTTCGACCAGGCACACCTCGCGCGTGAGTTCCGCTCCCTGGCCGGCTGTGCGCCGAGCCGCTGGCTGGCCGAGGAGTTCCGAAACGTCCAAGCCTTCGCCGCCCCCTCGGCGGCAGAGTGGACAGCGGACGAGGACAGCGGGGCCGTCCACCACTGAAACAGCTCCGCCGCAGCACCGACCCGAGGAGGTCCGGCCCGCATGGACGCCACCGACAGCCCCAGTGCCACCGACAGCACCAGTGCCACCGACACGACCAACACGACCACCGCCGCCGCCACGGACGACAAGGCGCCCCCGCCCCAGGTGTGGCCGAGCCTGCGGGCCCGTGACGCTCGCGCGCTGATCCGGTTCCTGGTCGAGGCGTTCGGCTTCGAGGAGACCGTCGTCTACGGCGAGGGCGACCGGGTGGACCACGCCCAGCTCGACTGGCCGCCGGGCGGCGGCATCATGCTCGGCAGCGTCCCCGAGGAGGGCGCGGCGGACCATGTCGCCCTGGTACCGGGCACCTTCGGCGGCTACGTCGTCACCGACGAGCCCGACGCGCTGTACGCCCGTGCCCGGGCGGCGGGAGCCGAGATCATCATGGAGCTGACCGACACCGACTACGGCTCACGTGACTTCGCCGCCCGTGACCCCGAGGGGAACCGGTGGTTCTTCGGCACGTACCGCGGTGCGCCGCGGAAGTAGGGAACCGCGAACGGGGGAGGGGGCGGTACCGCCGGGAATGCCGGCCGTACCGCCCCCTCGGGGTGCGTGGAGCTCAGTTCGCGGGGCTCGCGCCGGACGCGGGCGAACCGTACCGGCGCTCGAAGCGCTCGACGCGGCCCGCGGTGTCCAGCACGCGGGACGTACCCGTGTAGAACGGGTGGCTCGCCGAGGACGTCTCCACGTCGACGACGGGGTAGACGCTGCCGTCCTCCCACTCCACGGTCTTGTCACTGTCCGCGGTCGAACGCGTCAGGAATGCGAAGTCCGCTGAACGGTCGCGGAAGACGACCGGGCGGGAGACGGGGTGGATGCCGAACTTCATGGGGTTACCTTCCGTTGTGCGGAACGGGTGGGGCGGCCGGTCCTCGTTGCCGGCGGGATGCGCGCGGCGGGTGTGATCCGTTGGGTCCGTGTGATGCGACTGAACCGTGTGGGGTCAGCGCTCCTCGCGGAAGAGGACGTGCTGTCCGGCGGCCGGGTCGTACTTGCGCAGCACGAGACGGTCGGGGTTGTTGCGACGGCTCTTGCGCGTGACGTAACTCTGGCCGGTGCCGGCCGTCGAACGCAGGGTGATGACGGGACGGGCGTCACTGCGTGCCATGGGATTCCCTTCCGATGCGGTGGTCCAGGACACCGAACGGAATGATTGTCATTGTCATTCGGTATCTGCTCGTCTCAACGCGACCCACCGCCCGCACATTCCCGATCCGGGAACTTGCTCACAGCAATTGCCGTTCACTGTGTGTGACCAGTCGCGCGGGGGCGGTGCGCGATCGGCGCGACTTGTGCCGGCAGGGGGGAGGAGGTCTCGTTATGCCGAGGCGGGGGCGGCGGGGTGCGGTCTTCGATACGCTGACGACCCCGGGAAGGGAGTCCTGGAGAGCGCTCTCCAGGACGTGCTATAAAGACCGGCATGAGCGAAGTCCTCCGACCGGCACTTTCGGGACCTCCCACGCTGGAGGATGTGGCCCGCGTGGCGGGTGTCTCGCGTGCGACGGTCTCCCGGGTCATCAACGGGACCCGCAATGTCGACCCGGCCATCCAGGAGACGGTCCGCCAGGCCATCGCCGCGACCGGCTACGTGCCCAACACCGCGGCCCGGTCACTGGTGACACGGCGTACCGGGGCCATCGCGCTGGTGGTGTCCGGTGCGGGCGGTCCCGGGCCGGACGACGCGGTCCGCAGTGAGGTGTTCGTGGATCCGTTCTTCGGCCGGGTCGTCAGTGGTGTGGTGGGGTTCCTGCGGCCGTTGGGGATGCATCCGGTGCTGATGCTGGCCGAGACCGGCCCGGCGCGCGACCAGGTGGTGGCCTATCTGCGGCAGGGCAATGCCGACGGGGCGATGGTGGTGTCCACGCACGCGGGTGATCCGCTGCCGGAGCAGATCACCGAGGCGGGGGTGCCCGCGGTGTTGTTCGCCCGGCCGGCCCGGCCGATCCCGATCAGTTATGTCGATGTCGCGCATCAGGACGGGGCCAGACTGGCGGCCGACCGGCTGGTGGAGCGCGGCTGCCGGGAGGTGGTGACGATCTCCGGTCCGCTGGACGTCCCGGCCAGCCAGGACCGGCTGACCGGCTTCCGCGAGGCGATGGCCCGCCACGGCATCCCCTATGTGCCGTGCGCGGAGGGCAACTTCACCCAGGACAGCGGTGAGGCCGCGATGGAACGTCTGCTGGCCGAACACCCCCGACTCGACGGGGTCTTCGCCGCCAACGACCTGATGGCCCAGGGCGCCCTGCTCGTCCTGCGCGACCACGGCCGCCATGTCCCCGACGACGTGAAGGTCATCGGCTTCGACGACAGCAGCGCCGCCACCGCGTCACGCCCCGCACTGACCACCGTTCGCCAGCCCGTCGAGGACATGGCGGGCGAAATGGCCCGTCTCCTCCTCGACCGCATCAGCACACCCCAGCAGCGCGTCACCTCCGTCATCTTCGAACCGACCCTCGTCATCCGGCAGTCCGCCTGACGCCTCAGCTCCGGCATTCCGGCTCGGCTCCGACATTCCGGCCCGGTGGACTGGAGAGCGCTCTCCAGCCTTTGGATGGGGCCTGACATGAGCCCCGCCGCCGGGGCGTCCTGTGCCGTGAGCCGGCTCCCTTCGGGCACCATGGGTGGCATGGCCACCATGATCGACGCCGAATGGCGTGCATTCATCAGCGAGGGAACCCGTACCGGCAAGCTCGCCACCGTCCGCGCCGACGGGCGGCCGCACCTCGCCCCCGTCTGGTTCCTCCTCGACGGGGACGACCTGGTCCTCAACACCGGCAAGGAGACCGTCAAGGGCCGCAACCTCGCCCGCGACGGCCGGGTGAGCATCTGCGTCGACGACGACCGTCCGCCGTTCTCGTTCGTGGTCATCGAGGGCAAGGCCCGGATCAGCGAGGACCTGCCGGAGGTCCGCGACTGGGCGACCCGTATCGCCCACCGCTACATGGGCCCTGACCAGGCCGAGGTGTACGGCGCCCGCAACGGCGTCCCGGGCGAACTCCTCGTCCGTGTGCACATCGACAAGGTCATCACGGTCAGGGGCGTCGCCGACTAGCGCAGGTCCGGCCGTTCGCGATCAGCCGGACAGTCCCCTGGGAGACGTGCTGGTGTCAGGCGGCCGCGCCGCCGAACTCGCGCAGGGCCTCCTCGACGATCGCCTCCAGGCGGGCGTGGTGCGCGCCGCGCCAGTACACGCGCTCGCAGGCCGCGCACTGCGCGAACACGTCGTACGAGCGCTGCGTGCCGTGCCGCAGTTGATCCTGGACCGACTCCTTGTCGGCGTCGGCGAGCGGACCGTTGCAGGCCACGCACCGGGACCACGGGGTGAGCACGGGCGCGAAGCGCTGCAGCACGTCGCGGAGTTGATCCTCGGGGCGGTCGCTGTAGATGTACGCCCCGGCCCAGATCTCCCGCCGCCGGAGCAGCCCGCGGTCGCGGGAGAGCATGACGCGCCGCTCCTTCGCGGAGAGCGCGGCCAGCGCGGGATCGCCGATGTCCTCGTTCTCGTAGGCGGCGTCGACGCCCAGCAGGCGCAGCCGCCGCGCGAGGGTGCCGAGGTGGACGTCGAGCAGGAACCGCAGAGGCGCTCCCGGCACGTGCTGGGGCCGCTCGACGGCCTCGACGTGAACGGTTTCGCCCGCGGCGGGGATGTGCGAGACGGGCACGGCGCCGCCGTCGACGAGCAACAGACCGGCCTCGGTGAGCGGGACGCCCAGCGATTCGACGACATGGCCGAGCGTCGAGGTGCCGTCGGTGACGACCGTGCTCGGGCCCTGCCGTCGCTCAGCGGGGACGAAGAGGTGCAGCTCAGGGGCGAAAGTGATGTCGATCTCCGGTCCGTTCACGCGGTCAGGATGCCATCACGGGGCGGCGCCGGGCCAGTTGATTCCGCCGGGTGTCCCCAGTGGGCACCCGATGATTGTTAGATAACTTTCCTAACAGACTATTGACTTGCGCCGGTGCGCGGACCGACTCTGCGGTGACCCTGCTGGATCCCCCCTGGCAACGGAGGCACCATGAGCCGCACCATGAGCCGGCGCGCTCTTGTCGCGTTCCTCGCGACCGCCTGTCTCGTCCTCATCTCGGCGTTCGCGGGACTCGTGAACGCGGCGCCGAGTTCCGCGGCCCCCGCGGCCACGACGCAACAGACGTTCCTGACGTTCTACGGCTGGTACGACAACACACCGCCCGGCGGCGACATCTCGTACCCGCAGATCCACGACACCGCCGGCGGGACCGGCACGTTCGCGGATCCGATCACCTTCGCGACCTCAACGGCGGAGCTCCCGGCCGGCACGAAGGTGTGGGTCGAGCGGGTCAGGAAGTACTTCATCATGGAGGACAGCTGCCAGGAGTGCGGCGCGGACTGGAGCGGCCATGGTCCCAACGGGGGTCCGGGGCTGCACCACATCGACCTGTGGCTGGGCGGCAAGGGCGGCAACGCGATGAACGCGATCGACTGCGAGGACGCGCTGACGCACTACAACGCCGACAACACGCCGACGATGGAACCGGTCGTCGTCAACCCCGCCTCGAACGAGCCCTACGACGCCACGCCGATCTTCAACACCGGCACCGGCAAGTGCTACGGCGGCGCTCAGCCCAACACCACGGTCGGCCAGTACAAGAACGTCTCGACGGCGCAGTGCATGGATGATCCCGGCAACAGCTCCACCTCCGGCACCGCCCTCAAGACCGCCGCCTGCAACGGTGCGGCGAGCCAGCGCTTCACCTTCCACGGCGCGTTCATGGTGATCAACAACCTCTGCGCGGCGACCTCCGGCAGCAGCATCGTCCTCAACGCCTGCACGGGCGGCCCGACCCAGCAGTGGTCGGTCAACCCGAACGGCACGATCTCCGACATGCAGACCGGCCAGAAGTGCTTCCGGGCCTCGGGCGGCAATACGGTCGCCGGCAGCTGCTCCGGCACCGCGAGCCAGTGGGCCTTCACGCCCGCCTCCGCCACCAACGACTTCTCGCTGTCGCTGAACCCGACCGCGGGTTCGGTCAACGCGGGAGCGTCGACGACCTCGACGGTGTCCGTGCCGGTGGCCTCCGGTACGGCGGAGCCGGTGACGCTCTCCGCCACCGGTGCTCCTTCGGGTGTCGGCGTGAGCTTCGCGCCCTCGACGGTGACCGCGGGCGGCACCTCGGTGATGACGGTGTCGGCAACCGCCGCCGCCACCGCCGGCTCCGCGGCGCTCACGGTCACCGGAACCTCGGCATCGGCCGCGCACTCGACGGGTTACGCACTGACCGTCACCGCTCCCGGCGGCGGCCCGGTGCTGCTCTCCCAGGGCAGGACGGCGACGGCCTCCTCGGTCGAATCGACCTCCTTCGCGGCGGCGGCCGCCTTCGACGGCAACCTCACCACGACCCGGTGGGCCAGCAAGGAGGGATCCGACCCGCAGTGGCTGCGCGTCGATCTGGGCGCCACCGCGAACGTCAGCCACGTCAAGCTCCTCTGGGAGGCGGCGTACGGCAAGGCGTACACGATCCAGACCTCCCCGGACGGCACGACCTGGACGACGATCTACTCCACCACCACCGGCAACGGTGCCACCGACGACCTGACCGGCCTCACCGGAACCGGCCGCTACGTCCGGGTCAACGGCACCGCCCGGGGCACCGCTTACGGCTACTCCCTCTACGAGATGCAGGTGTACGGAACGACCGCCTCGTAGCGGATCAGGGAGTGACGGCAACCGTCCACGCGCCCGCGCGTGGACGGTTGCTTATGCGGGTGCGCGTCTGAGCGATGGTCCGTGGTCGCGCCGGCGACTTGACTGGAGCCATGAGCAACCAGCCGAACACGACCGTCCGTCACCCCGCAGGGAGAAGCGAAACGATGAGTGCTGCCCACCCCACCAACGGCGCCCAGAACATCCACCCGACGCCCCAGGCTCCCCTCCACCACCCGGCGCCTCCGGTCCCCGCCCGCAAGAGCGCCGCCGGCCCCGTGCTGGGCGCCGCCACCGTCGCCACGGCACTCATGGCGGGTCTCTTCTTCAGCTTCGACGTCGCGGTCATGCCGGGCCTGGGCCGCGGTGACGACCGGACGTTCATCGGCGCGATGCAGAACATCAACGTGGCCATCGAGAACCCGGTGTTCTTCCTCGCGTTCTTCGGCGCCCTGGTGCTGACGGGCGTCGCGGCCTTCCAGCAGCGCCGGCTGGCGCGGCGCGCCGTGTTCGGCTGGGTACTGGCGTCGGTGGCGCTCTACGTCGTGGCGCTCCTCGTCACGATGGGCGCGAACATCCCGCTCAACGACGAGCTCGCGAAGGCCGGCGACCCCGCGCACATCCGTGATCCGGCCGCGGTGCGCGACAAGTTCGAGAACACCTGGATCGCGCTCAACATGGTGCGGACGGCGGCGTGCACGGTGGCCGTCGGCTGCCTGAGCCGGGCACTGTTCTTGCACGGCCGGGGCGACGCCGGGGCGGGCAGCCGTTGAGCGCCCCCGACGGGCCGGTCCCGCACCGCGAGAAGCGGGTGCGGGACCGTCTGCTGCACGAGGCACGAGGCACGAGGCACGAGGCACGAGGCACGAGGCACGAGGCACGAGGCACGGGGACCGGGCGGCGACGGCGCGCGGCTCGGGGGGACGGATGGTCAGGGCAGGATGACGCCGGTCGTTCCCTCGTTGCCGTCACCGGAGTTGACCGTGCCGCGCGGTTCGAACATCAGGATCCGGGTCCCGGGCTCGGCCACCGGCTTGTGCAGGGTGCCCCGCGGCACGGTGAACACTTCGTGCGGGCCCAGCTCGACGGTGCCGTCCGGGAGTTCCAGCCGCAGCCGGCCGGCGAGGACGAGGAAGAACTCATCGGTGTCCGCGTGCCGGTGCTCGGAGAACTCGCCCTCGACGTTGGCGACCTTGACGTCGTAGTCGTTCACCTGGGCCAGGACGTGCGGCAGCCACTTCTCGGGGACGGCGTCCATGACGGTGTCGATGTTGCGCTTCCCGCCCGGGAGGGCCGGTGCCTCCGTGATGGATTCGATGCGCGGCGCGGCGATCTCCGCGTAGTCCTTGGCCGAGAGCGCCAGGGAACGGTCCAGCCGGGCCGCGTTGAAGAAGATCTCATGGTGGTCCAGCAGCGCCGGGTCCACGATGAGTTCCAGCTTCTCGTCGAACGAGAACGGCAGCACGGTGCCGCTGACACTGCCGGCCAGTCGCTCGGCGGTCTCCTTCGGCGCGAACGAGATGTACGTCCCGCCGAACAGCGCCTTCACCGCGCCGAGGTCAAGCCGCCGGTCACCGGGCACGACGGCGAGGACGTACTTGGTGGTCTTCTTGCCGAGCTTGACCATGACGATGATGCATTTCGCCGCCTGCGCCAGCGCGTTGCCCCGCAGCTCGCTGACCAGCTCGGTGGCGCCCTGCGGCGCGTGGTCGATGGTCCGGTAGACCGCACCGTGCTCGTCGAGCAGTGCGATCAGCCCGTTGTACGTCGCGTGCTCGTTCGTTTCCGCCGTGTCCTCGGTGTCGGTCATGACTCATTAAACCTCGCGGCGAAAGCGGCGCGGGTGGGGGAGTCCTCGCGCCGGTCCAGCACCGGGAAGACGACCTCGTCGAACCGGCCGGCGAAGCGCCCGCCGCCGGTCAGATGGCGGTGGAAGGCGTCCGCGACCTGCGCGGGATCGCACTGGAAGACCCCACAGCCCCAGGCGCCCAGCACCAGCCGCCGGTAGCCCTGGGCGGCGGCGACCTCCAGCACACGCTCCGCACGCGTCAGCAGCGCCCGCGGGATCCGGTCCACCCGGTCGGGGAGATTTCGGGTGATCACACCGGCGTTCGGCGCGGGAGAGGTCAGGAAGCCCGCCTCGTACGGCTCCTCCAGCAGCGCGCCGCGGTCGTCGCGGAAGACCGGTACGGCGGGGGAGTGGACGACCCGGTCCGTGTAGAAGGGGTCGCGGTCGGCACGGTGGACGGCGTAGAAGTCCGGTGTGCTCACCACACACGTGTACAGGGCCGAGGCGCGGCACAGCGACTCCTCCTGCGCCTGGGCGCCGTTGAGGTAACCGCCGCCCGGGTTGCGGGCCGAGGAGAAGTTGAGGACGGCGACGGGCCCGTCCGAGGAGTCCGTCAGCCGGCGCGCGGCCTGGAGGCTGCTCTCGCCGGTCACGCCGAAGGCGGTGGCCGCGGGCGGACCGGACGGCGGAGGCACGTCCACCGGCTCCGGCCCGAACAGCCGGGTCCCGGCGACCGCGCGTGCGACGCCGGCGGCGATCGGGACGTCCCGTCCGCTGGGCGCCGGGTACCAACCCGCCGCGACGATCTCCTGGGTGTGCCGGGCGATGCCGCGCAGCCGGGCGCTCATGCTCCGCACCGTGTTCTGTTCGTGTTCACGGGTCCCGACCCTATGGCTCCCACCTGCGCTGGAACCAGCGGTTTACGTACCGCCGGCCCAGCCGCCGACCGGGTTCCGGCAGCCATCCGGACCGGGTTCCGGCAGCCATCCGGCCGGGTTCCAGCCGCCTCCCAGCCGGGTGCGGCCCGTCGGCGGACGCGGACCTTGCGAACGCGACAGTCGCGATATAGCGTAAGTCTGGTCCGCGTCCGATCAGGAGGTTGCCCGGTGTCCGACACCCCAGCGGAGTCCCGTTCCGCCGACATCGACCTGCGCGCGTCGGACCAGGAACGCGACCAGACCGCCGCGATTCTCGCCGACGCGCTCGCGACCGGCCGGCTCACCACGGACGAGCACGCCGAGCGGCTCGAAGCCACGTACTCCGCGCGCACCCGTGGTGAACTCGCCCCGATCACCGGCGATCTGCCGGAGCCGGCGGTGGGCGCGAACCTGGTCGCCCCCACCGACGCGGACCCCGTCGACGCCCTCTTCAGCAAGATCCGGCGCGGCGGCCAGTGGCCCGTCCCGCCGCACACCGTCGCGCGCGCCCGGTTCGGCGCCGTCGTGATCGACCTGCGGCAGGCGGTGTTCACCCGCCGCGAGGTCGTCATCGAGGCCGGTTCGTTCTGCGGCAAGGTCGAGATCCTCGTCCCCGACAGCGCGCGGGTCTACGACACCGGGACCGCCCTGTTCGGCAAGCGCTCCCAGCTCGGCGGACACGACAAGACCAAGGAGGACTGGGACGAGGACGGCCCCGTGGTGCACATCACCGGCCGGTCCGTGTTCGGCCACGTCCGGGTCATGCGCAGCTACAAGTACCCCTGGCGCGACGGCCGCTAGAGCGGCGGCCGGGACGGCTGGTCGTCCTGCGGTTCGCTCTTTCCCGACGGCCGGCGCAGCCGTGCCGTGACGCCGCGCGCCTGCTCGGCCTTGACCTCGTTCGCGTAGCGGTCGACGTACTCCTGCCCGGACATCGCCAGGATCGCGTACATGATCTCGTCGGTCGCCGACCGCACCACGTACCGCTCCCCCTCCATGCCCTCGAACCGGCTGAACTCCAGCGGCGTGCCGAACCGGATGGTGACCCGGCCCAGCCGGGGGAGCTTGCGGCCGGGCGGCTGCAGTTCGAAGGTGCCCACCATCGCGCACGGGATCACCGGCACCTGAGCCGTGATCGCCATCGCCGCGACCCCGGTGCGCCCCTTGTACAGCCGGCCGTCGTGCGACCGGGTGCCCTCCGGATAGATGCCCAGCAGATGGCCCCGCCGCAGCACCGCGAGCCCGGACTTCAGCGCCGCCTCGGAGGCCTTGCCGCCCGCCCGGTCCACCGGGATCTGGCCCACCCCGCGGAAGAACGCGGCGGTCAGCCGGCCCTTGAGCCCGGCGCCGGTGAAGTACTCGGCCTTGGCCAGGAAGGTGATCCGGCGCGGCAGGATCGCCGGCATCAGGAAGTGGTCGGAGAACGACAGGTGGTTGCCCGCGACGATCGCGGCCCCGTCGTCCGGAATGTGCTCCAGTCCCTCGATCCGCGGCCGGAACAGCAGCCGCAGCAACGGCCCAAGGATCACGTATTTGAGCACGTGGTAGAACACGCGTCCCGTTTCCCCCCTCCACGCCGGGGAACGCCCGCACCCCGGTGACCAGGCACAGTAGTGCCGATACGGGCGGCGCGCGAGAGTACCGGTAAGCGCGGTGCCGGAGCACGGGGCCCTTCGGGTGAACCGGGCGGCCGGGAGGTGCGGTCGCGGGGTGGGCCCGTGGTCAGCGGGGCGCCCGGATGGCGAGCACACCGGCGGTGCACAGCCCCAGCAGCACCCAGGCGAACCACAGCCAGGCGTTCGCGCCCAGCACGACCGTGTAGGCGGACACGGCCACCAGGGACGCCACGGTGCACACCGCCATCGTCTTCGCGGGTGTCGGCATGAGGCCCTCCTCCCCGAGCATCCCAGGACGACCCGCCCGGTGGCGGCCCGCTCTCCATGGTGACCGGCCGCCGCCTCCGGCGCTACCAGTCGCCGTCGGTGACCTGGCCGTCGTCCTTGAGTTTCTTCACCTGGCCGGGCTGGACCGGCGCCCACGGCTGCTGGTCGTCGCCCAGCCAGTCGCCCACCGGTTTCACGTCCGCCAGCGGGGCCGCGGCCGCCAGATCGGCGGCGTCAGCGTCGTAGTAGTCGAACCAGGGCAGGCCGGCCGCGTTGTAGGCCGCCCGGTCCACCGGGGACGGTGGCGGCGCCTCGCCGGTGATCTGCCGCCACTGCGGGGCGGTCGCCAGATGGACGAAGACCCGGCCCGACGGGGCCGGCCGCCAGTCGCCCGGCAGCCGCTCGTCGCGGTACACCTCCTGGCGCATCCGGCCGCCCGCGCCCAGGCCCATCGACGGCGCGGCCGGGGCGGCCATGGCCGCCCTCGGCATCGCCGCGCCGTAGCCCGCCATGGGTGGCATCCCCTCGTCCTCCTCGGCCGCGACGCCCCAGGGGCCGCGGGTGGCGACCGCGCGCCGCTCCTGCTCGGCGCGCCAGACCGCGAGCGGCTCGTCCCGCAGCTCGAAGACCTGCAGCTGCACCCCGCCCCAGACCTCCTCGCCGGAGACCTGGCCCTCCACGGTCGCCCCCAGGCCCAGCGGCACCGCCACGAACTGCCGGATCGTGCCGGATCCGGAGTTGATGCCGTCCAGCCAGGGCTGCCGGGGCAGCACCACGTAGTTCTGCGGATCCTGTGACAGCCGGTCGCTCCACGGCTGCCCCGAGACCGCGCACACCTTGCCCACGCCCACCTGGAGCGCGGCCGGCACCGGCGAGGAGAAGCTCAGCCACATCGCCTCGCGCTGGTACACCGGCAGCACCACACCGCCGCGGGTCAGCCACTCGGCGGGCGCCCGGTCCGGATAGTCCGCCACTCTGCGCAGCGGGAAACTGCCGATCCCCGGCGGCAGCGGATGTGTCCCCGTCTCGGGCAGCCGCAACGTGCGCATGAAGCGCACCGTCACTCCGCCCGGCAGCTCCAGCGCTCCGCCCGATATCCGCACCTGGTCCCCCATCTCGCGCCTCCCCTTAGTCAGCTGTGTCAGCCGCGACCGCGAGCATCCAAGGATGCCAAATAGGCGTTGTACGCCACCAGCTCCGCGTCCCCGTCACGGTCGGCCGCGCGATCCGACCGCCGCGCCTGCCGCTGATCGGAGGTGTACCACTGGAACAGCAGCGCCACCAGCACGAGGACCGACGGGATCTCGCTGAACGCCCAGGCGATGCCGCCCGCCGCGCTCTGGTCCTGCAATGGATCTACCCCGAGGGACGCCGGGGGATGTAGGAACGTGGTCACCATCGGCTCGGTGCCCATCATCAGGGCGATACCGAAGAACGCGTGGAACGGCATCCCCGCGAACAGCTCCAGCATCCGCATGATGTGGCTGGGGCGGTGCGGCCCCGGATCCACGCCCATGATCGGCCAGAAGAAGACCAGGCCGACGGCGAGGAAGTGGGTCATCATCGCGATGTGTCCCAGCCGGCTGCCCATCAGGAAGTCGAAGATCGGCGAGAAGTACACCGCGTACAGGCTCGCGATGAACAGCGGGATCGTGAACGCGGGATGGGTGACGACCCGCATGTAGCGGCTGTGCAGGAAGACCACCAGCAGCTCGCGCGGCCCCTTGCGGCCGCGGCCGTGCGCCGTCGCGGGCAGCGCCCGCAGGGCCAGCGTCACCGGAGCGCCCAGCAGCAGCAGGATGGGGGAGAGCATGCTGACGACCATGTGCTGCACCATGTGCACGCTGAACATGACCATGCCGTAGTCGTTCATCGCGGTGCACATCACCGAGGCCACGGTCAGCACACCCAGCACGAAGGCGACGATCCGGCCGGCCGGCCAGCGGTCGCCGCGCCGCCACAGCCGCACCACGCCCCAGCCGTACAGCCCGAGCGCCAGCAGACAGCCCGCCAGGAAGACCGGATCGCCGCTGAACTCCAGCGCCCGACCGAGGGTGAACGGCGGCAAGTCCATGGGCATGCCGTGCCCGCCGTGGTCCATGGGTCACTCTCTCCTGTTCGTGCCGACTGCCCGCCCGCGCCGTCCGGCATTGTGCCGATTCGACCCGTGCGCCCGCACCAGACTAGAGCCGCCCCCGGCCGGTGATGCGGCCGGGGGCGGCCCCGTACGTCGGAAGCGGGCGTCAGCCCGGCACAGCGTCCGCCGCACGGCGGACGGGACCGGCTACAGGACGCACTCGGCCTCGATGTAGCGCTCGGCCGGCACGGTCTTGAGGTGCTCGACGGCCTCGGCCAGCGGCACCAGCTTGATGTCGGTGCCGCGCAGCGCCGTCATCATGCCGAAATCACCGTTGTGGACGGCCTCCACCGCGTGCCAGCCGAACCGGGTGGCGAGCACCCGGTCGTAGGCGGTGGGCGTGCCACCACGCTGCACATGGCCCAGGATCACCGGCCGCGCCTCCTTGCCGAGGCGCTGCTCCAGCTCCACCGACAGCTGGGTGGCGACTCCGGTGAACCGCTCGTGGCCGTAGATGTCCTTGGCGCCGGACGAGAACTCCATCGAGCCCTCCCGCGGCTTGGCGCCCTCGGACACCACGACGATCGCGAACTTCTTGCCGGCCGCGAAGCGCTTGCCGACCAGATCGGCGAGCTCGCCGATGTCGAAGGGGCGCTCCGGCACCACGATGGCGTGCGCGCCGGCCGCCATGCCGGAGTGCAGGGCGATCCAGCCGGTGTGCCGGCCCATGACCTCGACGATCAGCACCCGCTGGTGCGATTCGGCGGTGGTCTTGAGACGGTCGAGGGCCTCGGTGGCGACCATGACGGCCGTGTCGAACCCGAAGGTGACGTCCGTCGACGCGATGTCGTTGTCGATCGTCTTGGGCACGCCCACGATCGGCAGACCGGCGTCCGACAGCAGCTTGGCCGCCTTCAGGGTGCCCTCACCGCCGATCGGGATGATCGCGTCCAGACCCAGGTCCCGTACATGGCCCCTGGCCTGCTCCACGCCACCGCGCAGATGGGCGGGCTGCACGCGGGACGAGCCCAGAATCGTTCCGCCGCGGGCCAGGATGCCGCTGACGGCGTCCAGGTCCAGCTTGCGGTAGTCGCACTCCAGCAGGCCCTTCCAGCCGTCGTGGAACCCGATGACCTCATCGCCGTGGTCGACCACGGCGCGGTGTACCACCGACCGGATGACGGCATTGAGTCCGGGGCAGTCTCCGCCGCTCGTCAGCACACCAATACGCATTGCTCTCGCACTCCCGCGATTTCCAAACGGACGGCCGGACCCCGTCGTCCGGATGGAACCCCCGTTACCTTAGCCAGCCGCAGGCGGACGGCGCACAGCCGCCCGCACTGCGGACACCGCTCACCGCCTCAGGCGGGCTGACCCGCCGCCGCGATCCGCTCCGTGCGCAGCGCCTCGAACCACTGGTCGTCGACCGGCGGCAGGGCGTTCACGTCCAGCGCCAGCTTCAGCAGCAGGTCGGCGATCTGCGGATTGCGGGCCATGACCGGGCCGTGCATGTACGTGCCGAAGACGGTGTCGTTGTACGCGCCCTCGGTGCCGTCACCGGTCCCGTTGCCCTTGCCGTACCGGACGGTCGCCAGCGGGCGCGCGCTCGGGCCGACGTGGGTGATGCCCTGGTGGTTCTCGAAACCCGTCAGCGGCGGCAGGCCGAGCCGCGGGTCGATGTCGGCCAGGACGTCGCCGACGCAGCGCTCGCCGTCGCCGCGCACGCTGACGACGTCGAGCAGGCCCAGGCCGGCCTCGGGGCGGCCCAGGTCGTTCACGAACTCATGGCCGAGGATCTGGTAGCCGGCGCACACCGAGAAGACGATCGCGCCGTTGGCGACCGCGCGGTTCAGTCCGCCGTCGCGGCGCAGCCGCTCCGCGGCGAGGCGCTGCGGGCGGTCCTCACCGCCGCCGATCAGGTAGATGTCCCCGGAGGTGGGGATCGGCTGGTCGGACCGGACGTCGATCCGGCTGACATTGAGGCGGCGCTGGCGGGCACGCCGCTCCACGACGAGGGCGTTGCCCTGGTCGCCGTAGGTGCTCAGCAGGTCCGGGTAGACCCACACCAGGCGAAGGCTGGAATCGCTCATGCTTGCTTCTCCTTGTCCGGGTCAGTTGCCGACGCGGCGGCGCAGGTCCTGGAAGGCCGTGTAGTTGGCGATGGTCTCGATCCGTCCGGGGGGCGCCGAGCGCACCGCCTCGTCGACGTCGGCGCAGACGCGGAAGTCCAGTCCCGCGACCTCCAGGCGGACCGCGAGGTCCAGCTTGCGGTCGCCGATGACGTAGATCGGGTGCCCGGCGAGCCGGGTGTAGTCCACGTCCCACAGCCAGGAGGTGTCGGTGCCGTCCGCGCCGCGGGCGTTGACGGACAGGATCACCGGGGTGGGCGGGCCGTCGATGAGGGAGAACGTCTCCAGCCAGCCGGCCGGGTTCTTCGCCAGCAGCAGCCGCAGCTCGCGCTCCAGGTAGGTGACGACGTCGTAGCGTCCGGCCACCGCCTGCACCGCGTACATCCGCTCCAGCGCCACCTTCGGCTCCACCCCGAAGGCGGCCGCGGCCGCGGCGGACACGGCCGCGTTGGACTTGTTGGCCCGGCCCGGCAGTTGCAGGCGGATCGGCCAGGCCGCGCCGTACGGGTCGATGACGTGGTCGCCGGAGAGCGCCCAGGTCGGTGTGGGACGGCGGAAGCCGCAGTCACCGCAGAACCAGTCGTCGGAGGGGCGCTGCAGGACGCCGCCGCACGACGGGCACGACCAGGCGTCGTCCTTCCACTCCTGGCCGGCGGCGACCCACACCACGGTGGGGCAGGAGGAGGCGGCCCAGGTGATCAGCGGGTCGTCGGCGTTGGCGATGACGATGGCGTCCGTGCCGGACAGGCCCTCGCGCCAGTGCTCGGCGAGCATGCGGGTCTCGGCCGCGCGGTCGAGCTGGTCGCGGGAGAGGTTGAGCAGGGCGATGGCCTTGGGGGCGACGTCGCGGGCGACACCGGCCAGGTACTTCTCGTCGACCTCGATCACGCCGTAGCGGGCGTCCGCGCCGCCGGCGAGCGCCGAGGTGATACCGGCCGGCATGTTCGCGCCCAGAGCGTTGGAGACCACCGTGCCGTTGGCCCGCAGCGCCTCCGCGAGCAGCCGGGTCGTCGTCGTCTTGCCGTTGGTGGCGGACACCAGCACGACATCGAGGTGCCCTGCCAGCCGGGCCAGCAGATCGGGGTCGACCCTCAGGGCCACCCGTCCGCCGATCACCGATCCGCTGCCGCGACCCGCCGCACGGGACACCGCCGCAGCCGCCTTGCCCGCCGTCACGGCCAGCTTGGCCCGCGGAGTCAGTGGCTCCGAGTTGCCTGCCATCGTCTAACATCCTCCTCGCGTCCGGCCCCCACACCTGCACAAGCCTCGCGGTGGCCGAGTGTCCGCCCCTCCACGCCGATCCAACACCCGGGAGGCCTCGGTCTCGGAGCAGCCTATCTACATTCGCGCGCGGCCCCCGCACCGTCCGCCCCGTCACGTACAGGCTCTACGCTTGCCGGCATGCGACGCGGCACCATCCCCGGCAGTACCGGCACCATCCGTCCGATGCGTCTGATCGGCGACCCGGTGCTCCATGCGCCGTGCGCCGAGGTCACCGCGTTCGACGCCGAACTGGCCCGGCTCGTCGAGGACATGTTCGCCACCATGTACTCGGCCGACGGCGTCGGGCTGGCCGCCAACCAGATCGGTACGGCCCTGCGGGTGTTCGTCTACGACTGCCCCGACGACGAGGACGTGCGGCACCTGGGACACGTCGTCAACCCCCGGTTGGCGGAGGTGGACGGCGTCACCGTCACCGGTTCCGAGGGGTGTCTGTCGCTGCCGGGCATCAACGCGGGCACCACCCGCCACGACCACGCGGTGGTGGAGGGCTTCGACGTCCGCGGTGAGCCGGTGCGGATCGCCGGCACCGGCTTCTTCGCCCGCTGTCTGCAGCACGAGTGCGACCACCTCGACGGCGGCCTGTTCACCGACCGCCTCGGCGGGCTGCGCCGCCGCCGTGCGCTGCGGGCCGCCCGCCGGGCGCCCTGGGCGCGGCAGAACTAGGGCTGCCCGGCGGGGTTATGGCTTCCAGGTTCTGGTTTCTGGGTTCTGGCGGGGTTCGCCGGGTTCCGGATTCCGGGTTCCGGGTTGGTTCCGGGTTCTACAGGCCGGGGCTGCCCGCCCGGTCGCCGGCCGCGGCCAGCCGCCCCCACAGCAGGTCGGCGAGGTGGCTGACCAACTGGTCGCGTGAGACGGGGCGTTCGCTGAGCCACCAGTCGCCCGCCGCGTGCATCATGCCGACGATGCCGTGACCCCAGACCCGCGCCAGCTCCTGGCTCTGCGGGCCCAGGTCGAGCCGCTCGGCGATCACCTCGGCCAGGTCCTCACCCATCCGCCGCAGCAGCGAGGAGGAGTGCCGGCCGCCGTCGAAGCCCTTCTCCCCGTCGCCCGGCGCCTCGGCCGGGTGCATCAGGAAGCGGTACACCTGGGGGCGGGTCTCGATCGCGGCGAGATAGGCGTGCAGCGTGGCCTCCACCCGGTCGCGGCGGTCGTTGCCGGAGTCGAGGGCGGCGCGCAGCGAGGCGAGCAGCGCGTCGGTGTGCCGCTGGGCGAGCGCCCGGTACAGGCCGCTCTTGTCGCCGAAGTGACGATAGAGAATCGGCTTGGTGATTCCGGCTTCGGCGGCGATGGCGTTCATGGAAGCTTCGGGTCCGTCCCGCAGTACGACGCGGTCGGCGGCCTCGAGCAGCTCTTTACGCCGTCGCTCCGTCGCCGTCCGCTGGTCCTGCCGCTGGCCGGTGTCCACCAGGTACTCCCTGTCTGTTCGATTTCGTGCACTCTGCGCAACGTAACACCCCGGTCGGGGCGGCCGGGTTCACGGCGGGGAGTTGACAGCCCCTACTCGCGGGTAACAGACTGATGTTACCGCAAGTAACAACCAGGTGGAGGGGACATGGGCGACTTCACGCTCGAGCTCAACGACGACCAGAAGTCCGTGCGCGACTGGATCCACGGCTTCGCGGCCGACGTGATGCGCCCGGCGGCCGCGGAGTGGGACGAGCGCGAAGAGACGCCCTGGCCGGTCATCCAGGAGGCCGCCAAGATCGGTCTCTACTCCCTCGACTTCTACGCCCAGCAGTTCTTCGACCCCACCGGCCTCGGCATCCCCATGGCCATGGAGGAGCTGTTCTGGGGCGACGCGGGCATCGGCCTGTCCATCGTCGGCACCGGGCTGGCGGCCGTCGGCGTCCTCGCCAACGGCACCGAGGAGCAGATCGGCACCTGGGTCCCGCAGATGTACGGCGACGTCAACGACGTCAAGGTCGCCGCCTTCTGCTCCTCGGAGCCCGACGCGGGATCCGACGTCTCCGCGATGCGCACCCGCGCGGTCTACGACGAGGCCAAGGACGAATGGGTGCTCAACGGCACCAAGACCTGGGCGACCAACGGCGGCATCGCGGCCGTCCACGTCGTCGTCGCCGTCGTCGACCCCGAGCTCGGCTCCAAGGGCCACGCCTCGTTCATCGTCCCGCCGAACACCCCCGGCCTGTCCCAGGGCCAGAAGTTCAAGAAGCACGGCATCCGCGCGTCCCACACCGCCGAGGTCGTCCTCGAGGACTGCCGCATCCCCGGCGAATGCCTCCTGGGCGGCAAGGAGAAGCTCGACGAGCGCCTCGCCCGCGCCCACGAGCGCGCCAAGACGGGCGGCGAGCGGGTCAAGAACGCCGCGATGGCCACCTTCGAGGCCTCCCGCCCGGCCGTCGGCGCCCAGGCGGTCGGCATCGCCCGCGCCGCCTACGAGGTCGCCCTCGACTACGCGAAGACCCGCGTCCAGTTCGGCCGCCCGATCATCGACAACCAGGGCATCGCCTTCCAGCTCGCCGACATGCGCACCCAGATCGACGCCGCCCGCCTCCTGGTCTGGCGCGCCTCCTGGATGGCCGCGGCCGGCCGGCCCTTCACCTCGGCCGAGGGCTCCATGTCCAAGCTCTACGCCGGCGAGACCGCCAAGACCGTCACCGCCCAGGCCATGCAGATCCTCGGCGGCAACGGCTACACCCGCGAATACCCGGTCGAGCGCATGCACCGCGATGCCGCGATCTACACGATCTTCGAGGGCACGAGCGAGATCCAGCGCCTGGTCATCGCCCGCACCCTGTCCGGCCTGCCGATCCGCTGACGCTGATCCCGTTCCGACAGCCGCGTCCCCTTCGCTCCACGAAGGGGACGCGGCTGTTTGTCTCTATGTCTATGGACAGGATTCACCGAACTTCACCGCAGTGAACGTCACCGGCTGCCCGTTGAGCGCGGCGCCGGCCGCCGGCGTCTGGGTGCACACCTGCCAGTTGCTCTCGATGATGATCACGCGTCCTTGAGAGGCGTCCTTGGAGTCGACGGATGTGTTGGCAGGAAGAGCCGCGTGAGCCGCCTTGACGGACTTGCCGACGAAGTCCGGCATGGTCGCCCCGGCCTCCTTCGGCGGCGCCTGGTCGGTGCCGGGGCACTTCTCTTCGAGCTTGACCGCCCCGAAGTCGAGGGTGGTGTCGACGGGGATGCTCTTCCCTGCCGCGTAGTTCTGCGAGCAGACCTGCCAATCCCGGTCAAGGATCTGGTGGCGCGCGCGGCCGAGGGCGTCATGCGAGGTGAGGCCGGCGAACCCTGCGGCCTGCGCGGCGTCCTGCGCGGACTGGAGCCCCATGCCGATGAACGCGGGGACGGTCGCGGTCTTCGCGGGAGCCGCGGCGGACGATTTCGCGGAGGCGGACGGTACGGATGCCGCACCGGACGGAGCCGGGTTACCGGCCGGCGTGGTGGCCTTGGGGTCGCAGGCGCTGAGCGCCGCGGTGCTGATGATGACGGCGGTGGTAACGGCGATGGTACGGATGCGCATGGGTCCCCCTGGTGCTGCACGGTGGTTGCGTGACCGTAGCGCTACGGTGCGTCGCCATGGGGCGGGGCGGCAATTCGTGTCCCTTACGATGCCGGGCGCCCTTGGCGCGGTCGATTCCGGCGTCGGTGCGTGCATGGTGGACGAGACCCACGATTGCTGCCCTCGGCGCGGCCGGTGGGTCATCGGGGGGCCGGGGCGAGGGTTCTTGCGGCTGCCAGGGCCAGGTGCCAGGGGTATTCGGTGGGCTGGTCCTCGTCCGGGAGGTTGGGGACGAAGCCGCCTTCGCCGTACAGGACCGTCACGCCGGCCAGTCGCAACTCGCCCAGGGAGCGCTCGAATTGGGGGTGCTGGACGAAGGCGGAGTTCAGGCAGGGCATGGCCACCGTGGGGATGCCCTTGCCGAGGGCTTCGGCGACGACGCCCACCACGAAGTGGTTGGTGATCCCGAGTGCCCACTGGTTGACGGTGTTGAACGTGGCCGGTGCGAAGAGGATCACGTCGGGCGGGGGCCAGACGTCCGGTTCGCCGGGGAGTTTGTACTGGGAGCGCACCGGGTGACCGGTCAGGGCGGCGAGGCCGTCGAGGTGGTCGCCGAGCCAGTGGGCCGCGGTGGGGGTGAGACCCAGACACACGTCCCAGCCGGCGGCCTGTGCGTCGTCGATCACCCGGGCTATGTCGAAGACGGGCGGGGCGGCCGAGCCGAACAGGTACAGGGTGCGAGAGTCCATGGCCCCATCACATCCTGGCCGGACGATCATGCGCAACCAGCCCCGGACCGGCCTCAGCTGTGGCGTTCGCCGCCGTCGGACAGCAGGGCCACTGTTCCCGTTACCGCGGCCAGGGCGCCCGCGGCGATGACGAAGGTCCAGCCGACGGCGCCCGTCAGCGCCGGGAGGACGAGTACGACCGCGCTGAGGGAGAGCAGCGCGGACACCGCCGCGAGGACGAGCTTCCAGTTCTGGACGGCCATCCGCCCACCTTACGGACGAACCCACCGCGGGGGAGCCGGATCCGCGTCACAGGGGCGGGGGCCGGGTGCCGGACCGGGAGCGCAGGGCTTCCTCGAACTCGTCGAGGGTCTCCATCTGCAGTTCCGCGCCGCGGCGGACCATGCGTTCCCGGGTGGTGTCGCCCTGCCAGCCGTCGAGGACGGTCCGGACCGCGTCCCAGCGCGGCGGCGCACCGTCGCGGACCGCCTGCGCCGATTCGGCGACGGCCTCGCGGAGTACGCGGGCGAACTCCGCCGCGGACGGTACGGGGTCGGCGTCCCGTCCGGGCAGATGGGCCTCCATCAGCATGCCCACGCGGCCCATCGCGGAGAGGACCGTGTCGGCGTCCTGCGCGGCCCGCCGGGACAGCCCGCGGTGCCGGACGGGTTCGGCGTCGGCGCGTGCGACGGCCTGGTCCCAGGTGGCACTGGCAGCACGGGCGTCGAGCAGCGCCTCCCGGACCGTCGAGGAGCGCCGTTTGGCCGGATCCGCGAAACCCTCCAGGACGGCGGCCGTGTACCCGGCGGTGGCTTCCAGCCGCTCCGCGAGCCGGTCCCGCAGCCGCGGGGTCTCCCAGGCGGGGAACACGGCGTAGGCCGCCATCGCCAGCACCCCGCCGAGCAGCGTCAGCAGGACGCGTTCGGGAACGGTCTGGGTCCACTCGCTGCCGCCCATGCCCAGCAGCAGTACCGCGTACGCCGAGACGCAGGCCTGCGAGACCATGTAGCCGGTGCGCATCAGCAGGTACATCAGGGCGATGGAGAGAACGGCGAGGCCCGCGCACAGGTAGACGCCCGGTGACGCCGCCTGCATCACGCCGGTGGCGACGGTCACTCCCAGCAGCGTCCCGACGAACCGGGCCACGCCGCGCGCGTAGGTCTGGGAGAAGTCCGGGCGCATCACCATGACCGAGGCCATCGGCGCCCAGTACCCGTGGCCCAGCGGCAGCGCCGTTCCGATCAGATAGCCCGTGGTGGCGACCGTGGACATCCGCACCGCGTGCCGGAACACCGGTGACTGCCAGCGCATCTGCCGGCGCATCGCCCGCGCGGCCAGCGGTACGAGCCGCGGCAGGGTGGGGCGCAGCAGATGGGCGGACTCGGTGGCGTCCGAGGGGCCCGAGCCGTTGGCGCTCTCCACGGCGGCGCCGAGCAGGCTGATCAGCCGGGCGGCGGCCCGGCGGGCCGAACCGGTCAGCTCCGCCTCCGGCTCCGGCACCTCCAGGAAGGCGTTGACCGCCTTCGGCAGTTTCACCGGCCTCGCGTGCCGGATCGCGCGGGCCACCGAGTCCAGCACCGTCGCGGCCGCCGCCAGCAGTTCGCGGGCCCGGTCCCGTTCCGGGCCCTCGGCCGCGGCACCGACCGAGGGATCGGCGAGCGACGCCAGCACCGGCCGGATCCGCTCCGCCAGCGCCCGCTTGCCGTGCAGTTCCTCCGGACGGCGCCGGGCCTCCCACGGGGTCACCGCGGCCGCGCTGCGCGCCGTCATCAGCGGTTCGGGATCGAACGGGGCGTGCGGATCCTGGCGCAGCCGCCGGGCGTAGTCCGCCTCGGCGGCGAACGCGTCCGAGAGGGCGTCCCGTTGCGCCCCCCAGCGGCGGATGGGGAAGAGCACGATGAGCGTGGCCTGCACCAGCCCGCCGAAGGCGATCACCGCGGCATGTCCCAGGGCGTCCATGACGGACGTGGGCAGCGTGACGACGACCAGCATGACGGCGATGGTCAGGGCCGCGACGATGCCGGACGTCGGGCCGAGCGACCACGCCATGCCGGCCAGGAAGGACCAGACGGCCAGCAGCACGACGAAGGCGAGGAGGTGCGAAGCGGCCAGGTACCCCAGGAAGGTGCTGACGGCGAGGGCGGCGCCGGCGGCGAGGGCGAGCACCGGGCGGGAGCGCCAGCTCCGCTGGAAGGTGGCGGTACCCGCGGCGAAGGCGCCGAACGCCGACGACGCGGCCACGGCAGGGGAGGACAGCCACAGAGCCAGGCCGATCACGATCGCGACCCCGGCCGCACCACGGACGGCCACCAGGGGTTCGAGCCTGGTCCGCTCGACGCGCAACCCGGAGCGGCCGGTCTCCTTCAGCGCGCGCAACCAGGTCATGATCCAGAGGATAGGTGGAAACGCCGGAGAACCGGCTTTCCCTGTCGACGGGGCGGGCGTACGCGTGCGTAGCGTCCCGGCCGTTGGGTAGGCGCGGGCAGCGGCTGCGTCGGTAACGACGACAAACCGACAGAGCAACACAGCGACACAGCGACACGAAGTGAAGGAGAAGTCCATGGCCTATCCCGACCCGACCGTCCTCCGGGCGAGCGTTCCGCCGGTGCCCGATCCGCAACCGACGCCGCAGCCCCCTGACCCCGCTCAGCCGGACCCGGTCCCGCGCCCGGTGCCGCAACCCGGCCCGGGTCCGATGCCGCCCGGCCCGCCGCTGCCGTCGCCCGAACCCCTGCCGCAGCCGGAGCCGACACCGCGTCCCGAACCGGTGCCCGACCCGGCTCCGCTGCCCATGTGAGGCCCGGCGAGGCTGTGTGAGGTCGTGTGAGGCCGTGTGTGGCCGCCGTGTGACGCGCCCGTGGCGACCGTGTAGCGACCCCGCAGTGATCCCGTAGTGACCGGAATCCACGTTCCGCCGGCATCCCCCTGCCGCGCGGGGCGTGGCTTCTGGTTCAATAGGGCCCATGGCCAGCCTCACTGACATCGCGACAGGTCGCACCGACCTCGAGCCCTTCTGGCCGTCCCGGCAGGGACACCACTTCGACCGAGAGTGTTGCCGCGCGATCACCGCGCGGACCCGCACTCCCCGCTGACCTGCGGACAACGGCCTCCGGCCGTCGCCGTCAGCAGTACGGAATCCGGTACCGCGCAATACGTCGTCCAGCCAACGACCCTTCGCGCGAAAGAGCCGAATCCATGTCGAACACCCAGTCCCTGAACCTCCCTGCCGTCAGCCTCTCCCAGCAGTCCGCCGGCGGGACCACCACCCCGCTCCGCTCGCGGCTGCGTGCCGTACGCCCCGACGAGGTCCCGCCCGCCCCCGACTTCCTGCCGCCCGGTGCCACGTGGATGCCGGCGCCCGGCCATGTGCTGCCGACCGTTCCCGGTCAGCAGCGGATGGTCGGCTACCTGGTCCTGGTTCCCGCGGAAGTGGGACCGGTCGCGGTGGAGGCGGTGCCCGAACCCGCGCATGATCCCGGCGCCCGGGTACGGATCGACGCCGAGCGCCGAACGGCGGCGGTGGACGGCCGTCCGCTCGACCTGACCTACCTGGAGTTCGAGCTCCTCGCCCACCTCGTCGCCAACCCGCACCGGGTGCACTCCCGCGACCAGCTCGTCACCACGGTCTGGGGCTACGGTCACGTGGGCGACGGCCGTACCGTCGACGTGCATGTGGCGCGGCTGCGCCGCAAGCTCGGCGCCGAGCACCGCGGCAGCATCGTGACCGTCCGCCGGGTGGGCTACAAGTACGCACCGGTGGCGGCTACGGCACTACGGTGACCGGCCAGCGTCCGGCCTTGACCAGCCGGATGGCGACCGAGCCGACGATGCGGTGGCCGGCGTGCTCGGAGGCGCCGACCACCACCGCGTCGGCCTTGAGTGAGTCCGCCGCGGTGACCAGCCCGTTGTAGGGGTCGCCGCGGAGGGTGTGGAACTCCCAGCGGACGGCGAACATCCCCTGGAGCCGCTCCGCCGACCGGCGGATCTCGGCCATCAGCTCGTCGGCGACCTCGGTGGTGACCTCGGCCACCGGGGCGCCGAGGAGTGCGCCGGTGACGATGACCGGCTGTACGTAGACGACGGCGAGCAAGGCGTTCTGCCGCCGCGCCAGGCCGGCGGCGTAGGACACCGCCCGCCACGAGGAATCGGAGCCGTCCGCTCCGGCGACGATGACCTTGGGGCCGTCCGTTCCGCGCTCGAACGGCGCGGGTTCCTTGTCCACCACGTATCGAGGCTAGCCCCCGCCCTCCGGCACCGTTGGGCGCCTCCGCTTTCTTGATCACCCGAATGGCCGTATTGCCACGACACGCGGGCTTTTGCGATGCAGGATTTCGGTGAGGAGCCCCAGAGAGAACCTGCAGTCCTGTGGCTCCCGGGCCGCCGACGTGCCGCCCGCATCTCTGAGCCAACAGCCAAAGCCGGCAGTGCCGGCAACGGGGAGGTTTGCGATGCCGAGGGTGACCACCAGCGTGATCGTGTCGAGGCCGGCCGCCGAGGTCTTCGACTTCCTTGCCGACGCCCGGAATCTTTCGCTGTGGAGTTCGGGCGTCGCCGGGGTCGACGGGGATGCCGTGCCGCCGGGCGCGAACGCCGAGTACGGCTACCGCTATCCCGGACGGCACCGGGCGCACCGGCTGGTGTGCGCGGGCTACGAGCCCTGCCGGCACATCGTGTTCCGGGGCCAGCGCATGTGGAGCCCGCTGGGCACCCAGGTCCCCGAGTACGGCTTCGACCTGCTGCCGCACGGCGGCGGCACGCTGGTGCGGCTCTCGGTGCACAGTTCGCTGGGAGCCGGGATGGCGCTGTTCTCGCCGGTCGTGGCGATGGCCTGGCGGCGGGACCTGCCGGTCGACGCCCGCAAGCTCTGCGAGGCCCTCGGCGGTCTGCACGCCGCGCCCCGCGCGCTGGAGGCCGTACGCACGGCCGAGCCGGCGGTGCCGACCCCCGAGCCGCCGTTCGACTACGCCCCGGCCGCCCGGGTGTTCCAGCCCGGCGTCGGCGCGTAGGTCCCCCGGAGGGGAAGCGGGGGGACCGCGGGCGGCGGAATTGCAGGAAACCAGTGGAGTCGAACATCACTCATTGAGTGTTAAACTAAGTATGAAAGGTGGCGGGAAACCGCTCCTTTCCCCAAGTTGCCCCGGCCCGGTCCCCCCGTCCTGGCCGGGGCTCCTTTGTGTCCAAGGGGCCCAGCTGCGTCCCGGGGGCCCAGCGCGCCCGACAACGCGGCGGTGGCGTGGGATGCGCTCCCACGCCACCTGTGACCGC
The DNA here is from genome assembly GCF_023701745.1 of Streptomyces sp. RKAG293. NCBI lineage: Bacteria > Bacillati > Actinomycetota > Actinomycetes > Kitasatosporales > Streptomycetaceae > Streptomyces > Streptomyces sp. RKAG293. Next base: position 1,194,680 of record NZ_JAJOZB010000001.1, on the reverse strand, counting down.
GGCTGTCCGTCTGCCAGGTCGAACTCGCCGATCCGGTCGGGCTAGTCGATGCTCCGCAGGATGTGCGACTCGGCCATGTCGTCCTCGTAGCCCGCCAGCTTGATCGGCGCGGACCGGGCCCAGACGTCGAGGTTGCGCACTTCCTTCAGCGGCGGAGGCCATTCACCTAGTCCGGGTGTGGCCTGGTTGCGCTGCTTGGTCTTCTCGGGTGTCACCGCGCACTCCATTCATTTCGAGTGAACCGGATGCGCCGACGCGGCCTACGACCGGGCGTCGGACACCCGGTGGGGCATATGTATCGAGCGGGTGCGGACGCGGTGGCGCCTGGTGCGGAGCCGGAAGGGCGGCCATGGTGGGTGGACGCTTCCCGGGACAGGCTCTGGGCGCTGGTTGCTGCCCCATGAGCCTGTTCGTTCCGCTCAGAGTAAGCCCGCCGAACGGTTCCGACCAGCCGATTTCCTCCCTGGGTCACCCCTAAGAGAACCCCAGTACACATGCGCGCCACTCAAGGGCTCCTCAAGGGTTGCGGGCCCTGGGCACCGGTGAGGTTTCCGACCCCGCCGCGCGGGGGCCGGGAGAGCGGTTGTTACCGTGCCGGGTGCTCCGAAGCAAGCGATCCGACGATTCGGCGGAACCCGGGGAACCCCAGGAGACCGCACCAGGCACGGCCGCCACCCCGTCACCTGCCCTGATACCCCGCCGTACCGCCGGTCGTGTGTTCGCGGACCTGACCCCGCTGCGCGAGTCCCCGCACTTCCGCCGGCTGTGGTTCGGCAACATGGTCTCCTGGATCGGCCAGCAGATGACCGCGATGGCGGTCTCGCTGCAGGTCTACGCGATCACCGGCTCCAGCTTCTCGGTCGGACTGGTCGGGCTCTGCTCCCTGGTCCCGCTCGTCATATTCGGGCTCTACGGCGGTGCCATCGCCGACGCCGTGGACCGCCGCAAGCTGGGCCTGGTCAGCGCCCTCGGCGCGACCGTCCTGTCCGGGGTCCTGGCGGGCGCCGCCCTGCTCGACCTGCGACAGGTCTGGCTGCTGTACGCGATCGTCGCCCTGCAGTCCGTCTGCTTCGCCCTGAACTCGCCGGCCCGCTCCTCGATGATCCCGCGCCTGCTCCCGCCGGAGCAGCTGCCCGCCGCCAACGCCCTCGCCTCGCTCGCCGGCGGCCTCGGCACGATGGCGGGGCCCATGCTCGGCGGCGTCATCGTCGGCCTGTGGGGCTACCAGGCCGCGTACCTGATCGACGTGGTCACCTTCGCCGCCTCCCTCTACGCCATGTGGCGACTGCCCGCCATGACCCCGGAACGCGACGCGTCGACGGCCGCCGGCACCCGTCGCGGATGGGCCTCGGTGCTGGACGGACTGCGTTTCCTCGCCGGCCGGCCCAACCTGCGGATGACGTTCTTCACCGACATGGCCGCGATGGTGCTCGCTCAGCCGCGCGTACTCTTCCCGGCCATCGCCGTCATCTGGTTCGCGGGCGACGCCAAGACCGTAGGCCTGCTCATCGCCGCCCCGGCCGTCGGCGCGCTGCTCGGCGGCCTCTTCTCCGGCTGGCTCGGCCGCATCCACCGCCAGGGACTCGCCGTCCTGGTCTCGGTCGCCTGCTGGGGCGCGGCCGTCGCCGTCTTCGGCCTCACCCGCAACCTGTGGCTCGGACTCCTCTTCCTCGCACTGGCCGGCTGCGCCGACACCATCTCCATGGTCTTCCGCAACACCATGCTCCAGGCCGCCGCCCCCGACGACATGCGCGGCCGCCTCCAGGGCGTCTTCATCGTCGTCGTCGCGGGCGGCCCCCGCCTGGGCGACTTCCTCGCCGGCTCGGCCGCCGACCTCTTCTCGCCGGCCACCGCCATCGTGGGCGGAGGCCTGGCGTGCATCGCGGTCGTCATCACGCTGGCGGCACTACAGCCGAGGTTCGCGCGGTACGACTCGCGCAACCCCGTGCCGTGACGCTCGCGCTCGGCGGTCAGCGCGGGGGTGGGGGAGTGCAGGTACCCCGCGTGATGGACCGGTAGGCGGTGCTCTGGTCAGCGGCGGCCGGCTTGGTCGAGATCCGCACACCCCACATGCGGTTGCAGTCGAGCCCGTCGAAGGTGTGTGACCTGCTGAAGTTGTACTCCCCGTTGAACGTGAACGTCTCCGAGGACCCATCCTGCGCTACGGGATTGCCCTTGCTGTCCGCGTCGTACCACGTCAACGTGATGGTGAAGGTACCGGTGCTGCCCTTGCCGATGGAGAACGAGGCCGTCGCGTTCGACCCACGGGTTGCCACGAACGTGCCGACCGAGGCGGATTTGACCAATGGTTGCGGCGGCTTCGACGTAGTGGTCGACGACGTCGTCGGAACCGTCGTCGGCGGGGCCGTCGGTGCGGTTGTGGTGGGTGTCGTGGGCGGGGTCGTCAGAGTGGTGGTCGTGCTGTCCGTCGGTGTCGGCGTCGTGGACGTTGACGCTGATGTCGTCGGTGTGAGGCTCGGGCCGACGGTCGCGCCGCCCGGGGGCGTGGTGGCGGGCGGCTCGCCGGTTCCGGTGAGCTGTGTGGTGACGGAGGGCGGGGCCGAGAGGCCGTCGGTGTGGTGCGGGGCCTTGCCGGTGCCGGCGAGGGCGACGACCGTGCCGGCGGTGGCGAGGGCCAGCAGGGCGACGCTGCCGCCCACCAAGGCGGCGGCGCGCCCGCGCGGCAGCCGCCGTGGCTTGCCGCCGCCGAACGGCAGGCCCGCGCCGGCGCCCGGAGCGGGCGGGGTGGGCGGGGTCGGCGGTGGGGGTGCGGTGGCGTCGCCGAGGGCGCTCGGCAGCAGGGCGGCGAGCAGCGCGACGATCGCGACGAGCGCCCGGCGTCCGCGGCGCTCCCAGTCCGGGCCGTACGCGGTGGCGGCGGCCGCTTCGAGTTCGGTGAGGAAGGCGGCGGCGCTCACCGGTCGTTCCTCGGCGCTCTTGGCGAGCCCGTGCCCGATCAGTGCCCGCAGTTCCTCGGGCGCGCGGTGCTCCGGAATCGGCGCGGTGATGTGCTGGACCGCCAGCTCGGCCATGGTCGCCCCGGTGTACGGGCGCTCACCGGTGAGGCATTCGAAGAACGTCGCCGTCGCCGCGTAGACGTCGGTAGCGGGTGACGCCGGCTCGCCGCGCCATTGCTCGGGTGCCATGTAGGGCGGCGTACCGGCGCTCGGGGCGTCGGCGCCCTGCCGGACGGCGATGCCGAAGTCCACCAGCGTGGAGACGCCGTTGTTCGAGACCATCACGTTGCCGGGCTTGTAGTCGCGGTGCACGACCCCGGCGGCATGGGCCGCCGCCAGACCGAGCAGCGACCCCTTCAGCACCGACAGCGCCGCCTCGGGAACGGCCGCGCCGTTCGTCCGCAGCATCGCCCCCAGCGATACGCCCTCGATGAGCTCCATGACGATCGCCGCGCCTTCGGCGGTCTCGACGTAGTCGTAGACGCGCACCACGTGCGGGGAGTCCAGCTGCCGCAGGAGCTGGGCCTCGTCGCGGAAGCTGCCGAGGAGGCCGGGCCGCGCCCGGCTCTCCTCGTTCAGGTACTTGACCGCGACCTCGGCGCCACTGCGCTCGTCGACCGCGTGCACCACTTTGCCGCTGCCGCCCTCTCCCAGGACACGCAGTGCGCGGTAGCCGGGAAGGGACCACTCGGGTTCTGACCGTCTGGGCTCTCGTGGGTCGGACATCGTCGGGCGCACCTCGTCGAATCGGACGGGCTCCGGCGCGGGATTTCCGCGGAGCTACCGGTTGATGGGTGGACGCCTGTACGCAGCCGGTGGTTGCACGGGAGCGTGTTCGATTATGGACGACGGTCCGGCGCCGTGTCCGGCGTTCGGCGGAGGTGCCCTGCGGTGCTCAGCCGGCCTGCACCGCGGCGAGCTGCTCCGCCAGCACATCGGTGGTGACGAAGGTGAGACCGGCAAGCGCGACATGCTTCCAGCGCACGTTGCCCTCGCCGTCGAGCAGGAAGACCGAGCGGCGCAGCCCGAGTCCGGGGACGGCGATGCCGTAGGCCTTGGCCACGGTGCGGTCGGTGTCGGCCAGCAGCGGGAAGCCGAGCCGGTGCTTGCGGGCGAAGGACTCGTGGCTGTCCAGGTCCTGTGGGCTGATGCCCCACACCGTGGCGCCCAGGCCGGTGAAACGGTCCAGGTCGGAGGTGTAGGAGCAGAGCTGCTTGGTGCACACGGCCGTGTCGTCGCCGGGGTAGAAGACCAGGAGCAGCGGGTTGCCGCGCTGTCCGGCGAGCGCGTAGTCGGCCCGTTCCGCGTCGGCGTCGCCCTGGCCGAGGACGAGCCCGGGCAGGGTGAAGTCGGGGGCCGGCGTACCCACTGCGGGCTGCTTGGACATGTGCGCTCCCTTGGCCTCGGCGTCGGCGCCGCCGGCGGCGGAACGCGATCACCGTGTTGCGCAGATGGTAGAGCCTGCCCGGTCGCACTCCGGAGGCCGGGCAGGCCCTGGTCGTTCAGGTCACCGCTGTCGAACGGATCATGTTCGTCCGTCCGGCCGGTCGTGCCGGTGCCGGGATCAGCCGCAGGTGAGGCGGGGAAGGGCCCAGTCGGCGTGATCGGAGGTGTTGCCGTTGCCGCCGTCGGTGACGACGAGCTTCAGTTCCAGACCGCCGGTGAGATCGGCCGTCAGATGCTTCGCCGCGTCGCTGACGGTGACCAGACCGCTGTCGGCGACCTTGGTGCCGTCCCGGAAGATCTGGAAGACCACCGATCCGTTGGTCGCCGACTCGTCGTCCACGCCCACATCCGTGGCCAGGGACGTGCAGGTGCCGCCGAGGTAGTAGGTGACGGCGCTGGCGGCGTGGGTGCCCAGGCCCTTGGCGTACGTGGTGCCGTTGATCGTGAGGGTGCGTCCGTCGCCCGCGGGCTGCTCGCCGTTGCTGCGGTCGCGTTCGACCGGTCCCCAGCCGTTCGCCGACGACGTCCAGTTGAGGTCACTGAGGGCGCTGGTACCGGCCGCCGGGCCGTTGCCGCAGGCCAGTTTGGCGTCGGCCCAGTCGGCGTGGTCGTAGTTGATGCCGTCGCCGCCGTCGGTGACGACCAGCTTCAGCTGGCTTCCGCCGGTCAGATCCGCGGTCAGGTGCTTGGGGCCGTCACTGGCCGACCGCACGCCGCTGTCGGCGACCTTGGTGCCGTCCCGGTAGAGCTGGAAGATCACCGTGCCAGGACTGGACACCTCGTCGTCCACGCCCACGTCGACGTTGACCGAACGGCAGCTGCCGCCCAGGTAGTAGCTGATCTCGCTGGGGGCGTGGGTGCCCAGGCCCTTGGCGTAGGTGGTGCCGTTGATGGTGAGGGCGTGTCCGTCACCTGCGGCCTGTTCGCCGTTGCTGTGGTCGCGTTCGACCGGGCCCCAGCCGTTGGTGGCCGACGTCCAGGGCAGATCGCTGAGCTGGTTGATCCCGGTCGGCGGCGGGACGGGACTGCCGGGTGTCACCCGGAACATCACCGTGCCGTGCGCGGGCACCGTGGCGCTGATGGTGCCGGTGGTGGAGCTGGTCTGCTTGGACCACAGGTCCTTGAGCGCGTACGAGGACGCGCCGCCGATACCGGCCGCCTCGGCGGTCGTCGAGATCGTCTGCGCGGACCCGTTCTCGTTGGTCAGGGTCACCGACCGGTCGCCACCGGCCAGCGCCTTGGTCATCACGACCTTGCCGCCGGAGCTGGACACCACGGTGCCCTGCTTGCCGAGGCTGTCCTGGTCGACGGCGATGACGTCGGCGTTCTTGAGGACGGCGAGCGTCGCGGCGCTCGCGGTGCGCAGATCGCTGCCGATCAGCAGGGGCGCGGCCATCTGCGACCAGAGGCTGAAGTGGGTGCGGTACTCGGTGTCCGTCATCCCGCCGTTGCCGACCTCGAGCATGTCCGGGTCGTTCCAGGCGCCCGGCTTGGCGTACGGGGCGAGCGACTGGTTCTGGTGGGCGATGCCGATCATGCTGGACCAGGAGTCGCTGATGTCGCCGGTGGTGCGCCAGGAGTTGCCGACTCCTCCGGCCCAGTTCCAGGGCTGGTTGGAGCCCCACTCACAGATGCTGTAGAGGATCGGGCGGCCGGTGGCCTTGAGGGCGTCGCCCATGGCCTTGTACCGGGTCTGGGCGTCCGCACCGGTGTTGTTGCAGTTGTCGTACTTGAGGTAGTCGACACCCCAGGACGCCCACAGGTTGGCGTCCTGCTGCTCGTGGCCGAGCCCGCCGGGGAAGCCGAGGGTGTCGCAGGTCTTGGTGCCGGCACTGGAGTAGAGGCCGAACTTGAGGCCCTTGGAGTGCACGTAGTCCGCGACGGCCTTGATGCCGTTGGGGAAGCGCGCCGGATCGGGAACGAGGTTTCCGGCGGCGTCACGGTTGGGCAGCGCCCAGCAGTCGTCGATGTTGACGTAGCTGTAACCGGCGCTCTTCAGGCCCTGCGAGACGAAGATGTCGGCGATGCCCTTGACCATCGTCTCGTTGAACTCCGCCCGGCAGTGGGTGGAGTTCCAGTTGTTGAACCCCATCTGCGGGGTCAGTGCGAGGCCGTTGTCGACGGCCGCGGCGGGTGCCGCCGTGGCCAGTTGCACGGTCACGGCGGCGGTGGCGGCAAGCGCTCCACCTCCCGTGATGAGTGCCAGGGAGGCGGCCAGGGCCGCCAAACGCTGTCTGATGATGTGGCGTTCGGGCTGCATGTGCGGCTCCATGCGAGGGTAAATGGCGCACAATTCAACGGGGTCGAACGAAAGCAACCACATCACAGCGGTACTGACAGGACATGTCAAGAAGTTCGACCCGGAAGCGCGATGCGCTTCCGGGTCGAGGGCCCCCGTTCGCCGGGGAGTTGGAGCACCGCCGAGGCGCCTGGCGGCACCTCCCCGCGGTAGCTGGGCGACTAGGGCGACGGCAGTACGCACACCACCCCGGGAGCGGCGAACGGCCGCCCGGTCAGGGTCAGTTTCCCGGTCTTGGTGTCGACATTCAGGACGGTGACCGTGTTGGACTTCTGGTTGGCGGCGAAGAGCAGCCGGCCCGTCGGGTCGAAGGCGATGTGCCGGGGGAAGTCGCCGCCCACCGGGACGGTGTCCAGCAGGCGCAGGGTCGCGCCGGCGGACTCGACGGCATAGCGGGTGATGCTGTTGTGACCGCGGTTGGCGAGGTACGCGAACGCCCCGTCGGCGGTGACCAGCAGCTGCGCCGGATAGCTCTTGACGCTCCCGGTCCCGGTGGGCTGGGGTGCGCCGGGGGTCAGCTTCCCGGTCGTGGCGTTGTACGCGCAGACCACGACGGTGTTGTCCAGCTCGTTGGCCAGGTAGGCGAACTTGCCGCCGGGGTGGAACGTCAGCGACCGCGGCCCGGCGCCGGGCCGCAGCGCGGCGAAGGAGACCTGGTGCAGCGTGCCGGCCGTCTCGTCGAGCTGGTACGTGTACACGGTGTCGTTGCCGAGGTCGACGGCGAGCACGAAGCGGCCGTCGGGGGCCGTGATGATCTGGTGGGCGTGCGGCCCGTCCTGCCCGGGTCCCGGCGGCGGGCTGCTGTGCCGGACGAGGGCGGTCCGCGCGCCCAGTTTTCCGTCCTGGCCTATCGGGTGCACGGCGACGCTGCCGGAGTCGTAGTTCGCGCTGAGCAGGTATTGGCCGCCCGGGTGAACGGACAGATGGCACGGTCCGTCGCCGCCGGTGGGCCGCGACCCGAGCACCTTCGGTGCGCCGTTGCTGCCGCCGTGCAGCGCTATCGCGGTCACGGCGCCCGGTGAGCGCTCGTTGACGGTGTACAGCGTGCCGGTGGTCGGGCCGAAGGCCAGGAAGGACGGATCCGCGACTCCGGTCACCACCCCGGTGGACGTGATCGCACCCGTCGAGGGCTCGTAGGCCGTCAGTGCGACGCCCTTGCCGCCTCCGCTCACGGAGGTGTAGACGCCGAGACAGAGCGGCCTGGTCTCGATGGCGGAAGGTTTCCGCGCCGTGGCCGCCGGCAACTCCGTCCGCGCGGTGGCCCTGGGGGCGCACCCCAGTCCCGCTGTGGCGGCTGCCGCCGCCGCGGCGGCGAGCAGACCTCGCCTGCCCATGCCTGCGTTGACCTCCACGCGACACACCTCCCGATACTGCGTTGCCGGTCCGCTGCTGTGCGGTGCTCCAGGGGAGCAGAGTCCGCCGACCGCCGCAACGCGTGTTGCGCGTGGTGCAACGTATCCACCCCGCGGATCCCGAACCGGCCACCGGCGGGTCGCCGTCCGTATGCCCCCCATTTCGCGCTGCCGTTCGCGACGGGCCAGGTCGGAGGGGTGCGCGCGGGATCGCGACAGCCGCTGGAAGTCACGACCTAGCCGGGAGTACGGTCCTGCCAGCCGTGCAGCGAGATTCGCGGGCCGTCGTCGAGGACGCAGCGCAGTGCGTGACCCGTGCTGGGCACCATCTCCCCGGGGAGGTCGTCGATGTCGAACCAGCGGACCGCGGAGTGCTTCTCCGGCTCGCTGTTGACGGGCTCTCCCGACCAGTCGTGCGTGGTGAAGACGACGGTGAGAAAGCCGTTGGGGGATTCGACGCCCCAGGCACCGTGGATGACGTGGGCGACACGGAGCGCCGCCGGGTCCACCACGAGGCCCGTCTCCTCCCGCAGTTCACGGGCGGCGGTGTCCGTGACGGGTTCACCCGGATCGCTCTTGCCGATGGGGAGATCCCATTTGCCCTGGCAGTACTTCGCCCCAGGACCGCGTTGCAGCAGCACGACCCGCCGCTTCCCGGCATCGTGGACGATCACTGCCGCGGCGAGCAGGGTCATCGAGTCCAGCGCGGGCGTGAGCGCGCCGGATCTGTCGGCGGCCGGAGGAAGGGCCATGGGAGTCCTTTCGTCGGTGGCGGGAGCGGACGCACGGGTCGGGCGGGGCGGGATCAGATCCAGCCGGGGCTGTCGGTGCCCCACAGGGTGGGCGGACGGGTCCAGTCGCCGGGGCCACCGGCGTAGCCGACCGGCGGGCGGGCGTACTGGAGGCGGCCGTACGGGGAGGGCGTTTCGGCCAGCCAGGAGCCGGGGTCGTAGGCCGCCTCACCGTCGGTTGCGGCGGGGCGGATGCCGTGCGTCAGCCAGGAGGCGGTTCCCGCCAGGGAGAACCGCAGATGCCGGCCTCCACCGGTGTCCTGGCGGTCGGTGAGCGCACGCAGCACCGCGGCGGCGAGCAGATATCCGGTGCCGTGGTCCAGGGCCTGGGCGGGGAGCACTCCGGGGTGTCCGTCGGATGCGGCCTCGATCCCGGCGATGCCGCAGGCGGCCTGCACGAGGCTGTCGAAGCCGCGGCGGCCCGCCCACGGCCCCTCCCAGCCCCACGCGCACAGCTGGGCGACGATCAGCCCGGGCCGCCGCTCCAGCAGTTCTCGCGGAGCGAGACCGTGCCGGTCCAGGGCGCCCGGTCGGTAGCCGGTGATCACGACGTCGGCCGAGGAGAGCAGTTCCTCGAACAGCAGCCGGTCCTCGGGCACATCGAGGTCCAGCAGCGTCGAGCGCTTGCCGAACCCCGTATCGGCATGGGCGTCGGGATGCTCCGGGAGCCGGGGGGAATCGACGCGCAGCACATCGGCGCCGAGCAGCGCCAGCGTGCGGGTGGCCACCGGTCCTGCGATGACCCTGGTCAGATCGAGCACCCTGACGCCGGCGGCCGGCAGCGCCGCCGCGCTCAGGGTCCCGGCCGCGCCGTCCCTGGTCCGACGGGACTCGACGAGGGGGAGTTCCGCCTGGTGGCCCGCCGCCGTGGCGACGGCCACGGCGAGCCCGCCCGCCGCGTGAACCGTCTCCTGGATCTCCAGGGCGCGACGGGTCAGCAGCCGCTCCGCGAGGTGCTGGGCCGGTGCGCCGTCGTCGCCCTCGTCCGGGATCTCCAGGGCGGTCAGCAGCCGGGCGCGGTGGTGCGGGTAGTTGGCGTGGGTCCTGACCCAGCCGTCGGCCGCCCGCCAGAAGCCGGAGAGCGGGGCGAACGACGTCGGTTTCCGGCCGTCGATCCGCAGATGCCGTTCACTGACGAAGGCGGTGGCCACCGCTCCCTCGTCCACCCGCACCTCCGGTACGGATCCGCCGGCGCGGCGCGCGAACAGCTCCGCGGCCGCCAGCGAGCACACCCCCACCGTCGCGCGCGCCAGCTCCCGCACCGGAAGCCGGGACGGCGGCACACCGCTCGACGCGATGTACGACACCCCTTCGAGCAGCTCCGCCGGACCGCCGAGTGCGGCCCAGGCGTGAGCGGTCGCCACGTCGATTCCCTCAGTCATCGGCCTATTGTGCTGCAGGCCCCGACCGGCGGCCCAAGCCGGTTCACCCCCACGCCCCCCGTGCGGATCCGGGACGGCGCCCGCTTTCACGCCCCGTGCGAACGGCGCGCGCCGGCGCACGCTGTTCGCACGGTGACGCGCGGGCCGGGAAGGGGGAAGCTCGGAGACAGTCCCGATCCTCCCGTACGACAGGCGAAAGGGGTGCAGCAGAGGCACCGTCCGTGCACGCCCGGCCCGGTGTGAGCGGATCCGAGAAGCGGCGTTCCAGCGGGCGTTCGCGCCATCCGCCTCCCAGACGCCGTCAGACGCCGTGATGCCGTCACGACGTCCCACCCCGCCCCGAAACCGAGGCGGGGCGGGGTGGCGTGCCCGGCCTCGGCACGGTGCACCCCCTCAGCGGGTCCTTCAGAGGACCGCGCTGAGGAATTCGCGGGTGCGGGTGTGCTCCGGGGCCTCGAACAGCTGGTCCGGAGGCCCGGCTTCGAGGACGTGGCCGTGGTCGAACATCATCACCCGGTCGGAGACATCGCGGGCGAAGCCCATCTCGTGCGTCACACAGAGCATGGTGATGTCGGTGCTCAGGGCGATGTCCCGCAGGACGTCGAGCACACCTGCCACGAGCTCCGGGTCGAGCGCGGACGTCACCTCGTCGAGGAGGAGGATGTCGGGCCGCATGGCGAGCGCGCGGGCGATGGCGACACGTTGCTGCTGGCCGCCGGAGAGCTGCGTCGGATGGGCGTCGCACTTGTCGGCGAGGCCCACCAGGTCCAGCAGCTCGCGGCCGCGTTCCGCGGCCTCGTCGCGGCTGAGGCCGAGGACGTGAACGGGCGCCTCGGTCACGTTCTCCAGCACCTTCATGTTGGGGAACAGGTTGAACTGCTGGAAGACCATGCCGATCCGGCGTCGCCGTTCTCGGAGGTACTTCTCGTTCGCCGGCACCAGTCTGTCCCGGCCGCCCGGCATGTGGGAGAAGGGCTCCCCGTCGACATGAATGGTGCCCTCGGTGACGCGTTCGAGGGTCATGAGCAGCCGCAGGATGGTGGTCTTGCCGGAGCCACTCGGCCCGATCAGGGTCACCCGCTCACCTCGTCGCAGCCCGAAGTCGAGCTGGTCCAGGACCGTGTGGTCGCCGAACCGCTTCACCACCTGGTCGAAGCGGACCATGTCCGCGACCGGGGAATCGTTGCGGAGAGCGTCGCCCTTCTCGGTGAGCGCGTCGGTCCCGGACTCGGCGTGGCTGCCGGGGCCGGTCTCTTCCTTGGGGTCGGTGTCACTGAGCAAGGCGCTTCTCCAGTCTTCTCATCAGCATCGAGGTGGGGTAGCTCGCGACGAGGAAGATCGCGGCGGCGAGGGTGAAGGCCTCCAGATAGGCGAAGTGGACGCTGCCGTACTCGTTCGCCTCGTGGACCATCTCCTGCACGGTGATCACCGAGAGGAACGGCGTCTCCTTGAACATGGAGATCACGTAGTTGCCCAGTGCCGGAACGACCTTGCGGACGGCCTGCGGCAGGATCACCGCGCGCCACACCCGGCCGCGCGGCAGCGAGAGCGCGACCGCCGCCTCCCACTGTCCCTGGGGTACGGCGTCGATCCCGGCGCGGTACACCTCGGAGGTGTACATCGCGTAGTGGATGCCGAGGACGGCGATGCCGATGGTCAGCGGATCCAGGCTGGGCACCAGCACCCAGACGGCGAAGAGCTGGATCATCACCGGGGTGGAGCGTACGAACTCCACGACGATGCGGACGGGCACGGTGACCCAGCGGGTCGGGGCGCGGCGGAGCACGGCGATCAGCAGTCCGAGCACCATGGCGACGACGGATCCGAGCACCGTGGCGAGCAGGGTGATCCCGAAGCCGTCCAGGACCACGGGCAGTCCCTCACGGGCGGTGTTCCAGTCCCACATCACACACCACCCGCCCGTGCGGCACGGCCGTCGGGATCAGTGATGCCGGCGGACGACGGCTTGAGGACGTGGCGCAGTCCGCTGCCTTGCCCCAGCCGGGCCTTGGCCACCGCCTCCAGGGCGTTCATCAGCAGCGTCAGCGCGTAGGCGAGCACGAAGTAGATGACCAGGAGCGTCACGTACGCGGCCGCGGTGTTGCCCGTCGTCGAGCGCAACTGGTCCATTTGGAACGTCAGATCGGAGATGGTGATCAACGACAACAGCGGTGTGGACTTGAGCAGCTGGATGAGCAGGTTGTTGAACGGCGGGATCATCTGGACCCAGGCCTGGGGCAGGATCACCCGGCGCATCCGCTGCCAGGGGCTCAGGTTGAGCGCGACGGCCGCCTCCCACTGCGCCTGGGGTACGGCGTTCAGTGCGCCGCGCACCACTTCGGAGCCGTAGGCGCCGTAGTTGAGGCCGAAGGCCACGACCGCGCACGCCATCGGCTCAAGCTTGAACCCGAGGATCGGCAGCGCGAAGAACAGCCAGAACAGCTGGACGTACAGGGAGGTGCCGCGGAGGAACTCGACGACCACCCGCGACAGGCCGCGGACGAGAAGGTGTTCCGAGCGGGACATGAAGCCGAGGACGAAGGCGAGGACGAGGGCCAGCAGCGCGCTGAGCACGGTGGCCTGGAGGGTGACGGAGACGCCCTGCCACACACTCGGCAGGGACCGGGAGAACTGTGTGAGGAATTCGCTCATCAGGTACGCCCATCACGCCTTGCACAGGTCGGCTGTCCGCAGGGTGGCCGGCGGTACCTCCTGCTTGGTGAAGCCGTACTTCCCGATCAGCGCGACATAGTGCTCGGGGTCGTCGGTGATCTTCTTCAACTGGCCGTTGAACGCGTCCCGCAGCGAGGTGGCGTTCTGCCGGAAGACGGCGCCGCCGGGGCTGTACTGCTTCTTGCCCTTCAGCTCCGGCAGGAACGGTTCGAGCACCTCGACGTCCGCGCCCTTGTTGGTCTTCGCCAGCCAGCGCAGGGATATCCCGGTCAGGGCGAACGCGTCGATCCGTCCCGCGACCAGCGCGTCGAGCCCGTCCTGCTGCTTGGCCAGCGACTTGACCTTGGAGTCCCCGACACCGGCACCGGCGGCGTACCCGGCCTCGACCGCGGCCGTCAGCACTCCGACACCGGCGCCCTTCGCGGCGCACGAGGCGAGGTCGCTCAGACCCTTGGGATTGCCCTTGCGCACCATCAGCGCGGTGGGGGAGATGAACTCCGGTTCCGAGAAGATGACCTTGTCGCACCGCTCCGGGGTGATCGCCATCCCGGCGCTCACCACGTCGAAACGGTCCGCCGCCAGTCCGGGGATGAGGGCGCCGAAGTCCGTGAGGGTGGGGCGCAGGTCGGGCACCCCGAGCCCGGCGAAGATCTCCTTGTGCAGGGTCGGGGCCTCACCGGCCAGCGCCGTGCCGTCCTTGAACCCGTACGGCGCCTCGCCGGCGAACCCGACTCGCACGTACCCCTGTTTCCTGAGCTTCGCCAACAGGTCGCCCTCGCCCTTCGGCGCTCCCGTTCCGGTCTCGGTGCGGCTGCACGCCGTGAGCAGCCCCGGTACCACCGCCATACCCGTCAAGGTGGTGGTCCCGAGCAGGAATCCTCTGCGGGAGAAGGAGCTGCGCTGCGACATGGATGGTCCCTTCGGTCACGTGCGCCACCTGGTGCGTGACGCCACATGAGGGCCGCCCCTACCCGGCAACACCGTTTGCATTCAAGGAAATCGCAGGTGGGGGTGGTTATCCGCAGATGTGTGGGATGCGCGGGTTGGGCCGATTACGCGGCGGCGGACCATTTGACGCGAGAGGTGCCGCGCCGCGACGATCAACGGCATGGAAGCGCGGATTCTGCGGGCCGGTGACCGTGTGCCGACGCCCTGGAGCAACGGCGGCGGCGTGACGCGTGAGATCACGGTGGACCCGGCGCACGCGGGCCTGGCCGACTTCGGCTGGCGGGTGAGCCTCGCCGATGTCGTGGAGGACGGGCCCTACTCGGCCCTCCCGGACGTCGACAGGATCATCACCGTGGTCGACGGGCCGGGGATGGTGCTGACGATCGACGGTGCCGCCCACCCGCCGATCCGTCCGCTGCGCCCGTTCGCGTTCCCCGGCGCCGCCGCCACCGACTGCCGGCTGACGGGCGGGCCCATCGTCAATCTCAACGTGATGACCCGGCGCGGACAGGCAGCGGCAACGGTCGGGATCGTGGACGGCGCGCACACCGCCGAGGTCCCCGTGAACGGCTCCGTGCTCCTCGTCGCCCTGACCGACGACGTCGACTTCTTCATCGACCCCGGTTCCGTTCCCGCCGTCGCTCCTGAGGACACCCGCCTCGCCCGCTTCGACGCGGTGCTCGTGTCGGGGACGGGTACCGAGATCGCGGCCCTGCGGTCCGAGGGCAGCGCGGCCGTCATCACCCTCAGGCCCTAGGCCCTAGCCGGACAGCTCGGCGCCGCACCGCGGACAGCGGGCGGGCGGCGGGCCGTCGGACACCGCGTCGCACTGCGGGCAGACGCGGTCGAGCCAGCAGGCGGACTCGCCGCCCTCCGGGTCGGCGACGGTGTCGGGCGGACCGGCGGAGCCGTCCCGGTCGGTCGGTCGCGCCGGTCCCGCGGGTTCGACGGGTTTCGTGGGGCTCATGGCGACCACTCTTCCACGGCGCCACGGCGCATTGTCAGTGGTGGGCGGCACGATGTCCTCATGACCGAGATCACCACGGCCCGGTTGGCCGACGCCGAGTCGTACACGCGGGCCGTCTCCGATGCCACCGAAGCGTCCGCCGCCTACTACAGCGGCGGGGACTCCCGCCTCGACGATGCCACCTACGACCGGTTGGCGCGGGCGATCGCGGCCTACGAGGCCGAGCACCCCGCCGAGATCGTGCCGGCGTCGCCGACCGGAAAGGTCGCGGGCGGCGCGGTGCCGGCCGGCGAGGTGGAACATTCGGCGCGGATGATGTCACTGGACAACGTCTTCGACGGTGCCGAACTCTCGGCCTGGGCGGACTCCCTGGCCAAGCGGCTCGGCGGACCGGTGACGGGCGGTTACGCGGTCGAGCCGAAGCTGGACGGGGTCGCCGTCGCCGCGCGCTACCGGGAGGGCCGCCTGGTCCAGCTGGTCACCCGTGGCGACGGCAGCCATGGCGAGGACGTCTCCCACGCCATCGGGACCATCGCCGGACTGCCGGACCGGCTCGACACCCCGGTGACGTTCGAGGTCCGCGGTGAAGTGCTGCTGACCACCGAGCAGTTCGAGCAGGCCAACCTCATACGCGCCGAGTTCGGCGCCACACCGTTCGCCAACCCCCGCAACGGGGCGGCCGGCACCCTGCGGGCCAAGGAGCGGCCGTACGTCATCGAGATGACGTTCTGGGCCTACTCGGGACTGCCGCTGGAGGAGGGTTCGGCGGAGCTCGTGTCCCTGGCCCACAGCCGCGTCATGGAGATCGTCGCGGAAGCGGGGGTGCAGACGACCGCGGCCACTCCCGTGGGGCTGCGCACCTGTGCCTCGATCGACGAGGTCCAGAAGCGCGTCGAGGAGATCGCCGCGCTGCGGGCCGCGCTGCCGTTCGGCATCGACGGAGTGGTGATCAAGGCGGACGACCCGGCCGACCAGGAGAAGGCCGGTTTCAGCTCCCGCGCCCCGCGATGGGCGATCGCCTACAAGCTGCCCGCCGTGGAGCGCGTCACCCGGCTGCTCGCCGTGGAGTGGAACGTCGGCAGGACCGGCGTCATAGCGCCGCGCGCCGTGCTCGAACCCGTCGAGATCGACGGCAGCACCGTCACCTACGCGACGCTGCACAACCCGGCCGACATCACCCGCCGGGACCTGCGGATCGGCGACCAGGTCACCGTCTACAAGGCCGGTGACATCATTCCGCGCATCGAGGCTCCGGTGGTCCAGCTCCGCACCGGGGCGGAGACGCCGATCGCTTTCCCCGCGGAGTGCCCCCGCTGCGCCTCCGACATCGACACCACTCAGGAGCGCTGGCGCTGTGTGCGCGGCCGGGAGTGCGGGCAGCTCGCCTCGATCCGCTACGCGGTGGCGCGGGACTGCCTCGACATCGACGGGATGGGGCACAAGCTCGTCACGCAGCTGGTGGAGTCCGGTCAGGTCACCGACTTCGCCGACGTGTTCACCCTCGATCGCGGGCAGGTGCTGGGGCTGGACCGGATGGGCGAGGTGAGCGCGGACAAACTGCTGGCGACGATCGCGGCCGCCAAGGACCGGCCGCTGAACCGGGTGTTCTGCGCGCTCGGCGTCCTCGGCACCGGCCGGAGCATGTCCCGGCGGATCGCCCGGCACTTCGGCACCATGGAGGCCATCCGCGCGGCGGACGCCGCCGCGCTGGAGGCAGTCGCCGGCATCGGCGCCGAGAAGGCCAGGGTCGTGGTCGCCCAGATCGCCGAACTGGCCCCGCTCATCGACAAGCTGACGGCCGCCGGGGTGAACATGACCGAGCCCGGAGTGCCGGCGCGGATGCCCGGTGAGGGCGACACCGACGCCGACGGCACGGCGGAGCCGCAGGGGGCCGTTCCGGCCGGCCCGCTGGCGGACCTGACGGTCGTGGTCACCGGCAGCATGACCGGTGCGCTGGCGGAGCTGTCCCGTACGGCGATGAACGAGCTGATCGAGAGCGCCGGCGGCAGGGCGTCGTCGAGCGTGTCGAAGAGGACCAGCCTGCTGGTCGCGGGGGAGAAGGCGGGTTCCAAGAGGGCCAAGGCGGAGGAACTCGGGATCCGGGTGATCGCCCCGGAGGAGTTCGCCGAGCTGCTCGGCGACCTCATACCGTGACCGGCCCGCGGAGAGCACCGAGCAGCGCCGTGTCGCACCCTGTCCCGGTGTCTCGCCGGACGCCCCGCTGAGGAACGCTACGCGGTGGCCTCGCCCAGATAGACCCAGAGCGCGTCCTCGCGGACGAAGCGGCTCACCTCGTGCTGCGAGTCCGTGTCGCCGTGCAGGCGGTAATGGGCGCGGAACTCCACCGTGCCCTCGGTGTGGAAGGCGCTGCCGTCCGTCGTCCCGACGATCTCCAGCCGGGTCCACTGCTGATCCGGCTCGAACTCGATGCCGGACGGCCGGGTGGTGGAGTGCCACGTCCTGAGCAGGTACGCGGCATCGCGGACGGCGAACGCGCTGAAGCGCGAGCGCATCAGCCGCTCCGCGGTGGGAGCCGCGGCCTGGCCGCTGTGGAGCCTGCCGCAGCAGTCGCGGTAGGACGCGTCCAGTCCGCAGGGGCAGGGAGAGGCGGGCCGGGCCGTCACCGAGGGGCGTGCGCTGTTCCGTATCACACCCTCATTGTGACGGCCCCCGGGCACCCGGAACTACGAGGCCACGGCCTGCGGTGCGGAGGACGGTCCGGACTCCGCGGCGAGCCGCTGCCTGGCGGCCTCGACCGCCCGGCCGACCGTGCGGAAACCGGTGATCACGCACAGGGTGTAGGCGGTGTCCTCGAGCCGGCGGTGCTCCAGCGACCCGGCCGAGTCGCCCCGGGCCTGCGCGGCGAGCGACTCGTAGCGCTCCAGTAAGTCGCGCAGGACGGCGGGATGGGCCATCAGCATGGTCGTACTCCTTGGGTGAGTGGCACGAGGTGCCCGACGGGACGGCGTTCGGTGCCTGTCGGGAGTGTTCTCGTCCTGGTTCTCGATTCCCACGAGATCGCCTCGACGACCGGACGATCCGACGACTGGACGACCCGTGGTGCGCCGAGGGTTCCCGGCCCTACGGCGCCTACCCGTGTCCCGGGGAGCGATGCCGCACATCGTCCAGAATCCGTGACAGCGGCAGCGGCTGACGGCGTACCCGTACCTCCAACAGGGCGCGGAAGCAGGTGTCGCACAGGGCCAGCGGCGCGCGCAGGCCGAGGTCGCGGACCGTCCGATCGGTACGGCCGCACTCGTCACAGGCCGCCAGATCCGCTGATCCCGCCATGTTGTCGATGCTGCTCCCGGATCGGGCCGCGGGGTAGGGGGCATCCCGGTCTCATGGGCGCGGGCCCGGTGGAAGGGATGCGCCGCCCCTCCGCCCACCGGAACGCCGGAAGATCGCCGAACGGGCCTTCGGGGCACGGCGGTTGGCGGCGGGCGGCCCGCTGGGGGAGACGGTCGCGGGCGAATGGTAAAGAGCCTTGACAGTCCGTTGGTCTAGTCCAATCATGGGCACTGCTCGGCTCTCCTCGTGACACCGCACCGCGTATCCCCCCATTCGCCGGCTCATTCTGTGGGAGCGTTCATGAGACGACCAAGATCCGTCCGAGTACTGCTGACCGCACTGGCCACGGCCGCCGGGTCCCTCGGCCTGGTGGTCGCGGGCGGCACCGCCGCGCATGCCGCGACGCCCATCCCCGCCCATGTCTTCGCGCCGTACTTCGAGGCGTACAACGGCGACAGCATGTCGGCACTGTCCGCGCAGTCCGGTGCGAAGTACCTGACGATGGCGTTCATCCAGACGCCGTCGAAGGGTTCCTGCACGCCGTACTGGAACGGCGACACGGGCATGCCGATCGCCCAGTCCAGCTTCGGTGCCGACATCGCGGCCATGCGGGCGGCCGGCGGCGATGTCATCCCGTCCTTCGGCGGCTACACCGCGGACAACACCGGCACCGAGCTGGCGGACAGCTGCACGAACGTCAACTCCATCGCCGCCGCCTTCGAGAACGTCATCACCACCTACGACGTGACGCGCATCGACCTCGACATCGAGGACAACTCGCTCACCAACACCGCCGGCATCGACCGCCGGAACAAGGCGATCAAGCTGGTCGAGGACTGGGCGGCGGCCAACGGGCGCACCGTCCAGTTCTCCTACACGCTGCCGACCACCACCAGCGGCCTGGCCTCCAGCGGACTGGCCGTCCTGCGCAACGCCGTGACGAACAACGCCCGCATCGACGTCGTGAACCTGATGACGTTCGACTACTACGACGGCGCCTCCCATCAGATGGCGACCGACACCCAGACCGCCACCACCGGCCTGCGCGGCCAACTGGGCACGCTCTACCCCGCGAAGAGCGACGCGCAGCTGTGGGGGATGGTCGGCATCACGGAGATGCCCGGCATCGACGACTTCGGCGCCGCCGAGACGTTCCAGACCGCCGACGCGGCCACGGTCTACAACTGGGCCGTCTCCAAGGGCATCGCCTCGCTGTCCTTCTGGGCACTCCAGCGTGACAACGGCGGCTGCCCCGGCACCGGGGGATCGGACTCCTGCTCGGGCATCGCGCAGAGCACCTGGTTCTTCAGCCACGCCTTCGAGCCGTTCACCGGCGGCGGAGGTCCGGTCACCAACGACTTCTCGGTCAGCACCACACCCGCCTCCGGGTCGGTGAACCCCGGCGCCTCGGTGACCGCGACGGTGAAGACCGCCGTCACGGCCGGCTCGGCGCAGACCGTCAACCTGACGGCGTCCGGCGCCCCCGCGGGTGTGACGGTCGGCGTCAGTCCCGCCTCGGTCACCGCCGGCGGGTCCGCGACGCTGACGGCCACCGCCTCCGCCACGGCGGCGGCCGGAACGTACGCGGTGACGGTCACCGGCTCGGCGGCGTCCGGCAGCCACCCGACGACGTACACCCTCACCGTCACCGGCCCCGGCGGGTCGGGCGTGCTGGTCAACGGCGGCCTGGAGAGCGGGAGCCCGACCCCGTGGACCTGCCAGCCCGGGGGAGCGGTGGTCGCCAGTCCGGTGCACACCGGCACCCACGCGCTGCTGGTGGCGCCCACCTCGGGCCAGACCGGCCAGTGCGGGCAGAGCGTCGCCCTGTCGCCGAACCACAGCTACACGCTGTCCGGGTGGGTTCAGGGCAGTTACGCCTACCTCGGGGTGAGCGGCGGCGCTTCGGCGAGCACCTGGACGTCGTCCGGCGGCTGGACCAAGCTCACCGTCCCCTTCACCACCGGCGCCTCCGGAACGGTCACCGTGTACCTGCACGGCTGGTACGCCCAGGGCAACGTCTACGGGGACGACTTCTCGATCACGTAGCACCCTCGTTACCCTGGTCCCGGCCTGCCCGGTCGGCGGGCCGTCCTCTACAGTCACACCCAACGTCTACAATTCTGTAGACGTTGGGTGTGCCCGTGAGGCACTCGTTGACAACGGCGCCGCCAAGCCGGTCATTCGACGCAATTCCAGGGACGGGACCAATGAGCGCGATCGGCGTCGGCCAAGCCGCCATTCTCGGAGTGGTGGAAGGGGTCACCGAATTCCTCCCGGTGTCCTCCACCGGCCACCTCAAGATCACCGAGGGGCTGATGAACATCCCGGTGGACGACAAGGCGGTGGTCGGCTTCACGGCGGTCATCCAGGTCGGTGCCATCGCCGCCGTCCTGGTCTACTTCTTCCGCGACATCGTGCGGTTCGCGAGCGCCTGGGGTCGCGGCATCGCCAACAAGAGCGAACGCGACAACCACGACTACAAGTTCGCCTGGTGGGTCATCTACGCCACCATCCCGATCGTCGTCGTCGGCCTCCTCGCCAAACCGCTCATCGACGGCCCGCTCGCCTCGCTGTGGGTGGTGGCCGGCTCGCTCATCGGCGGCAGCATCGTGATGTGGGTGGCCGAACAGATGGCCAGGTTCAAGCGCGGTGAGGACGAGATCACCCTCAAGGACGCCATGATCGTGGGCTCCTCCCAGATCCTCGCGCTGCTCTTCCCCGGCTTCTCCCGCTCCGGCGCCACGATCTCCACCGGTCTGCTCCGCGACCTGGACCGGCTGGCCGCGACCCGGCTCTCGTTCTTCCTGTCCATCCCGGCGCTGACCGGCGCGGGGCTCTACGAGCTCAAGGACGCCACCGGCGGCGGCGTCGACGTGCTCCCCCTCGTCGTGGGCACCGTGGTGTCGTTCGTGGTCGCCTACGCCTCGATCGCCTGGCTCCTGAAGTACATCGCCAAGCACTCGTTCAACCTCTTCGTGATCTACCGCATCATCATCGGGATCCTGCTGTTCTCCCTGCTCGGCACCGGCGTCCTGAGCGCCTGAGGTCCCGCCGGAACCGTCAGGTGTGTGCCTGGAGCGCCGGGGTATACGACGCCTCGACGGTGTGGACTTCCTGAGGAGGACGACATGGCGGGCTCGGTAGTGACGAGGACCTCCCCGACCGCTGTGCGGTTGCCGGAGGCGGACGTGGACCGGGCGGAACTGCCGCGGGTGGAGTGCCCCGGAAAGCTCGCCCCCAAGGACGCGCGGCAGCTGTCGAAGCTGTTCTTCGACCGGCTGCGGGAGCTCGACGAGGGCACCCACGAATACCAGTACGCCCGCAACACCCTCATCGAGCTGAACATCTCGCTGGTGAACTTCGCCGCCGGGCGGTTCCGCAACCGGTCCGAGCCGCGCGAGGACATCGTGCAGGTCGGGACGATCGGCCTGATCAAGGCGATCGACCGGTTCGACCTGTCGCGCGAGGTGGAGTTCACCACGTTCGCCATTCCGTACATCACCGGCGAGATCAAGCGCTTCTTCCGGGACACCAGCTGGGCCGTGCACGTGCCGCGGCGGCTGCAGGAGCTGCGCCTGGAGCTGGCCAAGGCCACCGAGGAGCTGGCCGGCCGGCTGGACCGCGCGCCCACCACCGATGAGCTGGCGGCGCTGCTCGACCTCACTCCCGCGGAGGTCACCGAGGGCCAGCTGGCCAGCAACGGCTACGTCGCCGGGTCCATCGACATCCCCGCGGGCGAGGAGGAGGGCAGCGGCGAAGGCGTGCTGGCCGACCGGCTCGGTGACCTCGACCCCGCGCTGGAGTTCGTGGAGAACCTCCAGTCCCTCAAGCCACTGCTGGCCGATCTCGCCCCCCGCGACCGCCGCATCCTGAACATGCGGTTCGGCGCCGAGATGACCCAGGCGGAGATCGGCGCGGAGCTGGGGATCTCGCAGATGCACGTGTCGCGGCTGCTCACCCGGACCCTGACGCGGCTGCGCGGGCAGCTGCTGATCCAGGAGTGATCCGCGGGCAGAAGACCGCCGGTGGGGCCGCTCGTGGATCGTGCGCGAGCGGCCCCACCGGCGTGGTGAACCGGCCGCGGTGGTCCTGCCGGCGGACCGGCGGCCCTACGCGGTGAGGGCGAAGTACACGCGCAGCGTCGTGCCGGCCGCCGTCGTGTGCATCCGCACCAGGTCGGCGAGGTGGTTGACGAGCAGCATCCCGCGGCCGCCGGGAGTGGCGCGCACGACGGGGATACGGCCGACGAGCGGATCGGTGAGGTGTCCGCGGTCGCGCAGCTCGCAGACGAGGTGGCCGTCCTCGGTCCACAGCCGCAGAGTGCCGGAGCCGCCGCCGTGCAGGACGGTGTTGGTGGCCAGTTCGTTGACGGCCAGCTCCACGTCCGGGATCCGGCCCGGGTCCAGGCCGGCGCCGACGGCGTACCGGGACGCGGCGAGCCGGGGCTCGGTCAGGGTCACGTTGTCGAAGGCGAGGGTCAGCGCGCCGTCCGGGGCCTCGGGCAGCGGCAGGTTCCACTTCGCGACGACGTAGGTGGGGGCGTAGTCCGGGCTGCGGACGCTGCCCGCGCCGTCGATGAGGACGGGGTGGGTGGCCGCGGCGTCGGCCAGGACGTCCGGGCTGAGCCGGTCGACGTCGTAGGGGCACAGGATCGTGACGTCGCGGTCGGCGAAGGCGAGGTTGATCAGTGCCTCGTGCTGGACGCAGGCCGGGTACTCGGTGGCCGAGCGGCCCCGCCAGATCGGCTCGCCGATGATCCGCACCCGGCGGCCGGGGTGGGCGTCGGCGAAGGCCCGCAGCACACCGGGGATGATCCGGCCCGGATTGCGGCCGGCCCGTGTCATGTCGAGCAGGCTCACCTCGGCGGCGCGGTCGTCGAGCGCCTTCTCCAGCAGGGCGAGGTTCGGGCCGGGAACGGCTACGGCGACCGGCTCGCCCCGGTCGAGTCCCTCGGTGATGAAGGGCACGGTTCCGGCGAGATAGGCGTCCCTGCCGCGGTAGAGGAGCGCCGGATGCGCGAACCCGCCGCGGCGAGTCGTGTCCTGCGGTATCGCGCTCATCTCGACTACCCCTCCATCGACAGCGGCCCCGTCCGCGACCACACCGCGGCTTCCGCCCTCAAGGATGCATTGTGCTCGATGGGGAGTCTGCCCGCCCCGGACCAAAGGATGGCACCCCGGTGACCCCTGCCCCGCGAGGCGGCCGTGGAAGAAGTTCTGGCGCGTGGCGCGGGAAGGCGGGATGCTGGGCTAGCCTGCGAAGTGCAGGGCAACATTTGTCATGTGGCAATGAAGGTGGAAGTGCCTCGGGCACCCGCTCGGCATGCGGTGACGACGTGATGGCGGGATGGGGACTGACATGGGCGACATGGTGGATGCGGACGCGCGGGTGAAACCACCGCGCGGCCGGTCCGGCGGTGCACGGAACCGTGCGGACGACCGGGCGCCGGACCAGGCAGCGGACTCCGCCGACCGCGGCGGACCGGTCGGCGAAGCGGAGCTCCGGCGGCTGCTCGCCGGCCTCACCGCCGTCCGTGACGGCGACTTCGGCACCCGGCTGCCCGGTGACACGGCGCTGCTCGGCGAGATCGCCACCGTGTTCAACGGGATGGTCGACCAGCTGTCGCTGTTCACCTCCGAAGTGACCCGGGTGGCCCGCGAGGTCGGCAGCGACGGCCGGCTCGGCGGCCAGGCGGTCGTACCGGGCGTGTCCGGCACCTGGAAGGACCTCACCGACTCCGTCAACGTCATGGCGGGCAATCTCACCACCCAGGTCCGCTCGATCGCCCAGGTCTCGACGGCCGTCGCCAAGGGCGACCTCTCGCAGAAGATCAGTGTGGAGGCCAAGGGCGAGGTCGCCGCGCTCGCCGAAGCGATCAACACCATGGTCGGCACCCTGTCCGCCTTCGCCGACGAGGTGACCCGGGTCGCCCGTGAGGTCGGCACCGAGGGCATGCTCGGCGGCCAGGCCAGGGTGCCGAACGTGGCCGGCACCTGGAAGGACCTGACCGACAACGTCAACTCCATGGCGAACAACCTCACCAGCCAGGTCCGCAACATCGCGCAGGTGACCACGGCCGTCGCCCGGGGCGACCTGACCCGCAAGATCGACGTGGACGCGCGCGGTGAGATCCTCGAGCTCAAGACCACCATCAACACGATGGTCGACCAGCTGTCGTCGTTCGCGGCCGAGGTCACCCGCGTCGCCCGCGAGGTGGGCAGCGAGGGCCGGCTCGGCGGTCAGGCCGAGGTCGAGGGCGTCTCGGGCACCTGGAAGCGGCTCACGGAGAACGTCAACGAGCTGGCCGGGAACCTCACGCGGCAGGTCCGCGCCATCGCGGAGGTCACCGGCGCCGTCGCCGAGGGCGACCTGACCCGGTCGATCTCGGTGGACGCCTCCGGCGAGGTCGCCGACCTCAAGGACAACATCAACTCCATGGTGGAGTCGCTGCGCGAGACGACCCGGGCCAATCAGGAGCAGGACTGGCTCAAGTCGAACCTCGCCCGGATCTCCGGCCTCATGCAGGGCCGCCGGGACCTCGGCATCGTCGCCGAACTGATCATGGACGAGCTGACGCCGCTCGTCGCCGCGCAGTACGGCGCGTTCTACCTCGCCGAGGACGCCCCCGAGGGCACCGAGCTGCAGCTGATCTGCTCCTACGGCTATCCGTCCGGTACCGGATCGCAGGACCGGCCGAGCCGGTTCAAGCTCGGCCAGTCCCTCGTCGGCCAGGCGGCCCGCAGCCGCCGCACCATCGCCGTCGACGACATCCCGGCCGGCTATGTGATCTCCTCCGGGCTCGGCCACACACCGCCCGCCAGCCTGATCGTGCTGCCGATCGTCGTCGAGGGCCAGGTGCTGGGCGTCATCGAGCTCGCCTCGGTGCACCGCTTCACCCAGATCCACCGGGACTTCCTGGACCAGCTGATGGAGACCATCGGCGCCAACGTCAACACCATCGTGGCCAACGCCCGCACCGACGAGCTGCTGGGCGAGTCGCAGCGGCTCGCCGCCGAGTTGCAGGCCCGCTCCAGCGAACTGCAGGTCAGGCAGGAGGAGCTGCAGAGCTCCAACGCCGAACTGGAGGAGAAGGCGGCGCTGCTGGCCACCCAGAACCGCGACATCGAGACCAAGAACCTGGAGATCGAGCAGGCCCGCCAGGAGCTGGAGGAGCGTGCCCAGCAGCTCGCGCTCGCCTCCAAGTACAAGTCCGAGTTCCTCGCCAACATGAGCCACGAGCTGCGCACCCCGCTCAACAGCCTGCTGGTGCTGGCCCAGTTGCTCGCCCAGAACCCGCACCACAACCTCACGCCCAAGCAGGTCGAGTACGCCGGCGTCATCCACTCCGCCGGATCCGACCTCCTCCAGCTGATCAACGACATCCTCGACCTGTCCAAGGTCGAGGCGGGCCGGATGGACGTCGCCCCCGAATGGGTGCCGCTGCGCCAGCTGGTGGACTACGTGGAATCCACCTTCCGTCCGCTGACCTCGCAGAAGGGCCTGGAGTTCCGGGTCGAGGTGGCGTCCGGTACGCCCATGGAGGTCCTCACCGACGACGCCCGGCTGCGGCAGGTGCTGGGCAACCTGATGTCGAACGCCGTGAAGTTCACCGAAGCGGGCGAGGTCGCGCTGCGCGTCTTCGTGGCCCCGCCCGGAGACCTCCCGGCGGCGGCGCTCTCCCAGGGACCCATGCTGGCCCTCGAGGTCCGCGACACCGGGATCGGGATCGCGGAACAACAGCTCGAAGCGATCTTCGGGGCGTTCCAGCAGGCCGACGGCACCACCAGCCGCCGCTACGGCGGCACCGGCCTGGGCCTGTCCATCAGCCGGGAGATCGCCCAGCTGCTGGGCGGCTCCATCCAGGCGGCCAGCGTGCCCGGCGAGGGCAGCGTCTTCACCTTCCATCTGCCCGTCGCCCAGCCCGACTTCGCCGCGCTGCACGGGGCGGCGACCGGCGACGCGACGGCGGAGCCGCTCGTCCTGTCGTCCCCGGAACCGGACCGGGAACGGGACCGGAACGAGAACCGGGACCGCGGCCACGACCACGACCGCCGCCGGGACCCCGGCCGGGACCCCGGCCGGGAGGGGGCGCTGGAGACCGAGCGGCGCCGGCTGCTCGTCATCGAGGACCAGCCCCGCGGACTGCTCTCGCTCGTCGCCGAGAGCGTCGTCGCCGAACTCGACCACGGCCGCGGTCCGGCCGATCCGCGCGGCCGGGTCCGGCTGCGCAGCGCCGCCGGGGCGGCGGAGGCCGTGGAGGCGCTCGCCACCGAGCCGTACGACTGCGTGGTGCTCGGACTCGACGCGAACGGCGAGGCCGGACTGCGCTCGCTCGACGTGATCATGAGCGAACCGGCGCTGCGCGAGGTGCCGGTCCTCGTCCACCCCACCCGGCGGCTCGACCCGGAGCGGGAACGGCAGATCGCCGAGCGGGCCCGCACCCGTCCGCTGGAGGTGCTCTCCGGACTGGACGAGCTCCGGGAGCGCATCGCCCGCCATCTGAAGTCCTACCGGCCGCGGGAGACCGCCCGCGGCGCCGCCGCCGTCGGACTCGACGGCCGGACGATCCTGGTCATCGACGACGACACCCGCAACGTCTTCGCGCTCACCAGCATGCTCGAACTCCACGGAGTCCGGGTCATGCACGCGGAGGACGGCCGCAAGGGCATCGACACCCTGGACCTGAACCCCGGCATCGACCTGATCCTGATGGATGTGATGATGCCGGAGATGGACGGGTACGCGGCCACCGCCGCGATCCGCGCGATGCCCCACTACGCCGATCTGCCGATCATCGCGGTGACCGCCAAGGCCATGCACGGGGACCGGGAGAAGAGCCTGGCCTCCGGCGCCAACGACTACGTCACCAAGCCGGTGGACTCCGCGGCCCTGGTGGCCTGCATACGGCGCTGGCTGCGGTAGAGCAGCCGGCACCCGCCGGCCCCGCCCCTCACCTCACCCGCACCGCCCGGGCCGCCGACACCGCGGCCGGCGGCGGCCCCCATGCCGAAACCGCTCTTCCGACCCGAAGGACCCGCGCCCGTGAACGACCCCACCCCCGAGTCCGTGCCGGACACCGGGCGGCCGGTGCCCCCCGGACCGCTCGCGGGGACCGGCGCGGGCGGATCCGGTGTGGAGCGGCTGGCCGCGGTCGTGGAGCGGCTGCGCCGCAGGCTCGACGCGCAGCAGAACGCGGCCGCCACGCAGGGGCTGCTCGATGTGGCGAAGGGCATCCTGGTCGAACGCGGCGTGGACGGACCGGCCGAGGCCGCCAGACACCTGGAGGAACTCGCCGCCCGCGCCGGGCTGCCGACCGCCGAGCTGGCCGCCGACATCGTCAACGAAGCGGCACACGACCCGTTGTCGCGGGCCGTCCCGGCTCCGGACGACAGCGCCGACCGCGCCGCGCCTCCGGTGTCCGTCCGGCTGCGGATCGCCGAGGCCGGAGCGCTCAGCGGCACCGACGCGCAGACGGTCGCCCAGTCGTTGCTGGTCCACGCGCTGGAGCCGTTGGGCGCCACCGCCGCCGCGGTGTGGCAGGCCGACCAGGAGGGTTCGCTCATCCTCGCCGGCAGCGCGGGATTCCCCCCGGCGGAGGCCGTCCGCTGGCGGTACGTGCCGCCCCGCGTCGGAACGCTGGCCCAGCAGGCGCTGCTGTCGGGGCGGACGCTGTGGCACGGCGCGCCGCCGGCGTCGGCTGCGTCCATCGGCCTGTCCGGCAGCGGTGCCGGCGCCCGGGCGCTGATCCCCGCGCAGCGGGCCGGCCGCACGGTCGGAGTCCTGGAAGTGTGCTGGCCGGAGCCCGGCACACCGCTGCCGCGCGCCGTCCACCGTCAGCTCACCGCCCTCGCCGGGCTGTGCGCGCACACGCTGGAGGGGACCGGCTCCGCCGCACCCGGCGGCGGAGCGGTCCGGGACGACAGCGCCACCCGGCTCGGCGGCCTCGCCGAGGGTCTCCTGGACCCCGCGCTGGTCCTCCAACCGCTGCTGGACGACCAGGGCCGGATCTGCGACTTCCGGATCACGTACACCAATCAGCACTTCACGGACTTCGCCGGCCGCCCGCGGGCCGACATCACCGGACGACCGCTGCTGGAGGCCTACCCGCTCGCGGCCGCGGACGGCGGCCTGTACGAGCGGGCGCTGCGCGTCCATGCCACCGGCGAGCCGTTCCGCACCGAGCGGACGGTCCTGCCGGTCGCCCCCGAGGGCACGGCGCCGCACCCGACGGCCGCGCTGGGCATCGGACGGTACGGCGACGCCCTGCTGGTGAGCTGGCGCACCCACAACGAGGCGACCCGGCTGGCGGCACTGGTCGAGCACACCCAGCGGCTGGGCCGGATCGGCGGGTTCGAGGAGACCCCGGCCACCGGCGAGGTCATCTGGAACAGCCAGCTGTTCGACATCTACGGGCTGCCGCCGGACTCCGCGCCGATCCCGCTGGAACGGCTGCGCCACCACGCCCACCCCGACGACGCCGACATCATCGGACGGTTCCTGCGGGAGGTGCTGCACCAGCGCGGGTCCGCCTCCACGGCCTTCCGGCTGCTGCGCCCCGACGGAGTCGTCCGGTACATCCGGGTGGTCGCGGAACCGGCGGCCGGCCCGGAAGGCGGCCCGATGACCGTGCACGGCGCCTACCAGGACGTCTCCGCGCAGCACTGGACGGAGGTCGCGCTGGCGGCCACCCGCAACCAGCTCGCCGACTCCGAGCAGCGGGCCGACGAACGCGACCTGCTCGCCCTGCAGCTCCAGCGCGCCATCATGCCGGCGGCCCCCGCGCCCATCGACGCGTCCGGGCTGCAGGTCGCGGTCCGCTACCGGCCCGCGGAGAAGGGCCACCTGGTCGGCGGCGACTGGTACGACGCCGTCGTGCTGCCCAGCAAGCAGGTCCTGCTGGTGGTCGGTGACATCGCGGGGCACGGGATCGACGCCGCCACCGGCATGGTCGTGCTGCGCAACGCCCTGCGCGGCCTGGCCGCGACCGGTGCGGGACCCGGCCGGATGCTGGGCTGGCTCAACACCGTCGCCCACCGGCTCACCGAACACGTCACGGCCACCGTGGTCTGCGGGCTGTACGACCCGTCGACCCGGGTGGTCCGCTGGGCCCGTGCCGGGCACCCGCCGCCGGTGCTGGTCCGCGGCGCGCGGTCCACGGTGCTGCCGCTGCCCGCCGGCATCCTGCTCGGCGCCGTCGCCGAGGCGAGCTACGCGGAGGAGACGGTCGTCCTGGAGCCGGGGGACACCCTGCTGCTCTACACCGACGGGCTGTTGGAGCGCCGGGACCGTACCGTCAACCAGTCCCTGGAGCAGCTGCTGCGCGATGCCGGGCCGCCCACCGGCGACCTGGAGGAGGACCTCGACCGGCTGCTCACCCACAGCAACTCCGACACCGACGACGACACCTGCATCATCGGATTCCGGCTTCGGTGAACATCACCGCGGTGAACACCCCGCGCGCCGCGGACGGCGCCTACGCGATGTGCGCGGCGACCGTGTGCGCCGGGAGCGGGGACGTCTCGGAAGCGGCGGCGTCCCGGAACGCGCGCAACCCGCTCAGCAGGGCCGTCCGCGCGGCCGGCTGCATCGTGGCCAGCACCTGCGACAGCTGCTCGCGGCGCCGGGCCCGCAACTCGTCGAGGAACTTCACGCCGCGTCCGCTGAGCCGGAGCCGGACCTCACGCCGGCTCGCCGGATTGGGATCGCGCTCCAGGTATCCGACGGCCTGCAGCCGGTCGCAGAGTCTGCTGACGGACGGCGGGGCCGAGCCCAGTGCCTCGGACAGGGTGCGGAGATTGATGCCCTCGTTGTCCGCGAGTATGAACAGCACCCGCAGCTGTGAGGCGGACACCGGAGCCGCGGAATCGTCACGTCCACGGCCCCACAACACCTCGAGAAGCTCAGTGATCTCCGAGGCGGCGCCTGCCGCCTCCTCGAGGTGGGTTGCGGATCGGGAGGAGTGCATAGCCTTCACCTTCGCACTGTCCGACCCCAACTGTCAGCTTTCCGGCTCCCGCCGGTGCGTACCGACCCATCGACCGAAGGCGTGGCCAGCCACCAGTGAACGCTCTCCAGGACTCCGGGCGCGCCCTGCGCGCCGCGACGCCTCCCGCCCTGCTCGACGCCCTGCGGCCGGTCCTGGCCCGCTGCCACGACGCCCTGGACGCACAGCTGTTGATGGCCGACTACGGTCTGGGACACCTGCAGGCGATGACGGTCCCGCCGCACGGCGTCCCGGCGCTGCCGGTGGACGGATCGGGCGCCGGCCGGGCCTTCGGCTCGCAGGAACCGTACGCCGAGCGGCGGGACGGCGGCAGCGTCCTGCACCTGCCGGTCACCGCGCGCGGTGACCGGCTCGGGGTGCTGAGTGTCACGTTCGCGGAGCCGCCGGACCCGGCCGCCACCAAGGAGCTGCTGGAGATCGCCGGGCTGCTCGCCCACGAGGTGGTGGTCGCCGAGCGCGACACCGACCTGTACGTCCAGGCGCGCCGGCTGGACCGGCTCACCCTCGCCGCCGAGATGCAGTGGCAGCTGCTGCCCGCCCGCTCCTGCAGCCGGCCCGAGTTCGCCCTCGGTGCACAGCTGGAGCCCGCGTACGACACCTTCGGGGACAACTTCGACTGGTCCGCCTCGCCCGACGCGCTGACCCTGTCGATCACCAACGGGATGGGTGACGGCATCAACGCCGCGCTGCTCACCAGCCTGGGCGTGGGCGCGCTGCGCAACGCCCGGCGCGCCGACCTCCCGCTGGCCGACCAGGCCGCGCTCGCCGACCAGGCGGTGTACGGCCAGCACCACGGCACCTGGCACCTGTCGTGCCTGCTGCTGCGGTTCGAGCTGGCCACCGGCCGGGTGGAGATCATCGACGCGGGATCACCGAGGGCGTTCGTGCTGCGGGACGGAACGGTACGGCCCCTGACGTTCGAGGCCCAGCTCCCGCTGGGCATGTTCGACGGCACCCACTACGAACCCGAGTCGATCCGGGTGCTGCCCGGCGACCGGCTGCTGTTCGTCAGTGACGGGGTGCACGCCGTCACCGACGCCGGCGGTGAGGCGTACGGTGACCGGGCGCTGGCCCGCGCGTTCCTGGCCACCCGGCTGCTGCCCGCGGCCGATGTGCCGCGGGCCGTACTGAGGGAACTCACCACACACCGCGGCTCGTCCCAGGGGGACGACGACGCACTGGTCGTCTGCATGGACTGGTTCGGCAGGCCCGCCTGACCGCGCCCGTCTGACCGCACTCGCCTGGCTGCCGCCGCCTGACCGCTCCGGCCGTCAGGCGGCCGGCGCTGTGGAGGTGGAGGTGGAGGACGCCTCGGGTGCGGACGCCTCGGGTGCGGGCGGCTTCGCGGCCGACAGCGGGGTGGCGATGTCCTCCAGGGAACGCCCCTCCGCCGGTACCGCCAGGAAGGCGGCGACGACCCCGGCCACCGTCATCAGTGCCGCACCGATGCAGAACGCCAGGACCGTGTCGTCGACCACCCCGGACTCGGTGAGCTTGGCGAACACCAGCGGCCCGGTGATGCCGCCCGCCGCCGTCCCGATCGCGTAGAAGAACGCGATGGCCATCGCCCGGGTCTCCATCGGGAAGATCTCGGAGACGGTGAGATACGCGCTGCTGGCCCCCGTCGAGGCGAAGAACAGCACCACGCACCAGCACGCCGTCAGCGTGTCGGCCGACAGATGCCCGGCCCCGAAGAGCCACGCGGTGCCGAACAGCAGCAGGCCGCTGCCGATGTAGGTACCCGCGATCATGGGGCGCCGGCCCCAGGTGTCGAAGAGCCGTCCCAGCAGCAGCGGACCCATCAGGTTGCCCGCGGCGATCACCGCGAAGTAGTAGCCGGTGTGCCCGGTGGGGACGTCGTAGAACGTGGTGAGGATCGCTCCGAAGCCGAAGGTGATCGCGTTGTAGAGGAACGCCTGGCCGACGAAGAGCGCCAGACCCAGCGTGGCGCGCTTGGGGTAGTCGCCGAAGACGGTCTTCGCGATGATGCCGAAGCCGATCGAGGTGCGCTGGTGGATGGTGATCTCGCCGGCGGGTTCCGGCAGCTCGCGTCCGGTCTCGCGGGTGATCTGCTCCTCGGCGGACGTCACCAGCTCGTCCGCCTCCTCACCCCGTCCGTGGATGAACATCCAGCGTGGCGACTCCGGCACATGGCGCCGCACCACCAGGATGATCAGACCCAGCACGACCCCCAGGGCGAAGGTGAGCCGCCAGCCCAGATCGGCGGGGAAGATGTTCGTGTCGAGCATGAGCACCGACAGCAGGGAGCCGGCGATGGCGCCCAGCCAGAAACTGCCGTTGATGATCAGATCGACCCGGCCGCGGTACTTGGACGGGATCAGCTCGTCGATGGCCGAGTTGATCGCCGCGTACTCACCGCCGATGCCCAGCCCGGTCAGGAAGCGGAACGTGAAGAACCACCAGGACTGGAACGACAGCGCGGTCATCGCCGTGGCCGCGAGATAGACGGCCAGGGTGATCAGGAACAGCTTCTTGCGGCCGTAGCGGTCGGTGAGCCAGCCGAAGAACAGTGCGCCCACACAGGCCCCCGCCACGTACAGGGCGGCGGCGAGACCGGTCACCTGCGCGGACGTGATGGACAGTCCGCTGCCCTGCTCGGAGAGCCGGCCGGCGATGTTGCCGACGACCGTGACCTCGAGCCCGTCGAGGATCCACACCGTTCCCAGACCGATCACGATGGTCCAGTGCCACTTCGACCACGGCAGGCGGTCGAGGCGGGCGGGTACCGCGGTGGTGATGGTGCCGGTCTCCGCCGCGCCCGCGCCGGCCGCTCTGCTGTCTGTGGTGTCTGACGACGCCATGGAACGCCTCCTCGGGCGATCAGGCACGCGCGGCCAGCGCGGCGGTGTGCTCACCAATCTGGTCCGGCGTCAGATAGGCGTCGGTGTACTCGAAGTCCCGCAGCCGGGCGGGGCGCCGGGCCAGGAAGCCGATGCGGACGAAGTCGTCGCCCGCGGTGGCGTTGAGCAGCCAGTTGGTCATCACCCGCACCTTGGCGACATTGGTCCGCAGCGCCATCAGGTGGTAGCCGCGGGCCACGGCCTGCGCCGGCAGACCGGCGAGGTCGATGCCCAGCGGCCGGGAGACCGCGTCCGTCCCGCCGAGGTCGACGACCAGGCCGAGGTCCTTGTGCACGTAAGGGCGCGGCTGCCGGCCGCGCAGCGCCGCGACGACATTGCCCGCGACCGCCTTGCCCTGCCGCTGGGAGTGCTGCGCCGTGGGCGCGCAGATCCGGCCGTCGCCCCGGGCCAGATCCGGAACGGCGGCGGCGTCGCCGAGTGCGAAGACGCCGTCCAGGCCGGGGACCTCCATCGACGGGGTCACCACGAGGCGCCCCTTGACCGTCTCCGTGCCCAGGGTCCCCATCAGAGGGCTGGCGGCGACGCCCGCCGTCCAGACCAGCGTGCGGCAGGGCAGTTCCCGCCCGTCGGTGAGGGTGACGCTCTCCGGGGCGGCCTTGGCGACGGAGACGCCCAGCGACACCTCGACGCCGCGCTTGCGCAGCATCGTCATGGCTTTGCGGCCCAACTCGTCGCCGAGTTCCGGCATGAGCTTGTCGGCGATGTCGACCAGATGCCACTTGATCAGTGACGGGTCCAGCCGCGGATAGCGCTTGAGGGCGCCGGTGGTGAGCCGCTGCAGACAGGCGGCCGTCTCCGTACCGGCGTAGCCGCCGCCCACCACCACGAACTGCAGCCGGGCCGCCTGCTCCGCACGGTCCGTGCTGTTCGCGGCGAGATCGAGCTGCGCGATGACGTGGTCGCGCAGATACGCCGCCTCGGCCAGTGTCTTCATTCCCCGGGCGTTCTCCTCCAGCCCCGGAATGTCGAAGCTGCGGGTGATGCTGCCGGGCGCCAGGACCAGGTAGTCGTAGGCGATGTCGGTGATCTCGTCGGTGGTCCTGCGCACGATGCAGACCTTCGCCCGCGGATCGACACCGATCGCCCCACCCGGCACGACGGCCGTCCGCCGCAGCACCCGGCGCAGCGAGACCGCCACCGACTGCGGGGTCAGGACACCGGAGGCGACCTGCGGCAGCAGCGGCAGGTACAGCGAGTACCCGAAGGGGGTGACCAGCGAGATCTGCGCCTCGTCGGGACCCAGCAGCTGCTCCAGCCGGCGCGCGCACTCCAGCCCGGCGAACCCGCCTCCCACGACGACGATCCGGGGTCGGTCCATGTCCACAGCCTCCGTTGTCCGTAACGCGGGTCGGCGACGCGGTGACGGATCGCGGTACCGGGGTACCGCGATGTCGTGCGGGCCGCGGCCCGGTCGGACGGTGCGAACGGGCCTCATGGGGTTCGGCTAACCCGCGACCCGGTAGGGAAAACATCTCGTCACCCGATTGATCGGGCCGAGGAGCGGAAGGCGTAGGGGGAGGAGAACAGGGCAGTCGGACCACCGCCGCGATGGGGCGGATCCTGGTGAAGCAGAAGGAGGCAGCGCTGTGCCCAAGGCAGCGAAAGTCGTGTACAAACCGATCGGTCTCATCGTCGGGATGGCGGGCGGCGCGGTGGCCGGCCTGATCTTCCGGAAGGTGTGGGACCGGGTCGGGCCCGGCGACGCGCCGGAACCGCTCGAGAGCGACCACACCTGGGGTGAGGTGCTCGCCGCCGCGGCCCTCGAGGGCCTGATCTTCTCGGTGGTCCGCGCGGCAGTACAGCGCGGCGGCGCCGTCGGCTGGCGCCGCGTCACCGGTACCTGGCCAGGTGACTAGGGCCTGTCCGGCCGATCACGAACGGCCCCTTCGCCGCCTGGCACGGCCCCTCGCGGCGTTGCCGAAACGCCCGAATACAACCGGTATGCGGGCGCTCCGGCGCCTTGCGAGGCACCGCACCAGACGACGCCTGGGCCGCCCATGATCGACCGGACAGGCCCTAGGGCCTGTCGTCTGGATCTTCGCGGCGTCGCGGTGTCCAGCACGCACATCTGCCGCGTTGTCGTCGGTCGACGACGCTCCGCGTCGCCTCCCTCCTCCGCCTTGCAGCTGCACGCACAGGACACCGCTCCTTCCCCCACGGAGATCCAGACGACAGACCCTAGCGGCGGCTCGGCGCCGGCCGGCAGCGCGACATCAAGGGCCGCTCGTCGATGACCGAGGCCGAGCCGACGAAGCCCCCCGGCCGATGGGCGGACTACTGCCGGTAGGTCTCCAGCAGCCGCAGCCAGACTTCGCTGATCGTCGGGTAGGCGGGGACGGCGTGCCAGAGGCGGTCGACGGGGATCTCGCCCGCGACGGCCATGGTGGCGGACTGCAGCAGTTCGCTGACGCCGGGGCCGGTGAAGGTGGCGCCGATGAGGTGGCCGCGGTCCAGGTCGATGACGATGCGGGCCTGGCCGCGGTAGCCGTCCGCGTAGAGGGACGCGCCGGCGACCCGGCCGAGGTCGTGGTCGACGACGCGGATCCGGCGTCCGGCGCGTTCGGCCTCCTGGGCGGTCAGGCCGACGGAGGCGATCTCGGGTTCGGTGAACACCACCTGCGGCACCGCCGCCACATCGGCGGTCGCGGCGTGCGGACCCCACGGCGAGGTGTCCAGCGGCCGGCCGGCCGCGAGGTCGCCGATGGCGGCGCCCGCGATCCGGGCCTGGTACTTGCCCTGATGGGTCAGCAGGGCGCGGTGGTTGACGTCGCCGACCGCGTACAGCCAGCCGCCGTCGACGGCGGTGACCCGGCAGGAGTCGTCGACTTCCAGCCATGATCCATCGGTGAGCCCGACGGTCTCCAGGCCGAGGCCGTCGGTCCGCGGGGCGCGGCCGGTGGCGAAGAGGACCTCGTCCGCCTCGATCTCCTCCCCGCCCTCCAGGATCACGGTCACCGGTGCGGACGGCGACTCCCGGCGGACGGCCGCCACGTCGACCCCGGTGCGTACGATGGCGCCCGCCTCGGTCAGTGACGTCGCGACGGACTCGCCCGCGAACGGTTCCATCCTGGGCAGCAGTTGGGCGCCGCGCACCAGGAGGGTGACCTCGGAGCCCAGCGCCCGCCAGGCCGTCGCCATCTCGACGCCGACCACGCCGCCGCCCACCACGACCAGCCGGCCGGGCACGGCCGGCGAGGACGTGGCCTCCCGGCTCGTCCACGGGTGCGCCTCGTCGAGGCCGGGCAGTTCCGGCAGGACGGCGCGGCTGCCGGTGCAGACCGCGACGGCGTGCCGGGCGGTCAGCGTCCGTTCCGTGCCCTCGGGTGTGCGGACGACGACCTGGCGCGGCCCGTCGAGCCGCCCTTCGCCGCGTACCAGGTCGACATCGACGGATTCCAGCCAGGCGGCCTGTCCGTCGTCCTTCCAGTGCGAGGCGAAATCGTCGCGCCGGGCCAGCACCGCGGCGGCGTCGAGACCGCCGCTCACCGCTTCGCGGGAACCGGCGACGGCGCGGGCGCCCGCCAGCGCGGCCACCGGGCGCAGCAGCGCCTTGCTGGGCATGCAGGCCCAGTAGGAGCATTCGCCGCCGATGAGTTCGCTCTCCACGACGACGGTGGTGAGGCCCGCGGCGCGGGTGCGGTCCGCGAGGTTCTCTCCCACCGGGCCCGCGCCGATCACGATGACGTCGTACGTCGTGGTCCCGGATGACTGGGGTGAGGGGCTCATGAGAGGGCCTGTCTGCAGGGGGCGGGCGTCCAGAAGTCATCTTCGCCCAACGGCCCGGGTACGGCCACCACCCGTCGCACGGGCGCGGCGGCAGCGGAAAGGGCGTGGTGGGGCGAGTTCCATTTGATTGGTCCAGACCCTTGACGCGACCATGATCACGCGAGTTCAATCACCCCTTGAACTAAGTGGTGATAAAAGAAGCCGCGCTTCCGCAACTTCCTTACCCGGCCTTCTCCGGCGGCCGCCGCCGACCCCCCACCAGATCACCGGCGGCTCGTCCCACCACAGCTGATGCACGGCCGCACACCAGCCGTGCACCGGTCGCACCACCGGCCACGACACGCCCGGAGCCGCACCACACCGGGGCGTGCCGCGGCCTGCGCACCACCGGTCAGGACTCCGCCACCCCTGGGGCGGCGGGCACCCCCACGCGCTCCCTTGGCGCACGTTCCGAAGGACAGCCATGCCCTGGTCACGCCTGAAGAAAACCCTGGTCGCCGCAGCGATCCCGATCATGTCCGGAGGTCTGCTGCTCGGCAGCAGCCCGGCCGCGAACGCCGCCGCCAACCCCGGACCCGGATTCCCCGCGCACTACGCGGCTCCTTACGTCGAGACCTGGAACTCGCCCTCGGCGATGGCCAGTGCGCAGGCCGCCACCGGCCTCAAGTACTTCACGCTCGCCTTCGTCATCGGCGGCGGCGGATGCAACGCGACGTTCAACGGCAACACCGACATAGGTGACGCCGGATGGACCAGCGCCATCAACAGCCTGCGCGCCTCCGGCGGCGATGTCATCGCCTCCTTCGGCGGCGCCGCCGGCACCGAACTCGGCCAGGCGTGTACGTCGGTCTCCTCGCTCCAGGCGCAGTACAAGAGGGTCGTCGACACCCTCAACCTGACCCGCATCGACCTGGACATCGAAGGCGGCGCGCTCAACGACACCGCCGCCAACGACCGCCGCAACCAGGCGCTCGCCGCCCTGCAGCAGCAGTACGCGGCGGCCGGCCGCACCCTCGCCGTCGACTACACCCTCCCGGTCAACCCGACCGGGCTGGAGTCCAACTCCATCAGCCTGCTGAACAACGCGAAGAGCCGCGGCCTCAACGTCAGCGTCGTCAACATCATGACGATGGACTACGGGCCCTCGATGGACATGGGCCAGGCCGCCATCAACGCCGCCACCGCCCTGCACGGCCAGCTCGGCCAGATCTGGAACACCAAGACCTCCGACCAGCTGTGGGCGATGGAGGGCAACACCCCCATGATCGGGGTGAACGACTCGACCAACGAGGTCTTCAGCACCGCCAACGCCACCTCGCTGGAGACCTTCGCCGCCAGCCACGGCATTCAGGAGCTGTCCTTCTGGGCACTGGGCCGCGACAAGGCCTGCGCCAGCAACGGCACCCTGTCCGACAGCTGCAGCGGCACCTCGCAGAGCCCGTACCAGTTCGCCCGCACCTTCAACGCGATCACCGGCAACAACGGTGGCGGCGGGACCGAGCCCACCGGGCGGATCACCGGCATCGCCGGCAAGTGCGTCGACGTGGCGGCCGCGAGTTCGGCCAACGGCACCGCCGTACAGCTCTACGACTGCAACGGCACCGGCGCCCAGAACTGGACCGTCGCCGCGGACGGCTCCCTGAAGGCGCTGGGCAAGTGCATGGACGCCACCGGCCAGGGCACCGCCAACGGGACGAAGATCCAGCTGTGGGACTGCTCCGGCGGTGGCGCCCAGAAGTGGACCCGCTCCGGCAACACGCTGGTGAACCCCGCCTCGGGCCGCTGCCTCGACGCCACCGGGCAGAGCTCGGCCAACGGCACGCGCCTCCAGCTGTGGGACTGCGCGGGGTCGGCCAATCAGCAGTGGGCGCTCCCCAGCTGATGACCGCCGCACCCCACAACGACAGGAGTACTCCGTGACCGCACGACACTCGAACCATCCGCTCACCGCCCGAAGAGCGGCACCGCTGGCGCTGGCGTTCGTCGTCCTCGCCATGACCTGCTGGACGCTCCTGGCGCCGGCCGGCAAGGCGTCCGCGGCGGCGCTGCCCACCGGGCTCGTCACCGTCGCCAACAAGAACAGCGGCCTGTGCGCGGACGCCCGCGCCGCCTCGACGGCCAACGGCACCGCCGTGCAGCAGTACACCTGTAACGGTACCGCCGCGCAGCAGTGGCAGTTCCAGGCCACCAGTGACGGCTACGTCCGGGTCAACAGCCAGGGCAACGCAGCCCAGGTGTGGGACGTCGCCGACGTCTCCACCGCCGACGGCGGCCTGATCCACCTGTGGACCTACGGCGGCGGCAACAACCAGCAGTGGCTGCCGGTCGAGGAGACCGGCGGCTCGTACCACTTCGTCAGCCGCAACAGCGGCAAGTGCCTGGACGTGCCGAGCGCCTCGACCGCCAACAGCGTCCAGCTGCAGCAGTGGGCCTGCAACGGCAGCACGGCCCAGTCCTTCCAGGTGACCCCGGCGACCGGCACCCCGCCGGACAACCCGCCCGGCACCCCTGACCTGGGCCCCAACGTCTCCGTCTTCGACCCGTCGATGTCCGCGTCGACGATCCAGAGCCGGCTGAACACCGTCTTCAGCCAGCAGGAGACCAACCAGTTCGGCGCCAACCGCTTCGCGCTGCTGTTCAAGCCGGGCACCTACAACGCCGACGTCAACGTCGGCTTCTACACACAGGTGGCCGGTCTCGGCCTGTCGCCCGACGCGGTCACCATCAACGGCGGTGTGCACGCGGAAGCCGACTGGTTCCAGGGCAACGCCACCCAGAACTTCTGGCGCTCCGCCGAGAACCTCTCCGTCAACCCCACCTCGGGCACCGACCGGTGGGCCGTCTCGCAGGCCGCGCCGTACCGGCGCATGCATGTGCGCGGCAATCTCGCCCTGGACGACGGCGGCTGGTCCAGCGGCGGCTTCATGGCCGACTCCAAGGTCGACGGCCAGGTGCGCTCCGGTTCGCAGCAGCAGTGGCTGTCACGGAA
This sequence comes from Streptomyces sp. RKAG293, assembly GCF_023701745.1. Classification (NCBI taxonomy): domain Bacteria; kingdom Bacillati; phylum Actinomycetota; class Actinomycetes; order Kitasatosporales; family Streptomycetaceae; genus Streptomyces; species Streptomyces sp. RKAG293. The sequence continues at coordinate 1,154,973 of NZ_JAJOZB010000001.1, read as the reverse complement.
CAGCCAGTGGGGCAGCTGGACCGGATCCAACTGGAACATGGTCTTCGTCGGCGACACCAACGCGCCCGCCAACACCTTCCCCAACCCGCCCTACACCACGGTGAACCAGACCCCCGTCACACGTGAGAAGCCGTTCCTCTACATCGACGCGGCGGGTGCCTACCAGGTGTTCGTCCCCGCACTGCGGTCGAACTCGCAGGGCACCACCTGGGCCAACGGCACGGCCGCCGGCTCCTCGCTGCCCATCAGCCAGTTCTTCATCGTCAAGCAGGGCGCGACCTCGGCCGACATCAACGGGGCCCTCGCGCAGGGCAAGAACCTGCTGTTCACCCCGGGCGTCTACCACCTCAACGACACGATCAGGGTGACCCGTCCCGACACCGTCGTCCTCGGTCTGGGCCTCGCCACGCTGGTCCCGGACAACGGCGTGACCGCGATGTCGGTCGCGGACGTCGACGGAGTGAAGGTAGCCGGACTGCTGATCGACGCCGGTTCGGTGAACTCCGCGACGCTCATGCAGGTCGGCCCGGCCGGCTCGAGCCAGAGCCACTCGGCCGACCCGACCTCCCTGCACGACGTGTTCTTCCGCATCGGCGGCGCGGGCGTCGGGAAGGCCACCCAGAGCCTGGTGGTCAACAGCTCCAACGTCATCGGCGACCACATGTGGCTGTGGCGGGCCGACCACGGCAGCGGCGTCGGATGGACGTCCAACACGGCGGCCACCGGACTGGTCGTGAACGGCAACAACGTCACGATGTACGGGCTGTTCGTCGAGCACTACCAGCAGTACCAGACCATCTGGAACGGCAACGGCGGCCGCACGTACTTCTACCAGAACGAGCTTCCCTACGATCCGCCGAACCAGGCGGCCTGGATGAACGGCGGCACCCGAGGCTACGCCGCCTACAAGGTCGCGGACGCGGTCACCAGCCATGAGGCATGGGGCTTCGGCAGCTACTGCTACTTCAGCAGCAATCCCGCGGTCGTCGAGGAGCACTCCTTCGAAGTACCGAACACCTCGGGTGTGAAGTTCCACAACATGGTGACCGTCTCGCTGGGCGGCACCGGAACCATCAACCACGTCATCAACTCCACCGGCGGCCCGTCCAACTCGGGCAGCAACGTCGCCAACCTCGTCAGCTACCCGTAGTTCACGATGCCGCGCCCGGCCGCTGTCACCAGCGGCCGGGCGCGGCATTCGCAGGTACCGGCGGCTACCGGTTCGCGGGGACGGTGGCGGTGGCGGTGTTCCAGCCCGAGACCCGCACGCGGGGCGCGGAGCCGTGCAGGTCAGCGGTCCGGTACGAGGCGGTGAACGTCACCGACTCGCCGGGCCAGAGACTCACCTCGTTGTCGGACCAGGTCACCGGCAGCACCGGGGCGCCGGCGCCGTCCACCAGATGGGCGTCGGTCAGCAGCGCGGGCGCTTTGCCCGTGCCCGTGTTGCTGAGGGTGACCGAGGTGGTGGACGTGCCGTCGCTTCCGGCGGTGGTCCGTGCCGTCGCGGTGACGGTGGCCGGAGCCAGGGAGCTGAGTCCCTTGAGGTCGGCGTAGGCGGTCGTGGGGGTGTAGTACCAGTCAGTGTTGTCCCAGTCCAGGACGTCCTGCCGGGTGGAGAGCCAGTACACGTTGCGGCTGACCTCGGCGCCCGAGGAGTCCGTCAGCACGAGCTTGGCCAGATAGGTGGAGGACAGCCCGCTCACTGTGGACGGCACGGTGAGTGCGGTGGTCTTGGCGCCGTCACCGCCGACCGTCAGTCCGGTACTGGTCTTGTCGTACTTCATGGTCCCGTCGGTGTTGTACAGGCTGACCCGGGCGGTGAGTCCGGACGCGGCCGCGTGCCGGTTGTTGACCAGGACCACCGAGCGGGTGTCGTACGAGTACTGCACGTGCAGCGGTTCGTTGGCCTTCTTGGCGCCGAAGTAGGCGCCGCCCTGGTCGAGATAGCGGTCGACCAGCTGCCAGTGCAGCGAGGTCCAGCCGCTGTTGAACATCCAGTAGATGACTCCGGTGGCCGGCTGGGAGCTGTCGGAGGCGTTGCGGCCGTAGGACTCGAACTGGGCGCGGACGGCCTCGTACTGGGCCAGCTGCGCCTTGCGGACGTAGTCGTCCAAGCCGGTCGGCTTGCCGTAGCGGCCGGTCAGCGCGTTGCCGAAGAGCTTGAGGTCCTTGAAGGTCGACGAGGGCGAGCGGTGGTACTGGGGGCGGTGGGGTCCTTCCAGAGGGTTTCGAGTTCGGCGGGGGACAGCGTGCGGCGCAGGGTGTCCAGGGTGGGGATGTCGGGGCCGGCGCTGGTCTCGGAGTTGAAGCCGGTGGCGCCGCCCTCGCGTTTGGCGTACCAGTAGTTGGGCGGCACCCAGTCGTAGGGACCGCTCATCTTCATGCCGGACGGTCCCGACAGCGGTGCGGACTTGGCGGAGGCGGCCGCGACCACGGGTGTCGGCCAGTCGGCGGCCTTCAGGGCGTCGACGTAGCCCTTCTCGATGGTGGCGTCGGGGGCGAAGTCGCTGCCGATGAGGAACGAGATGACGCTGGGGTGGTCGCGCAGCCGGGCGGCCTCACCGGCCATGGACGCCTTCGCGACGGGGTAGTCGGCCGCGGTCCACTTGTCGCCGGGCTCGCCGCCGTTGACGTTGCCCTCCCACTTGTCGCAGCACTCCCAGCCGGGCATCGTCAGGATGCCGTACCGGTCGGCGAGGTCGAAGAACTCGTCCGGTTCGATGTGGCCTTCGAGCCGGATGGTGTTGAGGCCCAGATCGAGCGCGTACCGCAGCCGGTCCTCGGTGTACGTGCGGTCCCAGCGCAGGAACACGTCGGGTGACCAGCCGCCGCCTTTGATGAGCAGCTTGCGGCCGTTGACGGAGTACTGGCGCGCGCCGTTGCCGTCCACGGGCGCCTTGACGTCCCGGATCCCGAAGCGCTCCTGCGCGCTGTCGGAGGCGGTGCCCGAGACGCTGGCGGTCAGCCGCAGGTCGTACATCGACTGGGCGCCCATGCCGGCCGGCCACCACACCGCGGGCTGGTTCAGCCGCAGTTGGGGATAGCCGGACGGCGCGAAGGCGACCGCCTTGGACTCGTGTGCGGCGAGGCCGACGTTCTGGCTGAAGGTGATGGCGCCGATCGTGCCGGACACGGTCGTCGTGACCGGGTCCGCGGTGTCGTTGCGGACCTGTGCCTTCACGGTCAGGTCGGCCGAGCCGAGGGACGGCAGTGCGAGGGCGGTGACCACGTGCGCGTCCCGCAGCGCCACCGGTCCGCCGCGGCGCACCAGGACGTCCCGGACGAGGCCCATGTTCTCGTCGGGCGGCGGCTGGAGCCAGTCGATCCACCCCATGGTCAGGTTCTTCCGGGGATCGTTCGGCTGGACGAGGAAGGCGACGGTGTTGGTACCCGCCCTGACCTGGGAGGTGACATCCAGCTCATGCCGGGTGTAGGCGCCGGCCACCGCGTCCTTGGTCGCGATCCGGACGCCGTTGACGTACACGTCGGCGGCGGAGACGACGCCGCTGAAGTCCAGATAGGTGCGCGCGGACGTGTCGCTGACGGTGAAGTCGGAGCGGTACCACCACGGGACGGCGAAGTCCGCGGTGGGGATCTTCTTGAGGTTCTGCGAGTAGAACGGGTCCGCGTAGCGGCCGGTGGCGAGCAGTGCCGCGAGCACGGTGGAGCGCGGACCGGCCGGGTACCAGCCGGCGGCCGGATAACCGGGTGTGGAGACCGCGGTGGGGGAGTCGGTGACCTTGGCGGACGACTGGATGGCGTAGCCGGTGAGGGCGGTCGCCGAGCCCGGCTCCGGTGCGGTCACGGTGACCGGTGCCGCCGGGCGGGCTGCGGCGGGGGCCGGGGGAGCGGCGTTGGCGGGGAGGACGAGGGCGAGGGCGAGACCGAGGACGGCGAGTGCCGCCGCGGTGGCCTGCCGTCGACGGTGTGGTGCCGGACGGAGGAACACGCTGGATCTCCCAGTGGCTCGTGGGGGGTTCGCGCCTGGGCGGGGGTGCCGAGTTTCAAGTTAAGGAACTTTACTAATACGGTTCCCCTGAATTTAGGGAGGCGGGCAGGCCGTGTCAACGGCGCCTGGGAGACATGCGCGTGCCGGCGCGGCCCCGCGGTGGCGGGACGGCGCCGGCACGAGGGGGTGTCGGTCCGCGGCGGACGGGAGTCAGTCCTTGTCGGGCCCCTGGGCGCGCACCTGCTCGACGTGTTCCAGGGAACCGCGCAGATCGCCGAGCCAGTCGTCGGCGTTGCGCTGGACCAGCCGTACGCACCAGGCCAGCGCGTCGCTGCGGCTGCGGGCGACGCCCCCCGCGATCAGGGTGTCGAGCACCTGGCGCTCGGGCTGGCGCAGCCGCGTCATGACCGGCGCGGCGACCGTGGTGTACCAGCCGCGGGTGTCCGCGCACTGCACACCCCACGACACCTTGCGCCCGTACTTCTCCTCGGCCTCCCGGGCCACCTCCATGCGGGCGCCGCGGGTGCGCCCGCGGAACTCCGCGATGCGCCCCTCCTGGGCCGCGTCCCGCTCCGCCTGCGAGACGTCCGCGGCCAGTTCGGGCTCGGGGATCCGGCCGACGACGGTGATCTCCTCCCGGTCGACGGTGATGTCCAGGAGCTCGGTGAACAGTCCTTCCGGCAGGCGCCCGGCGAACCAGCCGCGTACCGCTTCACGATCCTTCGCTGTAATCATGTAATCAAAATTACTCCTCCCGATCGGAGGGGCAAGCGATTTTCGCTGTTTACTTCGAGGGGACGGGTAGGCAGGGACGGACGGACTGGTCGGCGGCGACGACAGGGAGACCGATGGACGGCGGACACGGGCTGGACCGGACGGGGACCCGGAGCGTGAAGTGGCTGACCGCGGGCGTGGAGCAGGACGCCGGGCGGATCCCGCTGGGCGTGGCCGACATGGACCTGCCGGGATTCCCGGCCCTCTACACGGCGCTCCGGGACCGGCTGGACCATTACGCACTGGGGTACACCCGGGCCGATCCCGCCGCCCGGGAGCTGGTCGCGCGCTGGTACGCCCGCCGCCACGCGGCCGCGATCGACCCCGACTGGGTGGTGCTGCTGCCGTTCGGTCCCCGCACCGCGGTACGCGTGCTGCTCGACGCGGCCGCGGCCGGCCCGGCGCCGCGCGGCCCGGTGCTGACGCCGGCGCCCGAGTACGGCGGCTTCGCGGCCGTCGCCGGCGCCGCCGGCCGGACCGTACGGGAGATCCCGCTCGACCGGACGGGCGGCGGATACCGGCTGGCCGTGGACGAGTTCGCCGACGCCTGCCGCCGGGAACCGGGCGCCGTGGTGGCGCTGAGCAGCCCGCACAACCCCACCGGCCGGGTGTGGGACGCCGCGGAACTGCACGCGCTCGCCGCGGCGGCCGCCGGCTGCGGCGGGCTGCTGATCAGCGACGAGGTGCACTGCGAGATCGTGCACCCCGGGCACCGGCACAGCACCGCCGTACACGCCGCCGGGGAGTTCGCGCGGCACACCGTCGTCGTCCACTCGGTGGGCAAGGCCTTCAACGTCAGCGGCCTGGCGGACGCGTTCCTCCTCGTACCCGACGCCGGCCTGCGGCAGCGCGTCGTCGCCACGCTGGAGGGATTCGGCTTCTTCGAGGGCGGACGGCTGCTCGGGGCACTCGCCCAGCAGGTCGCGCTGGAACACGGCGAGCCGTGGCTGCGTTCACTGACTGCCGGGCTGACGGACCGGCGGGACCTGATCGTCACCCGGTTGGCGGACGCGGTTCCCGGAGCGGTCGAGTGCGTGCCGGAGGCGTCCTTCCTGTTGTGGCTGCGCGGAGCGGCCTTCGCCGGCGCGCGGCCGGAGGGTGTCGCACCGGACGCCGGGATCCGGGAGGTGCTGCTGGCCGCGTGCGGTGTGGAGTTGACGGACGGCGCCGCGTTCGGGGCGGCGGGGGAGGGATACGCACGGCTGAACTTCGCGCTGCCGGCGCCGGCGCTCGCCGAGGCCGCCGACCGGATCGCCCGTTTCGCCGAAAAGCGGCCGGGAATGCGGTCGGGGGGCAGGTGACGCATGCGGGAGGCATGTGACACAAAAGAACATCGGCCAAAAAGTTAACATATTCGAACAAACCATAAGAAAAAGTGAGCGCGATCGTCCGTAGTGAGGCACATTGGTTAGCGGCCGCCACAGCGGCCCGATGGGAGACATCACCATGCGTCACGACATGGCAGGCACCGCCAGGCGACCGGCCCGGCGGCAGCCCGGTTCCGCGGGACCGGTCACCGAGGCAGAGGCAGAGCTGTTCATCCACGGCATCTGTTTCAAGACCGGCCCACCGACCAGGGTCGGTACCGAGCTCGAATGGTTTCTGCACGACACGAACGACCCGGCCCTGCATATCGACCCCGGCCGGCTGGCAGACGCCGTCAGCGGTCTGGAACAGCTCCCGCTGAACGCCGGGCTCACCCGTGAGCCGGGCGGCCAGATAGAACTCAGCTCCCGCCCCGCCGACTCCCTCGCGCAATGCGTCGAGGAGACCTCGGCCGACCTGGCCGCCGTCCGCGGCCATCTCAAGGCGCGGGGCCTCGTCGCCGCAGGCCACGGCCACGATCCCTACCGCACACCACGCCGCATCCTGGACCTCCCGCGCTATGTCGCGATGGAGGAGTACTTCGACCGGGCGGGCCCCGCCGGCCGTTCCATGATGTGCAGCACCGCCTCCGTGCAGGTCTGCGTGGACGCGGGCACCGACAGCCCCGGGCCGCACGGCATCCGGTCCCGCTGGCGGCTGGCCCATCTGCTGGGCCCCGTCCTGGTCGCCGCGTTCGCCAACTCACCGCTGCGCCAGGGCGTCCCCAGCGGCTGGCGGTCCACCCGTCAGGCCGTGTGGTCCCTGATGGACACCGCCCGCACCCTCGCCCCGCCGCTTGACCGCGAACCCCGCGCCGCCTGGGCCCGGTACGCCCTCGACGCCCCGGTGATGTGCATCCGGCAGCAGGACGGCCTGCCCTGGACCGCGCCCACCGAACTTACCTTCCGCGACTGGATCGGGAACGGCGGCCCGGACGGCTCCGCACCCACCCTCGACGATCTGCGCTACCACCTGACCACCCTGTTCCCGCCCGTCCGGCCGCAGGGCCACCTGGAACTGCGCATGATCGACGCGCAGTCCGGCGAGGACGGCTGGATCGTGCCGCTGGCCGTGGTCACCGCCCTGTTCGACGACCCCGTCGCCCACCAGGCGGCGCTCCAGGCCCTGCTGCCGCTGGGCGTGGGCGGCCCGCCCGCCCCGCGCAACCCGCTGTGGGTCCGCGCGGCCCGCCGGGGCCTGACCGACCCGGCCCTGCGCCGGGCGGCCGACGCCTGCTTCCGGGCCGCCCTCGAAGCGCTGCCGCGGATCGGCGCACCCGCGCACGTCCAGGCCACCGTCACCGAGTTCGCCGAGCGCTACATCGCGCGCGGCCGATGTCCCGCCGACGACCTGATCGACCAGGTCCGCTCCGCGTCCGGCCGCCCGCCGGCCCGGACCGGCACGCCGACCAAGGAGGACCGCGCGTGAACGACAGCACCGCCCCCGGGCGGGCCCCCGGGCAAAACGATGACGCGCTGCGCGCCCGCATCGCGGCGGCCCTGACCACCGCGCGCGCCCGCACCCGGACCCTGACCGAATGCGTCGAGGACCCGGACCTCACCGCCCAGCACTCACCGCTGATGTCACCCCTGGTCTGGGACCTCGCACACATCGGGAACCAGGAGGAGCTGTGGCTGCTGCGCACCGTCGGCGGCCACGAGCCGATCTTCCCCAGTGAGATCAACTCGCTCTACGACGCGTTCGAGCACCCCCGCGCGGAGCGGCCCCGGCTGCCCCTGCTGCCGCCCGGTGAGGCCCGCGGATACAACCACGAGGTCCGCGGCCGGGTCATGGACCTCATCGAGAAGACCCCGCTGCACGGCAGCGGCCTCCTCGACGCGGGATTCGCCTTCGGCATGGTCGCGCAGCACGAACAGCAGCACGACGAGACCATGCTGATCACCCATCAGCTGCGGACCGGCCCCGCCGTCCTCACCGCACCGTCGCCGCCCGCCGCACCCGCCGACGCCGCGATACTGCCGCGCGAGGTCCTGGTACCCGCCGGACCGTTCACCATGGGCACCTCCACGGAACCCTGGGCGCTGGACAACGAACGCCCCGCCCACAGCGTCCAGGTCGATGCCTTCCACATCGACACCACACCGGTCACCAACGGCGCCTACCTGGAGTTCATCGCGGACGGCGGCTACGACGACCCGCGCTGGTGGACAGGACCCGGCTGGGAGCACCGGCAGCGGGCCGGCCTGTTCGCCCCGCTGTACTGGAGCCGCGAAGGCGGCCAGTGGCTGCGCCGGCACTTCGGCGTCACGGAACCGGTGCCCGCGGACGAGCCCGTCCTGCACGTGTCCTGGTACGAGGCCGACGCCTACGCCCGCTGGGCCGGACGCCGGCTGCCCACCGAGGCCGAGTGGGAGAAGGCCGCCCGCCACGACCCGGCCACCGGCCGCTCCCGGCGCTACCCGTGGGGGGACGAGGACCCGGGTCCGGAACACGCCAACCTCGGCCAGCGGCACCTGCGGCCCGCGCCCGCCGGCAGCTACCCCGCCGGAGCCTCCCCGCTCGGGGTGCGCCAGCTCATCGGCGACGTCTGGGAGTGGACCGGCAGCGACTTCCTGGCCTATCCCGGATTCGCCGCGTGGCCTTACCCGGAGTACAGCGAGGTCTTCTACGGCGGCGACTACAAGGTGCTGCGCGGCGGAGCGTTCGCCGTCGACCAGGTCGCCTGCCGCGGCACCTTCCGCAACTGGGACCACCCCGTACGCCGGCAGATCTTCTCCGGCTTCCGCACCGCCCGCTCCCAGGACGGCCGCTGATGTGCCGGCATCTGGCCTACCTCGGGCCGCCCATCGCGCTGCGCACCGTGCTCACCGAGCCGGCACACAGCCTGTACCGGCAGTCCTGGGCGCCCCGCGAGCAGCGCCACGGAACGGTCAACGCCGACGGTTTCGGCGTCGGCTGGTACGCGGACCGCGATCCGGTGCCCGCCCGCTACCGCCGCGAAGGACCGATCTGGGCCGACGCCGCCTTCCCCGACCTGGCCCGCGTCATCAGCACCGGTGCGCTGCTGGCCGCCGTCCGCTCCGCGACGGAGGGCGGTGCGGCGGGCGAGAACGCCGCGGCGCCGTTCGCCGCCGACCGCTGGCTCTTCAGCCACAACGGGGCGCTCACCGGCTGGCCCGCGACCCTGGAGCCCGCCGCCGCGCGGCTGTCCGCCGCGGAACTGCTCTCCCTGGACGCGCGCTGCGACTCCGCCTTCGTCTGGGCGCTGGCCCTGCACCGGCTGCGGGCCGGGGAGCCGCCGGGCGACGCGCTCGCCGGCACCATCGCCGACCTCGCCCCGCACGACCGGGGGCGCCTCAACCTCCTTCTCACCGACGGTGCCGTCATCGCCGCCACCACCTGGGGCGACACCCTCTACTACCGCCACGAGCCGGGCCGTTCGGTCCTCGTCGTCTCGGAACCCCACGACGACGGGGACACCTGGGTCAGGGTCCCCGACCGGACCCTGCTCGTCGCCACCCCCGACGAGATCCAGCTCACGACGCTCAAGGAGCCGAACCGTTGAGTACCTTCACGCTCACCCGCCGCCTGCCCGCCGACGCCACCGCCGACGCCCTGCGCGCCGACGTACGCGAAGGCCTCACCGCCGACCCCAAGTGGCTGCCGCCCAAGTGGTTCTACGACGCCCGCGGCAGCGAGCTCTTCGAGGAGATCACCCGGCTCCCGGAGTACTACCCGACCCGCGCGGAACGGGAGATCCTGCAGTCGAGAGCGAAGGAGATAGCCGCCGCCACGGGAGCGGCCACTCTCATCGAGCTCGGCTCCGGATCGTCCGACAAGACCCGGCTGCTCCTCGACGCGCTGCTCGCCGCCGGGACGCTGAAGACGTACACGCCCGTGGACGTCAGTGAGGCGGCCCTGCAACAGGCCGGGGAAGCGCTGCTCAAGGAGTACCCCGGGCTGCGGGTCGACGCCCTCATCGGCGACTTCCTGGGCGACCTGCGGGTGCCCGGGGCCGAGGGGCCGCGGCTGGTGGCCTTCCTCGGTGGCACCCTCGGCAATCTGCTGCCCGCCGAACGCGCCCGCTTCCTGGCCGCGGTCCGCGCCGGACTCGCCCCCGGCGACGCGCTGCTGATCGGCACGGACCTGGTGAAGGACGAGGCCACCCTCGTCGCCGCCTATGACGACGCGGCCGGGGTGACCGCGGAGTTCAACAAGAACGTGCTGCACGTCATCAACCGCGAACTCGGCGCCGACTTCGACCCGGGTGAGTTCGACCACATCGCCCTGTGGGACCGGCAACGCGAGTGGATCGAGATGCGGTTGCGGGCCCGCTCCCACCTGACGGTGAAGATCCCCGAGCTCGACCTCGCGGTCACCTTCGAGCCGGGCGAGGAGATGCGCACCGAGATCTCCGCGAAGTTCCGCGAGGAGGGCCTGCGCGAGGAGCTCGACGCCTCCGGGCTCGACCTGCGCCACTGGTGGACGGACACCGGCGGCCGGTTCGGGCTGTCGCTGTCTGTCGCCCGGTAACGGCGCTTCTCCGCGGGCACCGCGGCCGGCTCCCGCACCGTCCTCGGCGGTGCGGGAGCCGTCTCATGTCAGGGGTGTTCGAGGGGTGTCACTTCAGGCGGGCTCCGCCCATGAGACTCTGGGCACCGCTGAACTGATGTACGACACCTATAGGAGGGGTCGCGGGTGCCCGCGATACGTTTGACCCGGACGCACCGGATTCTTGTCGGTGTGGTGGTCGCCGGTGCGGTGGTGATCGCCGCGATCGGTTTCGCGGGATCGTATGCCGCGGTGCGGGAGCTGGCGCAGAACAAGGGCTTCGGCTGGTTCGCGAACGTGTTCCCGATCGGTGTGGACGCCGGGATCGTGGTGCTGCTGGCGCTGGATCTGCTGTTGACGTGGATGCGGATCCCGTTCCCGCTGCTGCGGCAGACCGCGTGGCTGCTGACCGCGGCGACCATCGCGTTCAACGGTGCGGCCGCCTGGCCCGATCCGGTCGGGGTCGGGATGCACGGCATCATCCCGGTGCTGTTCGTGGTCTGTGTCGAGGCCGCCCGGCACGCGGTGGGCCGGGTCGCGGACCTGACCGCCGACAAGCACATGGAATCGGTCCGCCTCACCCGCTGGCTGCTCGCCCCGTTCCCCACCTTCAAGCTGTGGCGCCGCATGAAGCTGTGGGAACTGCGCTCCTACGACCAGGTCATCCGCCTCGAGCAGGACCGCCTCGTCTACCAGGCCCGCCTCCAGGCCCGCTACGGCCGCGCCTGGCGCCGCAAAGCACCCGTCGAAGCCCTCATGCCCCTGCGGCTCGCCCGCTACGGCATCCCCCTCGCCGAAACCGCCGCCCTCGGCCTCGCCGCCGCCGGCATCACCCTTCCCGCCGTGCCCGCGGTCACCGCCGGTCCCGGCGGAGCGGACAGCGCCACCGCTGAGGCCGCCACCGCGGACGGTGAGGACCCCGGGGCCACCCGCCATGAGCAGTCCGCCGCTCCGGACAGCGTCGACGGCCGGGCGCACCCGGGACAGCCGGCGGGGGACGACGGGAACGACGGGTACGAGAACCTCTGGTTCACCCCGGTCCCGGTGCTGCCCGCGGACGAGTCCGGCGAGCTCGGCGGCTACCCGGCGCAGGACGACGGCACGGCGCCCGAGCCGGCACCGGTGGCCGCCCGGGAACAGCCGGCCGCCGCGCCCGCGGGTCCGGCCGGCGCCGCCTCGCGCCTCGACACCATCTACGCCGCGTTCGTCGAACTGACCGACGCGCTGGGCCAGTACCCGACCTTCGACGATCTCGCGAAGAGTCTCTTCGTCCGCTACAACGTCTCCGGCCGCGGCGGTCAGCCGCTGAGCCCCGACAGCCTGCGCCGCTACGCCGGCCAACTGCGGGAACGGTACGAGGCGGAGCGCTCGGGCGCGGAGTACGGCGTGGAGGTTTGAGAGCAACCTCCCCCGGAGGAGTGACCGTTGCGGGAAGTTGTCCTCCTGGGTGCCGACGGGCTGGGACACTCCAGTAAGAGCGGTTCGGCATGATCCGGTACCAATGCGTCGTATGGACGGGTTCGCCTCACCCGCCGCCAGCTGCCCCGCGCGGCCGGCGAGACAAGGAGGTGGCGGCGCTGGTGATCACGGTTCTGGAGTGGCTCGGTCTGTGGGTCGGTGTCAGCCTTGCCGCGGGCCTGCTGATCGCCGTGGCCGGATATCGTCGCAACACCCTGCGCCGCCGTGCCGAGGAGTCCCGCCGGATCGACCCGCCGGACGGCGAGCCCCAGGACTGACGTGCGGATCTGCCTCCGGACGAGGGGGGCCGACACGCTATCGCGACGGCGATCCGTGCGCAACACTGGATCCATGACGCCCGAGCAGCAGCGTGTTCTGGACACGATCGCGTTCCGGCTTGCCGCACGACTGGGCATCGACCGGGCCGAGGCCCGGATCGCGGTCGAGGACGCGGCCGACCGGCGTGGTCCCCATCTCGCCGAGGTCGACGCGGAGTTCCGTGCCGTGGCCGCGGAGCTGGCCGCCGCCGGGCAACCGGCCGTCCGGTTCGCCGCGGCGCTCCACCGGGCCGCCCGGCGCAGCGTCCGCGACGCGGTCCGGGAGCGGGAGCGCGGCAAGCGCTTCGTCGCCCGGCATCCGGATCTGGTCGCCCTCGACCACCGGCTCGACAGGCTCTACGAGCGCCCCACGTCCTGACGGCGGCCGCCGCTCCGGCGCGTTATCCGCCGCCGTGCCCGTGCTCCGCCACCGCGTGGCCGAGGTCCGTGCGGCGGTAGCGGATCTCGTGCCGGTGGCGCTCGCCGACGACGAAGCCCGCGTCCCGCAGGACCGAGAGGTGCTCCGAGACGGTGCCGCCCGCGAGGGCATGGCGGTGGGCGAGCGCCGAGGTCGAGGCGGGTTCCGTCAGGCCGGTCAGCAGCGCGGCCCGGGTGCGCCCGATCAGCCGGGCAAGCGCGGCGTCCCCGGTGCCGCGCGGCGGCTGCCACAGGGTGCCGAGGCCGCGCACCGGGTAGATCGCGGTGGGCTGCCAGGGCGGGTCGACGACGATGACGACCTCGTCCCACTTGAAGGCGCTGGGCACCAGCACCAGTCCCTCGCCGTGCAGATCGCGCCGGTCGTCGTCGCCGAACTCCCTCGTCAGGACGTTGTCGTGCCATCGCAGCATGGGGTGGAGCTCGGCGAAGAGCCGGTCGAGACCGCCCTCGGCCAGCCGCCGGGACTGGAAGCCGACATCCGCGTCGAGCAGGTTGCGCACCCGCGGCCAGACCGGTTCGACCAGTGTGTGCCATGCCTCGCGGACCAGCCGCGTCAGCAGCGCGAGAACGCCGGCCGGCTCGCCGAGCAGCAGCCGGCCGGTCTCGCTGTCCGACGCCCCGGGACTCTCCTGGAGCGAGCGGACGATCTCGGCGCGGACCTGTTCCGGTGGGGTCGCCGCGATGCGGGCGAGGTCCTCGTCGAACGTGGCGAGCGGACCGGTCGGCGGCGGCGACAGGAAGTCGGGGGTGTATCCGCGCCGGGGCTGCAACAAGGTGATCGGCCGCAGGTCCAGGGTGTCGAGCGCGGGGCGGACCGAGTCCAGCCACCGCTGGTGGTGGCCAGGACCCTGTTCGCCGGTGGCGACGCGGACCGCGGCGAGCGTCTCCAGCGCCGGAGAGACCGCGAAGCGGCATCGCCGCAGGTCGGCGGGGCTGAACCGCAGAGTGACGGCGATGGTGTGCTCCCCGCGGAGATCGGGTGTCCCGGTGAGTGATTCGGTCCGGGCCGAATGACTGGTGGGAGCGTAGCAAGGCTCGCAGGATGGCCCCCATGAGCAGCGCCACCGCCGCCCGGCGGGGCGACCGTGAGGGGAGCACGACATGAACGACACGACGAACGCGGCCGGTGCGGCGAACGCGACGGCGGGAACGGCGGGAACGGCGGGAACGGCCGGGACGGCCGCGACGGACGCCGGGTGGGAGCGGCGGACGGCGGAGCTGTGGGCGGCCATCGACGACCACAGCGAGGAGGACTTCCAGGCCCGGATGGAGAAACTCGCCGCCGAGCTGCCCCCGGACCATCCGGCGGGGGTGTTCGAACGCGCCGCCTCGTTCGACTCGACCGGCCACTCCGACCTCGCGGTCCCGCTGTACCGGCAGGCGCTCGGCCTCGGGCTGACGGGTGAGCGACGCCGCCGGGCCGTGATCCAGCTGGCCAGTTCGCTGCGCAACCTCGGCCGCGCGCCGGAGAGCGTCGCCCTGCTGACCGCCGAGCGGGACGCCGGCTCCGACCACCTGGACGACGCCGTCACCGTCTTTCTCGCCCTCGCTCTGGCGGACACCGGCCGCGAACGCGAAGCGGTGTCGATCGCGCTGACGGCGCTGGCCGGCCATCTGCCCCGCTACCAGCGCTCGGCGGCCAACTACGCCCGGCTGCTGGTGGAGCCCGATCCCGCCGGGTAACGCCGCACGGCCCGGCCCGGGCCCGGTGTCCGGCCGTGCACCGTCCCCCGTCTCCGGCTCGCGGAACGATGGCATGATGTCGACCTTCGCGAGCGAGAGGGGGCGCCACCGTGCGCATTCTGTTCACCTTCGTCGGAGGGAACGGCCACTTCGAACCGCTGATCCCGATCGCCGACGCCGCACGGGAGGCCGGCCACACGGTCGCGTTCACCTGTCGCCCCAGCATGGGCAGGACCGTGGCGGCGGCGGGATTCGACGTCCTGGAGGAGGACGCCGGCCATGAGTGGCAGGCGGAGCGGCGGCCGCTGCTCGCGGTCAGCACCGAGCGCGAGGACCAGGTGCTGCGGGACGCCTTCGCCGGCCGGATGGCGCGTGAGCGCGCCGCGAGCGGGGTCGGCCTGTACGCCGCGTGGCGGCCCGATCTGCTGGTGTGCGAGGAGATGGACTTCGGCAGCGTGATCGTGGCCGAACGCCTGGGACTGCCGTACGCACGCGTACTGGTCATCGCCGAGGGCTCGTTCGTACGCCACCACCTGATCGCGGAACCGCTCAACGAGTTGCGCGCCGCGCACGGCCTGCCCGCCGATCCCGGGCTGGACATGCTCGGCCGCCATCTCGTCCTGGCGCCCTTCCCGCCCGGCTTCCGGCACCCGGACTTCCCGCTGCCGCCCACCGGGCAGGCGCTCCGGCCGCGCGGCCTCGACGCGGCGGCGGAGGAGGCCGTACCGAAGTGGATCGGGGAACTGGGAGACGCGCCGACCGTCTACTTCACCTTCGGCACCGTGTTCAACGTGGAGTCGGGTGATCTCTTCGCGCGGGTGCTGGAGGGGCTGCGGGATCTGCCGGTCAACGTGGTCGTGACGGTCGGCAAGGACATCGACCCCGCGGAGCTCGGACCGCAGCCCGGTCATGTGCGCATCGAGCGGTTCGTCCCGCAGGCGGCGCTTCTGCCGCACTGCGACGTGGTCGTCTCGCACGGCGGGTCCGGGAGCGTGATCGGCGCGCTGGCGTACGGTCTGCCGTCGGTGCTGATCCCGATGGGAGCCGACCAGCCGCAGAACGCGGCCCGTTGTACCGCGCTGGGCGTCTCCCGGGTGCTCGACGCCGTGCGGGCCACCCCGGACGACGTCCGCGAGGCGGTCGTCGAGGTACTGGCGGACGCGTCCTACCGGCTGGCCGCCGAACGCCTGCGGGACGAGATCGCCGCCCTGCCGGACGCCACCCGGGCCGTCGCGCTCCTGGAACGTCTGGTCGCGGAGTAGGGCCTGTTCGGCCCAGCCGGCCGGGCTTTGGTGAACGATTTCAGCGTGTTGGTCATTTTGGCAGCTTTTGGGATGTTTTAGCGTCTGGGGTGGTGTGGTTGGCGGGTGGCGTGGACTGTGGAGGTTCGGGTGGCGTCGTGCGGTGAGGCCGAGTGCACGGGATGCGCGTGCGATACGGACCGGGAGCGTACGGCGCCTGCTGGAAGCAGATTCGGCATCGAGTCCCGCTGGTGGCCGCTGGCGGCCTACTGGGTGGCCTCGCGGCTGGTGATGCTGGCCATGCTGCGCACCGGGCACGGGGACATCGCGGAAGAGGTGCACCGGCTGTACACGCGCTGGGCCGGGGAACTGGAGGCCGGATCGTTCCCGGCCAGGGACGTCACCTGGCAGTACCCGCCGGGCGCCGGACTGGTCATGCTCGCGCCCACTCTGCTGCCCGTGGTGTCGTACCTGCAGGGGTTCGTCGCGCTGATGGTGCTGGCCGACGCCGTGGTGGTACTGGCCCTGGTGCGCGCCGCGCGCGGCGGCGGCCCGGCCGGCGAGCCCGGCAGCGCGGCCGGCGCCTGGCTGTGGGCGGGTGGTCTGCCCCTGCTGCTGGCGCTGCCCTTCGCGCGGTTCGATGTGGCGGTCACCGCGCTGGCCGTGCTCTCCCTGCTGGTCATCGGGCGGCGGCCGTGGCTCGGCGGCACCCTCGCCGGACTCGCCGCGATGATCAAGGTATGGCCGGCGCTCATCGTGCTCGGCACCCCCAGGGGCCGGTCCACCCGCGAGGCGTGGAGCGCGGTGCTGGTGTCCGCGGCGGTGCTGCTGACGGTGCTGGCGCTCGGCTTCCGCGGAACGTTCGGGTTCCTCTCCTCGCAGGGAAACCGGGGCGTCGAGGTCGAGTCGATGGGCGGCACCCTGCTGCACCTGGCCCGGCTGGGCGGCTGGCCCGGCCGCGTCAGGATGCACTACGGCTCGTTCGAGTTCCTCGGCCCCTACGTCTCCAGCGTCGCCCGCGGCTCCCTGCTGCTGACCGCCGTGGCGTTCGGATGGCTGCTGCTGTGGCGCTGGCGCGCCCGGGTCTGGAGCGAGGCCACCGTCTACGACGCGGCCCTGACGGCGGTGCTGCTGTTCACCTCCACCAGCCGGGTGATCAGCCCGCAGTACCTGATCTGGCTGATCGCCCTCGCCGCGGTGTGCCTGACGGTGCGCGGCACCACCCAGCGCCCGGTGGCGGTCCTGCTGCTCCTCGCCACCGCCGTCACCGCCGTGGACTTCCCGCTGTTCTTCGGCGCCGTGCTGAACAGCTCCTGGCAGGGCGTCGCCGTCCTGGTGACGCGCAACGGCCTGCTGGCGGCCGCGACGCTGCTGTCCTGCGTAAGGCTGTGGCGTGCGGCGGTCCCGGCCCGCCGCACCTCCCGCACGACCGGACGCCGCGCCGGACTGCGGCCGCTGCCCCTGGAGAGCGGAGCCGTCGGCGGCGGCTGACCCCATCCGGGCCACGCCGCGCCGCGCCGGCTTTAAGGTCGTGTCATGGCTGCAGACGAGGGGACCGTACGGGTCGACAGTTGGATCTGGTCCGTACGGCTGACGAAGACCCGGTCGATGGCCGCCGCGGCGTGCCGCGCCGGCCACGTCAAGGTCAACGGTGAGCGGGTGAAACCGGCCCACACGGTGCGGGCCGGGGACGAGGTACGGCTGCGCGGGGAGGGCGCCGAGCGGATCGTGGTCGTCTCGCGCATCGTGCGCAAGCGCGTCGGTGCGCCCGTCGCGGCGGAGTGCTTCGTCGACAACAGCCCGCCGCCGCCCGCCCGCGCGGACCTGCTGGCGATCGGCCACCGCGACCGGGGGGCGGGCCGCCCGACCAAGCGCGACCGGCGGGAGTTGGAACGCCTCCGGGACATCGACGCCTGACCACGCCCGGGACGCGGTCACCGGCCGCCGCACGGCGGCCGTCAGGGGTCGCGGACCGCTTGCCGTGGGAGATCGGCGCACATAGCGTGAGTCGTGCCGGCCGGGCCCCCGGCCCACCGGATCGCGCAGTGCGGACCTGGGAGGCGATCATCACGGACCCGATCGAGTTCCCGGACCGCGTGCCCGCTCCCGCACCTGTCACGGGTGCGGCGCCGCTCCGGCTGCCCGGATCAGAACGGTAGGCCCCGCCATGTTCTCGATGTCGCGGGCGGCCCGGCGGAAAGCGGACGGGGCCGGGCAGCCGGGCGTGGCCGGGAAGCCCGGCGGGACCGGGACGGCCGGGGAGATCCGCGTCCGGTCGGCCGCCGGGCGGTGGGTGCTGGTGGCCTCGGTCCTCGGGTCGGCGCTCGCCGGTATCGACGCCACCGTCGTCAACATCGCCCTGCCGGCGATCGGCCGTGACTTCGGCGCCGGCTTCGGCACCCTGCAATGGGCGGTCACCGCGTACACCGTCGCACTGGCCTCGCTCATTCTGCTGGGCGGAGCGCTGGGCGACCGGTACGGCCGGCGCCGGGTCTTCAACGTCGGCGTCCTGTGGTTCGCCGCCGCGTCACTGCTCTGCGGGCTGGCGCCCACGGCCGGCCTGCTGCTGGCGGCACGAGCGCTGCAGGGCGTCGGGGGAGCGCTGCTGATGCCCGGCAGCCTGGCCATGATCCAGGCGTCCTTCCACCCGGAGGACCGGGCGCGGGCGATCGGTTCCTGGTCCGCCTTCGGCGGCGTCGCCACCGCGATCGGTCCTTTCCTCGGCGGCTGGCTCGTCCAGGCCGCCTCCTGGCGCTGGGTGTTCCTCATCAACGCCCCGCTCGCCGTCGCCGTCGTCCTCATCTCGCGGCGGCACGTGCCCGAGACCCGCGATCCGGCGGCCACCGGCCGGATCGACGTGCTCGGCGCGGCCCTGAGCTGTCTCGGACTGGCGGGCGTCACCTACGCGATCATCGCCGCCCCGGAGCACGGGGCCGGGTCGCCGACGGTGATCGTCAGCGGTGCGCTGGGCATCGCCGCCCTGGCCGGCTTCCTCGTCGCCGAAGCGCGCCAGGCACACCCGATGCTGCCGCTGACCATGTTCGCCTCACGCCAGTTCAGCGCCGCGAACGGTGTCACGTTCGCCGTCTACGGAGCCTTCGGCGGAGTGTTCTTCCTGCTCGCCGTCCAGCTGCAGGTCGTCTCCGGATTCTCGCCGATCGCCGCCGGGACGGCGATGCTGCCGATCACGATCATGATGCTCCTGCTCTCCGCGCGCTTCGGCCGGCTGTCGCAGCGCATCGGGCCCCGGCTGCCGATGACGGTCGGACCGCTGATCTGTGCGGCCGCGATCCTGCTGATGTTCCGCGTCGGGCCGGACGCCGACTACCTCCGGGACGTGCTGCCCGCCGTCGTCGTGCTGGGCTTCGGCCTGGCCGTCCTGGTCGCCCCGCTCACCGCCACCGTCCTGGACGCCGTGGGCGCCGAGCACGCCGGCGTGGCCTCGGGCGTCAACAACGCCGTCGCCCGCGCGGCCGCCCTCATCGCCATCGCCGCGCTGCCCGCCGTCACCGGACTGTCGGGCCGCAGCTACGACGACCCCGAGGCGTTCTCGCACGGCTTCCACCTGTCGTTGATCATCGCGGCGGCGCTGCTCGTGGCGGGCGCCGTGCTGGCCGCCACCATGATCCGCACCCCAACCGCGCCGCCGGCCGAGGTGCCGGCAGCGCCGCAGGAGGAGGAGCCGTCCGCGCCCCGTATGCACTGCGCGGTGGACGGCCCGCCGCTGACCGCCCGCGAGTGCAACAGCGGCTGACGGCGGTCGGTCCAGCCGTGATCGCGACAGCGGCCGACGGCGGTCAGTCCAGCGTCCGCCGCATCGTGTAGATGGAGTACGTCCCCATCTCGCCCCCGGGATCCAGTTCCCTGACCTTGTCGAGCATCCAGGCGGGTGCCATCCCCCGCGCGCTGTACTCGGCCTCGCCGCGCGCCTCGAGGAGCCAGCCCTCACCGCCCAGCCGGTCGAGCCGGGCCAGGATCAGCGTGGGGGTCTGGAGCGTCGAGTCCTCCAGCGCGACGATCTCCGCTCCTTCGCCGGTGACCACCAGCTCGTAGACCTTTTCCGCCCCCGGGGGCCCGTAGTACCCGATGTACAGAAAGCCGTACTGCCAACGCTCCACTGTCGTCCTCTCCAACCGGTCGGATGGTGGCGCGGTCACGTCACTGAGGACGCTTGCGCTCATACAGCCCCTGCCCCGCCAGCGCTCCCGCATAGATGACGAATCCGATGCCGATCAGCCAGGACTGGACGATCAGCACGGTTCCGATGGGCCCGTACGAGACCGCGCTGCTGGCGATCAGCGGTGAGAAGACGGTGATGGAGAAGAACCGGAGCCCGACCAGCCCGCCCACGGTCAGCAGGGCGCCCGGCAGCAGGAGCCGCCGGGCGATGCGGCCGCACAGCAGGAAGTGCTGCATCCACCAGAAGAACGCCACGCCTCCCACCGCCGTCACCACGATGCGGATGAGGGGCTGCAGCGGTGTGTCCTGCAGGACGTGGTCGCAGTACTCGGCCGTCAGCAGGTAGCCGACCAGGACCGCGAGAGCCAGTGCCCGCCGCCAGGTGGCGTGCCAGGGTGCGGACGGCAGGTCCCAGATGCGTTCGTAGGCGGTCTGGATGGCGGCGATGAAGGACAGCCCGAAGACCGCCAGGGACGCGAGGCTGAGCGCGGTCGTCGTACTCAGCACCCGCGCCGGGCTGCTGAACAGGCTCTCCACCGCGCGCGCGGAACCGCCCGTCACCCCGAGCGCGTCCCGCACCCACGCCACGAACCCCTGACCGTTGTGCCCCAGCGCCGCCGCGACGACGATCAGCAGCGGAATCAGCGTCACCAGGCCGAGTGCGGCGAAGCCCATCGACCGCTGCATCAGCTCTATCTCGACGCCCCGCCGCCAGATCCGGCGCAGCACCCGGGCAGCCTTCGGCCCCCGGCGGGACGACGGACCGTCCGAGCCGGAGTGCGCGGTGCGGCGGGTGCCGGGAACGGACTCCGAGCCCATGGAGGTCTGCTACCCCGTCCGCGGGCGTGTGCACGGGCCGACGGCCGTCGGTACGACCGTGCGCGGTTCCGCGGCGGGGGAGCCGGATTCGGCCGAATGACCCGCTGCCACCGGCGACGCCGGGGCCGGGTGGCTGATCTCGGGCCGGGGAGGGCGTACCGGGCGGGACGGCCGGGTACGCGCAGCGCGTGGACGGGTCTCCCGTTCGTCTTGGCCGCAGATCACGAAGGACGGTAGTACGACATGGCGGAGTTCCTGACCGACATCGAAACGCTCCGGAGCCGGGCTCGCAAGGAGATCGAGAAGGGGCCGGTGACGGATGCCTACGGCGCCGACCTCAAGCGGGTCATCCAGGTGCTGAACGAGGCGCTGGCCACCGAGATCGTGTGCACCCTGCGCTACAAGCGGCACTACTTCACGGCCACCGGGCTGTACTCGGAGCCCGTCGCGGCCGAGTTCCTGGAGCACGCCCAGGAGGAGCAGGCGCACGCGGACAAACTGGCCCAGCGGATCGTCCAGCTGGGCGGGGAGCCGGACTTCGACCCGGACACCCTCACCAAGCGCTCGCACGCCGAGTACGACGCGAGCCTCGGCCTGATCGACATGATCAAGGAGGACCTGGTGGCGGAGCGGGTCGCCATCGCCTCCTACACGGAGATCGCCCAGTGGCTCGGCAACGGCGACCCGACCACCCGCCGGGTGTTCGAGGAGCTCCTCGCGCAGGAGGAGGAGCACGCGGACGACCTGCGCGGGCTGCTGGAACGCATCCCCCAGGAGAAGTCGGGCCTCTGACGGGCCGAACTCCCGCCTGTCCGCCGCGGACCGGTGCGCAACACGCCAGAACTCCCGAGCGTGCAGCGCACCGGTCCGCGGCGCGTCGTGGGGTGCGCTCGGGTCCTCGTGGACCGCGGGAGCCCTGTCACGCCCCGGGCGTTTGCCGCCCCGCGCCGGGGGAAGCGGCTTCAGTACAGAGTTCTCCGGCCGGCCGGCGGACCTCCGCCCCCGTGCGGAGCTGAACCGGCCGGAGACCTGCCACCACGAGGTGTATGACGGCACGGTGCGGAGCACGGAGTATCGTCCGGCCGGAAGCGCGGCCGGCGTTGACGAAGGAGTGCACGAGGCGGCCTCCGCCCTGGGGGCCAGACATCGCGGAGATACCCCATGGACGCTGACGAACACTCACAGCTCACACCGGACTTACCTGCCCTGGTCGAGGTTCCCGATCTCCCCGGAGCGGCCGCGTCGGCAACCGAGCGCGCCGCCCCTCCGGCCTCCGGGAAGCACGGTGCGGACCGCCGCGCCATCAGTCCGCTCAGCCGCACGGGGGAGGGACCCACACGATGGGCGCTGTAGAACTCACCGACGAGGAACGCCGGATCCTCAGCAGCATGGAAGTCAACTTCCGCCGTGAGGGCCGGTTCCTGCGCAGGCTGGTCAGTTGGGCCGGCCCCGCCCGCCGCCGGGTGCGACGCCCGCCGGTCCGCTGGCTGGTGGCGCTGCTCGGCGGACTGGCCGCCGGCTCCCTGGTCCTGCTGATCGAAGCGGTACGCGCGGACGCACCGACGCTGATCTACACCTTCGTCGGCACCTGGACGGTCACGCTGATCGGACTCGGGGCCCTGACCCGCCGCGCCACGACCGTCTCCGTCCACCGCCCCCACTGGCACCGGAAGCACCGCGCACACCAACCGGACCGGGCCTCGCGCAGCGCGCCGCGGCACGAGGCCTCCTGAGCCGAACGGCCCGGGTCAGCTCGCGAAGCCGTTCTCGGCCAGGATCGCGTCGATGCGGGCACGATGCGCCGCTTCCCAGGCGTCGAGGGACTCACCGGCCTCCTTGGCCAGCTTCGTGCGGGCGTCGGCCAGCACCTGCTCCTGACGGGCGCCGGGAGTGACGACGATGCCCTCCTCGTCGGCGACCACGATGTCGCCGGCGCTCACCCGCACGCCACCGCACCGCACCGTGCCGTTGAGCGGCACAACGGCCTTCTTGGTCCCCGGGATGGGGATGACACCCCTGGCGAAGACGGGAAAGCCCATCTCACGCACCTCGGCGAGGTCACGGATCACACCGTCGAGCACGAACGCCGCGATCCCCCGGCGCTGGGCGACGGCGCAGACGTTTCCGCCGGCGAGCGCGTAGTCCACGTCACCCGCTTCGACGACGATGACCGAGCCGGGCTCCGCGCGGTGGATGGCCGCGTGCAGCATCAGGTTGTCGCCGGGAGGGCACCGTACGGTGAACGCCGGGCCGGCGACCCGCGGGGACGGCCACAGCGGGCGAATGCCGATGTCCATGACCTGCTCACGGCCGAGGACGTCGGCGAGGGTGGTCGGGGAAACGCTGGTGAATCCGGTGACGCCGTTCATGTTCTTCCTTCGCTCGGGAGCACCCGACTCGGGTCGCTCCCAGGCTAAACCGTTCCCCTGGCCCGCGATCAGCGGGGAGTTCCCGCGAGCAGCGAGTCGACTTCGGCCCGGGTGGGCAGCGCGTTCTGCGCGCCGTGGCGGGTGGCGGCCACGGCGCCGGCCGCGCAGGCCCGGCGGACGGACTCGGCGAGCGGGCGGCCGAGACCCAGAGCGATGGCCAGTTGGGCGCAGAAGGCGTCACCGGCACCGACGGTGTCCACCGCGTCGGCCGGGAAGCCCGGTTCGCTGAGCCCGCCCCGGGCGTCGGCGGCGACCGCGCCGGCGGCGCCGAGCGTGACCACGACGGTCCCGGGTCCCAGCAGACGCAGCCGCTCGGCGCGCGCCGTCCAGTCCTCGTCCCGGCCCGCGGACGGTCCGTCCGGGAGGCCGAGCAGCCCGGCCGCCTCGGTCTCGTTGACGATCAGGACATCGACCGCGCGCAGCAGTTCGGCCGGCAGCGGGCCGGGACCGGGCAGCGGAGCGGCGTTGAGCACGGTCAGCGCCCCGGCGGCGCGCGCCTCACGGGCCGCGGCCAGTACGGTGGGCAGCGGCACTTCGAGCTGGAGCAGGACGGTGTCGGCGCGGTTCGCGACGGTCCCCTCCGTGAGGCTTCGCAACGTGGCTTCGTCCAGGTGGTGGTTGGCGCCGGGGGACAGGGTGATGGTGTTCTCGCCGTCGTGCTGCACCACGATCAGCGCCAGTCCGGAAGCAGTGTCCGGGAGGGTGCCCACCGCGCTGTCGTCGATCCCCTCCGCCGTCAGGGCCGCCCGCAGTTCGACGCCATGGGTGTCGTCCCCGAGCAGTCCGACCAGCCGGACCCGTGCGCCGAGCCGCGCCGCGGCGACCGCCTGGTTGCCGCCCTTCCCACCGGGCCCCCGCACGACATCGGCACCGGAGACCGTCTCGCCCGGCCGGGGGAGCCGCGGCACCGTGACCGAGAGG
Source organism: Streptomyces sp. RKAG293 (assembly GCF_023701745.1). NCBI lineage: Bacteria > Bacillati > Actinomycetota > Actinomycetes > Kitasatosporales > Streptomycetaceae > Streptomyces > Streptomyces sp. RKAG293. Next base: position 1,130,888 of record NZ_JAJOZB010000001.1, on the reverse strand, counting down.
TCCATGTTGAGACTGCCCACCACGACCAGCCGTTCGTCCATCACCGATGTCCTTCTCTTCGTCGTCGCGACCGGGCCGCCCCGGAGCGCCGGGGCTATGCCTCCGCGAGCAGTCCGGTGATCGCCCGGCCGAACATCAGCCGGCCGGACCGCACCGTCAGGCCGTCGAACAGCCGCGGCAGTCTCCGTACCCGCAGATCCTCCCGCCACACGATCCGCGATCCGGTGTCCCGCGCGCCCACTTCGATCTCGGCCCACCCCACGACGACCGTGCCGCGCTTCTCCAGCCGGCAACGGCCGGTGCCACCCGGCGCGGGCGGTTCCCAGCGCACTACCTCCATGGGGTCGTCGAACCCGACAGGGCCCAGGCCGGTACGCGCGACGAAGACGGTGCCCAGTCGCGTGGGTGGCGGGGTCGTGACGGTGATCCTGGTCAGCGGCACATGGGCCGCGTGCCGCTCCCAGTGGGTGAGCCGCCGCCACACCTCCTCGACGGGCAGCGGGGACGAGCGCTCGATCCTGATCAAAGCCACCACGCGACCCTATGCGAGCGCGCCCACGGGCGCCGGGACCCGCCGTCGTGTCCTGATCCCGTCCCGCGCCGTACTCACCCTCGCGGCTTCCCCTAGGATGGCCGGACTCCGAGCACCGCTCCCTGGAAGTACGCCGCAAACGGGAGCGCGCCCGCACGTCATCGCTCGTGCGAGATCACGGAGGGGCGGCATCGATTTCGTCCGCCCTTTCTGAGGAGTCCCGCATGAACATCGGTCTCGGTCTTCCCGTCGACGACCCCGGTCGGCTGCTGAGTTGGGCCCGTCGTGCCGACGCCGGCCCCTTCACCACCCTCGGACTGCTGGACCGGCTGGTCCACGACAACCCCGAACCACTCATCACCCTCGCCGCCCTCGCCGGCGCCACCCACCGCATCCGGGTTCAGACCGAGGTACTGCTCGCACCCCTGCACCGGACCGCTCTGCTGGCGAAGCAGACCGCCACCCTCGACCGCCTCTCGGGCGGCCGCTTCACCCTCGGCATCGGGATCGGCGGACGGGAGGACGACTACCTGGCCACCGGAGTCGACGTCCACCGGCGCGGCCGCCGGCTCGACGAGCAGATGGCGGTACTGCGCCGGCTCTGGGCGGGCGAGCCCTACGGCGACGGTGTGGGACCGATCGGACCCGCCCCCGCGACCCCCGGCGGCCCCGAAGTGCTCTTCGGCGGCTTCACCCCCGCCGCGCTCGCCCGCGCCGCCCGCTGGGGTGACGGCTTCCTCGGCGCCGCGCCCTCACCGCACTTCACCGACCGCCTGTTCCGCCAGGCGGAACAGGCCTGGCGCGACGCCGGGCGCACCTCGTCGCCCCGGCTGGTGGCCCAGGTCAACGTCGCCATCGGACCGGACGCGGTGGTCGCGGAGGCCCGCGAGAACGTCGCCCGCTACTACGCGTTCCTGGGTGACGCCACCCACTTCGCCGACGGTCTGCTGGGCGATCCGCAGGAGATCAAGGCCGCGGTGAGTGCGTACGCCGACCTCGGCGCCGACGAAGTGATCCTCTACTGCTGGTCCCCGGACCCCGACCAGATCGACCGCTTCACCGACACCCTGTTCTGAGGTTCCGCCCGCTGCTTCGTGAGTGTCGTTCCCGGCCCGCCCGGGGCTGGGAACGGCGCCGACCGTTCCCCCGGCAGGTCAGGGGGCCCGTGGCGGCTGTACGGCCCGTTGCCGGCCCGTCCCCTTCTCATCCGCGGTCCGACAGTCGCGCGGAATGGATCACCCATGCTCCTTCGGCCTTCACACCGTGCGCCGCACCGGCCCTGGCGGGTCCGTACCATCGCGGCGGTAGTGGCGACCGCCGCGCTCGTCGTCGGCATACCGGGCGGACCACCGGCGCCCACCGCTCAGGCCGCCGCGGTGACCGTCGCAGGCGACGCGACCCACGACGCCTACGCGTTCGAAACGGTCCGGGCGGCCACCTGGAACATCTGTGGAGAGGCCGGCGGGGACTACCCCGGCTCACTGGCCGCGGACGGGGCCAGCGCCTATTGCCCGGACCGCAATCAGCCGCAGCTCAAGGCCGCCGCCATCGCCAGGTCCGCAAAGGCGCACGGCCTCAACGCGATCATGATCCAGGAGGTCTGCGGTGAGGTCCCCGGCAGGGAGCCGGCCCACGACGCGACGGTGCCGCCCTCGCTCACGGGCGCGGGTCGTCCTCCGCCGACGGGGGCGCGGGGTGGTGGCCGAGGTGGAGGGCCGGCTCGGGGGCGGTGTGGGGGGTGTCCAGTTCGGGTTCCAGGCCCTGGGCCGGTGAGGTGTGGGCGAGGCCCGCCTCCTGGCGCCAGGTCTGGAACGCGGCGGTGGTGGCGGCGAGCACGGCCAGCCCGAGCAGCCAGCCGCCCACCACATCGCTCGCCCAGTGCACGCCCAGGGCGACCCGGGTGTAGCCGACCCCGACCACGGAGATCACCGCCGCCGCCCACGGCAGCGCCCGCAGGCCGCGGGGGACCAGGGGCAGCAGGACGAGCAGCAGCACTCCGCAGGACGTCGTGGCGGTCATGGCGTGGCCGGAGGGGAACGAATAGCCGGGGGCGTGGGCCACCGGGTCCGGCAGTTGCGGGCGGGCGCGTTCCACCGCGGTCTTCACCATCACTCCCACCAGGGAGCTCAGGGCGGACGTGACGGCGGCCCAGGCGGCCAGTCGCCAGGCCCGGCGGTACAGCAGCCACACCACGACCGCGGCCACCAGCAGCCGCATGACGGTGGGCGACCACGGTCCGTTGGTGAGGAAGCGCAGCACCGTCACCCATGCCGGGTGGTCCAGCGCCGCCCGGTGCAGGTTCTCGGCCGCGCTCCGGTCGGCGCGGTGCAGCGGGCCCCAGTGGGCCTCCACAAGGACCAGGACGAAGGCGAACGGCACGGTGGCGACGGCGCACACCGCCGCCGTGACCAGCAGCCGTACGCCGAGGCGCTCGTCCGCGCCGCGCAGCCGGCGGATCAGGTTTCCGGGGAATCGCGACAGTGCCCTCATGCCGGTGACGGCTACCCGCTCCGGCCGGGAATCATCAGTGCCGGGGCGAGAGGCCGGCCCGGCCGGGTTCCGGCGCCGCACCGCTCAGACCCCCGGATCCTGGAGAACCGGCTCCTTGACGCGGGCGCGGACCGCCTCCAGCTGGGCGGCGAACGCGATGCCCATGAAGAGCGCTATCGCCGTCAGATAGGACCACAGCAGCAGTGAGATGAAGGCGCTCAGCGGGCCGTACACGGAGTTGAAAGAACTACTGAACTCGACGTACAGGCTGAGCAGCCAGGTCAGCAGGGTCCACAGCGCCAGGTAGACGGCCGCACCGAAGGCCAGCCAGGTGTAGCCGGGCTGCCGGCGGCGCGGCGAACTGCGGAAGACGACGGAGGCGGAGAACAGGGCGAGAAGGATGCCCACCGGCCGGCGCAACAGGTTCCAGGCCGTCGTCTGGTCCGGCGTCCAGTGGTACACCTGGGCCGCCGCCCCGGCGATGTCGGCGCCGCCCACCATGAGGATGGAACCCAGCCCCAGGGGCAGTCCGGCGAGCAGCATCATCACCAGCCCGCGCCGGTACTTCAGGTGGAACGGCCGGTCGCGCTCCACGCCGTAGATGCGGTTGGCGCCGCGTTCGATCTGGCTCATCGCGGTGGTGACGTTCACCAGCGCGAACAGCAGACCGAACCACAGTGCCAGCTGTCCGCCCTCGTCGGCGTGCCGGCGGCTGTCGGCGAGGGCGTTCTGCACGACATCGGAGCTCGGACCGCTCGACATGCGCAGCACGGTGAGTTCGGCCACCCGCCCGATGCCCTCGGCGTGCAGCACCGTGGACAGCCCGACGACGGCGATGGCGAACGGCACCAGCGACAGGACCGTCTGCAGTGCCAGTGCCCGCGCGTGGCTGAACCCGTCGGCGTACCGGAACCGCAGAAAGGCGTCACGGACCAGCTGCCATCCGCCGTAGCGGCGCAGGGTGGCCCAGGCCTCATCGCCCGAGAGCTCGTCGCCCGTGATGTCGCGGGTCTGCGGAACTCGTGTTGCCGTACCCATCGTGTGCTCCTGTCAGGGCTGCCGGTTCTTCGGTGCCCGCCGGCGCCGAGGACGATGCCGTGGGTGAGGTCGCCGGCAGCCGCATCAGCAGGGCGCCCGGATCGACCTCGATCACCAGGCGTACGCCGGGACCGACCGGTTCACCGTCCAACTCCCGTTCCTGGGGATGTTCGAAGGTCATCTCGATGCGCCGTGCGGTGAAGTACTCCAGCGCGCCGTCGGCGAACCGTCCACCGCGGCCCGGTGGCCGGGGCGTCCCGTCGTGGTGCGGCCGAGTCAGCACATGGGTGGCGGCGAGCAGCCAGCCGAGCGGTCCCGCCGGGTTGAGCAGCACGACGTCGAACAGCCCGTCGTCCGGCCGCGCGTCCGGGAGCAGCGGTACGCCGCCCTGCAGCGTGCCGACGTTGCCCACCAGCACCATCCGTGCCCGGCGGCCGAGCTCCGGTCCGCCGTCGAGCCGCAGCGTCAGCCGCATCCCGGGATCGCGCAGATGGCGCACCCCGGACACCAGATAGGCCGCCCAGCCGATGCCCGCCTTCATCCGGGAGGACGCGTCCCCGACCACGGCGGCGTCGAACCCGGCGCCTGCCATGGCGGCGAACCGGGCCCCGGAGATCCCGTCACCGTCGGCGGTCCCGAGGTCGATGGGGTGGGTGGTGCCCTCCAGCGCGGCGACGAGCGCGGCGATGGGATCGGCCGGGTAACCGAGGTTGCGCGCCAGCAGGTTGCCGGTGCCGCAGGGCAGGACGGCGACCGGGATACCGCTGTGCGCCAGGCCGTCGGCGCAGGCCATCACCGTGCCGTCCCCACCGCACACGACGATCAGGTCGGGTTTCCTGAGCGCGGCCCGCCGTCCGGCGCCGTTCCCCGGGTCCTCCTCGGTCGTCCCGTGCCAGGAGACGTCCTCGAAGCCGTACCGCCCCAGCGTGCGGCGGATCGCGTCGTGCAGTTCGTCGTCCACGACGGTCGGATTCACCACCACGGCGGCCCGCCGTCCGTACCGGGCGACGGCAGTCGCATCCGGAGAGGTGTCAGTCCCGGCCTGTCCCGGCAGGTGCGGCTGGGCGCGCGCGGGCAGCAGCGAACGCCCCATGACCAGCAGGATCCCGGCCCCGTTGAGCAGGCCGAAGACCACATCGGTGGGATGGTGCATCCCCCGGTACAGGCGCGCCACCGCGACCAGGACGGGAACGGCGAACAGCACCGCGGCCGGCACGAAGCGCCAGGTTCCGCGGAACCGGAGGAGGACGAGAACGGCCAGACCGCCGTACAGCGCCGTCGCGGCACCGGTGTGACCTGACGGGAAACTGGACGTCGGCGGGGCCACATCCAGGTGTGCCACGTCCGGACGGGCCCGGTCGACGGCCGCGGTCACCATGAGGAAGACCACCGACTGCAAGGCCACCGCGGCGCCCAGGAACAGGGCTTCGCGGTTGAGCCGCCCGTACACCGGCAGCAGGAGCAGGGCCACCGACACCGCCGTGATCAGCACGACGGCATGGGTGTTGCCCAGCTGGGACAGCCAGTACGTGACGCTGTTCCAGCCCGCCGACCGGTGCGCGGCGAAGGCCCGGTTGACCGCGTCCTCCGAGGTGAACGGCGGGACCTTCACCAGCCATCGGGTGAGCAGCAGGCCGAAGCCCATCAACAGCGCGCCGTGCATCACGAGCAGCATGCCGACGCGTCGCGCGGCCACTTCGTCGCTTGGTCTCATAGGCGGCTTCTTGCCCGTCCCGGCCGAACAACTCCTGCCGCGGCCGGGTGTTCCGCTCCCGATTGGCGTGGCACTCGGCCCTTTCGCCGCTCTATAAGTTGTGCAAACGCTCGAACACGATGTGTCCTTTCACTCGCGTCACTCCAGGATCGCGCCCCGCCGGAGAGGGCGTCAACGGTCCGGGAAGGCAAGTGCGGGAAGCGCGGATCCGCCGCGGGGAGAGCGGGAGCGAACTCGAACTGTTCGCCGAGTTTCTCCCGCGCGGCGCGAACGCGGGGCGCCGCGGGACCGGCCGGACGGTACCCGGCCGAGTGCGGCAACTCCCGCCGGGGCGAAAGGAATTCGCCATCCGGGCCGCCACACTTCCAGGTCAACGGGGGACGCTGCTCCTATCCTCCCGCGCCCGAAAGATGTAACCTCCCGGACGGGATCCGGGGAACCGAGTTGGCTTTCGCGGACGTTGACTGGGATGGTCTTACTCATACGGATGTCGGCGCAGCTCGGTCCGGCCCGGACCACGGGGACGTGATGTGAGCGTCCGTTTCGAATATCCCCTCATACGTTGATGGCTACCATCACGGTCATCAATGACGCGAAGTGAGCAACGAAAGGCGAGTGGTGTCCATGTCGGACGTCATGTCCAAGAGCCAGAGTCTGCAGGGCGAGTACGAAGCCCGCGTCGCCGCCGATCTGCGGCAGAACGACGGTGACCGCGACCGCGTTCTCGCGCAGATCGACGTGCTCCAGAAGGAGCTGGAGGTCCTCGTCCAGGACCGTGAAATGCTGCTGAGCATGCAGAGCGCCGTCGGCGCGACGAAGCAGCACTCCGCCTCCGAACAGGGCGAACCGCAGAAGACCGAGCCGGAAGCGCACGTCGCGCCGCACACGAAGTCGGCGAAGGTGCCCGGCGCCAGGCGACGTACCGCGCGCAAGTCGGTCCCGACCCAGGGCCGTGCCGGCCGCGGCCGCAAGACCGACGCGAAGAGCGCCGTGGCCGACGCCGCGCACGCCACCAAGGCGGCGCCCGCCAAGACCGCGACCGCGAAGGCCACCCCGGCCAAGACCGCCACCGCGAAGCCGGCGAAGGCCGCAGCGACGAAGGCCGCCACGGCCAAGTCCACGACCGCGAAGCCGGCGAAGACCGCCACCGCGAAGACCGCCGCTCCGAAGGCGGCCGACGCCAAGACGGCCGCCCCCAAGGCGGACAAGCTCGTGAAGGTCGTCGAGAACTACCTGGTCAAGCAGGGCGGCCCGGCCTCGGCGGCGGAGGTCGCCACCGCCATCTCGACGCCGGAGCGCTCCGTCACCATCATGAGCGTGCGCACCGCGCTCGAGGGCCTGGTCCGCAAGTCCGCGGCCCTGCGCTCCAAGCAGTCCCGTTCGGTCTACTACGAGTCCGTCCCGGCCGGCACCACCGTCACCGCGGCCGTCGAGGCCCCGCAGCAGAGCGAGCCCGTCACCCAGTAGGTCCCCGGCTGCCCACGTCGGCCAGGTACTGAGTGAGCAAGCGGAGGGCCGGCGCGGCTGCGGGGTGACGACCCCGCGGCTCAGTCGTCGATCGCCCGGTACGCCGAGGTCCAGAAGTCCTGGAAGACCGCGGGAGAAGTGGTGGAGTCCATGTGGCGCTGGGTCAGCAGAATGCCGACGAGGTCTTCCCCCGGGTCCGAGTAGGCGGAGGTGCCCGTGCCGCCGTTCCACCCGAACCGGCCCGGGGTCGTCGCCAGATCGGAGCGCCGCACGGAGACGGAGACACCGAAACCCCAGCCCTCGTCGGGACCGAGGAAGCTGCGGGTTCCGGACCGCTGCTCCGCTGCCAGATGGTTGCTGGTCATGAGTTCGACCGAGGGCCGGGACAGCACCCGTCCGCCGCCGTGCCGCCCCCGGTCCAGCATCATCCGGCAGAAGGCCAGGTAGTCGTCGGCCGTCGAGACGAGCCCGCCACCACCCGACGGGAACGCCACCGGACGGCCCCAGCGGCTGTCGGCGGGATCGTCCTGGAGCACGAGTTCGCCGGTCGCGGGACGGGCCCGGTAACTCGGCGGCAGCCGGTCCAGCTTCTCCGGCGGCACCTGGAACGCGCTGTCCCGCATGCCGAGCGGATCGAAGATCCGGTCGCTGAGGAAGGACGCGAACGACTGGCCGGCGGCGCGTGCGATCAGCACCCCCAGCACTTCGGAACCCGTGTGGTACATCCAGCGCTCGCCCGGCTGATGGACCAGCGGCAGTGCGCCGAGCCGTTTCATCCACTCGTCGGGATCGATCGCCGGCGGGTTCGGACTGGGGGAGAGGCCGGCCTCGTCCATCGCCCGCTGGATCGGGTGGGTCCCCCGGGGAGCGAGCACCGCTCCGATCCCCAGCCGGAACGTCAGCAGATCCCGGAGGGTGATCGGCCGGCGTGCCGGAACGGTGTCGTCGAGCGGCCCTTCGAGCCGCCGGAGCACCCTGCGGTCGGCGAGTTCCGGCAGCAGCCGGTCCACCGGCTCGTCCAGCCGCAGCCGGCACTCCTCCACCAGGATCATCGCGGCCACCGCGGTGACGGGCTTGGTCAGCGACGCGATCCGGAAGATCGCGTCGCGGCCCATCGGGACGGTGCCACCGGCGGCCATCGTGCCGAGCGCCTCGACCCGTGTCTCACCGCGCCGGTGCACCAGCGTCACGAGCCCCGGTACGTCACCGCGTTCGACGTAGCCGGACATGACGTCGCGCATCCGGTCGAGCCGTTCCCCGGACAGTCCGCTGCCGCTCAAGGATGGTTCCCTTCGTCAGCCGGTGGATGAGTACCGGCGGTGGTCGACTCCGGTCACAGGACGGGTGCGCGTCACTGCTGCTGTGGGTGGGTGCGCGTCAGGCCTTTCCGGAGGCGTCGTCCAGCGCCTTGGACACGATGGCCTTCGCCTCCTCCTGCACCTTGGCGAGGTGTTCAGGACCGTGGAAGGACTCCGCGTAGATCTTGTACACGTCCTCGGTGCCGGACGGCCGGGCGGCGAACCAGGCGTTGTCGGAGGAGACCTTGAGGCCGCCCAGCGAGGCACCGTTGCCGGGTGCCGCGGTGAGGACCGACGTGACCGGCTCACCGGCCAGTTCGCCCGCCGGGACCTGTTCGGGGGAGAGCGAGGCGAGGACGGCCTTCTGCTCGCGGGTCGCCGGCGCGTCGATCCGGGCGTAGGCGGGCTCGCCGAAGCGCGCGGTGAGGTCGGCGTAGTGCCGCGACGGGCTGCGGCCGGTGACGGCGATGATCTCCGCCGCGAGCAGCGCGAGCAGGATGCCGTCCTTGTCGGTGGTCCACACCGATCCGTCGCGGCGCAGGAAGGACGCGCCGGCGGACTCCTCGCCGCCGAAGCCCAACGAGCCGTCCAGCAGCCCGTCCACGAACCACTTGAAGCCGACCGGTACCTCCACCAGCTTCCGGCCGAGGCCCGCCGCCACCTTGTCGATCATCGACGAGGAGACCAGGGTCTTGCCGATACCGGCGTCCGACGGCCACTGCCCGCGGTGCTCGTACAGGTAGGAGATGGCGACGGCGAGGTAGTGGTTGGGGTTCATCAGGCCGGCGTCCGGGGTCACGATGCCGTGCCGGTCGGCGTCCGCGTCATTGCCGGTGGACACCTGGAAGTCGTCGCGCCGCCGGATGAGCGAGGCCATGGCGTGCGGTGACGAGCAGTCCATCCGGATCTTGCCGTCCCAGTCCAGCGTCATGAAGCGCCATGTCGGGTCGGAGTCCGGATTGACGACCGTCAGATCCAGCCCGTGGCGCTCCGCGATCCGGCCCCAGTACGCGACCGACGCGCCGCCCAGCGGGTCCGCGCCGATCCGCACGCCGGCCGCCCGGACGGCCTCCAGGTCCACCACGGCGGGCAGGTCGTCGGTGTAGTGCGTGAGGAAGTCGTAGCGGCCCGTGGTGCCGGCGGCGAGCGCGCGGGCGTAGGGGATCCGTCGGACGTCCTTGAGGCCGCCCGCGATCAGTTCGTTCGCCCGGTCCTGGATCCAGGACGTGGCCTCGGAACCGGCGGGACCGCCGTTCGGCGGGTTGTACTTGAAGCCGCCGTCGGCCGGCGGATTGTGCGAGGGCGTGACGACCACGCCGTCCGCCAACCCCGAGGTGCGACCGCGGTTGTGCACCAGGATGGCGTGCGAGACCGCCGGGGTGGGCGTGTAGCCGTCCGCGCTGTCGATCAGCACCGTGACGTCGTTGGCGGCGAACACCTCCAGCGCGGTGGCCCGCGCAGGCTCGGACAGCGCGTGCGTGTCCGCCCCCAGGAAGAGCGGACCGTCGGTCCCCTGTCCCGACCGGTACTCGCTGATCGCCTGGCTGGTGGCCGCGATGTGGTCCTCGTTGAACGCGACCGCCAGCGACGAACCGCGGTGGCCCGAGGTCCCGAACGCGACCCGCTGGCCCACCTCGCCCGGGTCGGGTCGGAGCGTGTAGTACGCGGTCACCAGCCGGGCCACGTCGACCAGGTCGGCGGGCTGTGCGGGCTGTCCGGCGCGCTCGTGCGGCATCTGGCTCTCTCCTCCGGGTGCGGGTCCGCCCCGCCACTGTGGGCCCGTGCCCGTGGTGGGAGGCGTTCCGCGTCGTTCGGCATTGTTCCCATTCTCCGTGCCCGGCGCGAGAGGGCGCACTCCACCGGCCACCGGACCATTGCCGTGTCGCGGGACAAGCCGCCCGCGGCCGCCTGTCGGCGGACCCCGTGACGTTTGCCGCCTGACGATCCGGTACAGAAGAGGGCTACGAGGCCTGCACCGATCGCCGCATCCCGGGCCGGCCCCGCTGATGCCGGAGCGGAGCGGGCCCCGGACGGCAACGCCCAGGACACCGGGTGATCAGCGGAGAGGTGGGACACGGTGAAGGTCGGGCTGTTAACGCGCGAGTATCCGCCGGACGTGTACGGCGGAGCCGGGGTGCACGCCGAGTTCCTCGCACGGGAACTGCGCGGTCTCGTCGATCTCACCGTGCACAGCTGGAGCGTCGACGACCCCGGCTCCGGTGACGACGGCCCGGACGACGTCGCGGACAAGGCCTCGGGCCTCGTACGGCACCGGGCGGCCGCCGGACTGGACGGGGCCAACAACGCGCTCCGGACGCTGTCGGTGGACCTGTCCATCGCGGCCGCCGTGACGGACATCGACCTCGCCCACTCGCACACCTGGTACGCCAACATGGCGGGCCATCTCGCCAAACTGCTCCACGGCATCCCGCATGTGATGACCGCCCACTCCCTGGAGCCGCTGCGCCCCTGGAAGGCGGAGCAACTGGGCGGCGGCTACGCGGTCTCCAGCTGGGCCGAGCGCACCGCCGCAGAGGCGGCGGACGCGGTGATCGCGGTGTCCCACGGCATGCGCGCCGACGTGCTCGCCTGCTACCCGCGGGTGGATCCCGACCGGGTCCACGTGGTGCACAACGGCATCGACACCGCCCTGTACCGGCCCGACCCGCGGGTCGACGTCCTGGAGCGCCTCGGTATCGACCCGGCCCGGCCGTTCGTCCTCTTCGTCGGCCGGATCACCCGGCAGAAGGGCGTACCGCACCTGGTGCGCGCGGCGCGTGCGTTCGCCCCCGGTACCCAGCTCGTGCTGTGCGCGGGATCGCCCGACACCCCGGAGCTGGACGCGGAGTTCCGCTCCCTGGTCACCGAGCTGCGGGAGCGGCGCGACGGCGTGCTGTGGATCCCGCAGATGCTGCCCCGCCCCGACGTCGTCCAACTCCTCACCCACGCGGCGGTGTTCGTCTGCCCGTCGGTCTACGAACCGCTCGGCATCGTCAATCTGGAGGCCATGGCCTGCGGTACGGCGGTGGTCGCCTCTGCCGTCGGCGGCATCCCGGAGGTGGTCGAGCACGGCCGTACGGGGCTGCTGGTGCCGTACGAGGAGGCCGATCCGCGCGGCTTCCAGGCCGCGCTGGCGGCCGCCGTCAACGAGGTCGTCGGCGACGGCGCCCGGGCGCGGGCGATGGGGGAGGCGGGGCGGCGGCGGGCCGTGACGGAATTCGGCTGGGACGCGGTGGCACGCAGGACCGTGGAGGTCTACGAGTCGGTACTGGAGTGACCGGCTGCCAGCGGGCAGCCGGAGACGAAGGGGGTCAGGGTGAGCGGACGACCGAACGTGCTGGGCATCGTCCTCGCAGGGGGCGAAGGCAAGCGGCTGATGCCGCTGACCGCGGACCGGGCCAAGCCCGCGGTGCCATTCGGCGGGGTCTACCGGCTGGTGGACTTCGTCCTGTCGAACCTGGTGAACGGCGGGATCCACCGCATCTGCGTGCTCACGCAGTACAAATCGCACTCCCTGGACCGGCATGTGTCGACCACCTGGCGGATGACCGGCCTGCTGGGCGACTACGTCACACCCGTCCCGGCGCAGCAGCGCCTCGGCCCCCGCTGGTACCTCGGCAGCGCCGACGCCATCTACCAGTCGCTCAACCTCGTGCACGACGAGCAGCCCGACTACATCGTGGTCTTCGGCGCCGACCACGTCTACCGCATGGACCCGCGGCAGATGCTCGACCGGCACATCGACGCCGGCGCGGGCGTGACGGTCGCCGGCATACGCGTGCCGCGTGAGCAGGCGTCCGCGTTCGGCATCATCACCACGGCGGACCGCAGTTCACGCATCGACGGCTTCCTGGAGAAGCCCGCCGACCCGCCCGGCCTCGCGGACGACCCGGACCGGGTCTTCGCCTCGATGGGCAACTACATCTTCTCCACGAAGGTCCTCATCGACGCGCTCCAGCACGACGCCGAGGACGAGAACTCCGTGCACGACATGGGCGGCAGCATCCTCCCGCTGCTCACCGAGCGCGGCCAGGCGCAGGTCTACGACTTCGACGACAACGAAGTGCCGGGTGAGACGGACCGGGACCACGGTTACTGGCGTGACGTGGGAACACTCGACGCCTACTACGAAGCCCATATGGACCTCATATCGATCCAACCGGTCTTCAACCTCTACAACCGGCAGTGGCCCATCTTCACCAACCAGGCCCAGCGGCCACCGGCGAAGTTCGTCGCCGGCGGGATCGCCGGCGAGTCGATGGTCAGCACGGGCTGCATCATCAGCGGCCAGGTCACCGGATCCGTACTGGCCCCGGGCGTGATCGTGGAGCAGGGCGCCGTCGTGCAGGAGTCCGTCCTGCTGGAGGGCGTCCGGGTCGGCCGCGGCGCCGTCGTCCGCCGCGCGATCCTCGACAAGAACGTCGTCGTCCCCGCCGGAGCCACCATCGGCGTGAACCCCGAACACGACGCCCGGCACTTCACCGTCTCCGCCGGCGGAATAGTGGCCCTGGGCAAGGGCCAGCGGGTGCCCTGACGAGCCGCGCGGGCCCTGGCCGGGCGGGCTGCGGACACAGCTCGGCCCGGTCAGCAGGGGGGGAGAGCTGGCCGGGCCGGGACTGCGAGGTAAGGGGGGCCTCTGAACACTCGGCTGCCCGGGTTCGCCGGTATCAAACCTCTTGGCCTGATGTGACCTGCGTCATGCCGTGATCGGGGCGGTGGCCGTGCTGTCCGGGACGACCGAACGCCCTTGTGTGTCCTGGGACTTGAGATCGCGGCTGAGAGGGTTCAGAGGGTGATGACGACCTTGCCGCGCGCGTGTCCCTCCGCCAGGTAGCGCATGGCGTCGGGGACCCCGCTCAGCGGGTACGTCCTGCCGACGACCGGGGTGAGTTCGCCGGCCTCGATGAGCTCCGCCAGGTACCGCAGGTCCTTCTCGCGCTGTACGGACATGAGGCCGCGCAGTTTATGGCGCAGGAACGGGGACAGCAGCATCGCCCGGAGCTGGCGGTCCGAGCCCTGCAGCCATCGCCCGCCGCCCTCGGCCCCGACGATGACGAGCGTCCCCTCGGGGGTGAGGGCGCGCCGGAGCAGCGACAGTGGACGGTTGCCGGCGGTGTCGAGGATGAGGTCGTAGTGCCGGGTGCCGTCCGTGCAGTCGTCCTGTGTGTAGTCGATGACGTCGTCCGCTCCGAGGGCGCGGACCAGGTCGGCCTTGGACGTGCCGCACACACCCGTGACCTGCGCCCCGAACGCCTTCGCCAGCTGTACCGCGAACGTTCCCACGCCCCCTCCGGCGCCGATGACCAGGACCTTCTGGCCGGCCTGGACCTGCCCCTGGTCGCGAAGGGCCTGCAGGGCGGCGACGCCGGAGCCGGGTACGGCCGCAGCCTGTTGCGCGCTGAGGTTCGCCGGTCTGGGCGTGATGCGGTCCTGCCGGGCGCACGCGTACTCGGCGAAGGAACCGTCGCAGGTGCCGAAGACCTCGTCGCCCGGCCGGAACCGGGTCACGTTCCCGCCGACCTCCTCGACGGTCCCCGCCACGTCGATGCCGCGGACGCGGGCCCTGGGCCTGCGCAGTCCGAAGCCGAAGAGCCGGATCAGGTACGGCCTGCCGGTCATGACATGCCAGTCCCCGATGCCGGCACTCGCGGCGTGCACGCGCAGCCGCACCTCCTCGTCACCGACGACGGGCGGGTCGATGTCCCTGACCTCCAGGACATCGGCCGATCCATAGGTGTCCTGAACGACCGCCTTCATGGTCTCTCTCCTTCGTCGTCCGGTGCGTCGTCCGGGTACTGGAACACCTCGCCGAGCGGCACCCTGAAGGCCCGTGCGATCTGGAACGCCATTTCGAGGGAGGGCGAGTAGCGGCCCTGCTCGATCGCGATGACGGTCTGCCGGGTGACACCGATGCGGTCCGCCAGGTCCGCCTGGGTCATCTCTGCGTTCACGAACCGCAGGCGCCGGATGTCGTTGGTGACCTTGGTCGGCTTTCCCACGGTTAGAACCCCCGGCGGTAGGTGACGAGCTTCACCGTGGTTCCGCAGAGCGCGGACAGCACGAACGCCAGGTAGATCGCGTTGGCGATCCAGAAGTAGTCGACCTCCGCCATCGCCAGGCCGAGCGGCACCACGACGCCGATGCCCAGGACGATTCCGCCGATGTACTCACCGAGCCGGTGGATCTCCTTGTCCCGCTGGTCGGTCCTGCCGGCCTCCTTGGGCCAGGCGGCGGCGATCACGATGTGGCCCACGATCGAGGCCGCGGTCGCGGCGCTGATGGCCAGGATCATCGGCATGACGTAGGCGACCGTGGTGAGCGGGACACCCTGCGCTCTGCCGAGGATGACCGCGAGGTAGCCCGCGTAGCCGCCGATCGCGACCACGGCGTAGACCCAGGCGTTCTTCTCGTCGAATGACATGGCATGAATGTATGGCAGAGCTGACACGATGTCTATGATTCTTTACATCGGATCGCGACGGAAACTGTGCGTGCTGCGCGTGCTGTGCGTCAGGCCTTCGGGCGTCCCGCCCTGCGCTGCCATCGGGTGAGGGCGAAGCCGGTCGCGAGGGAGCTGAGGAGGCCGATGCCCACGCCGCCGGCGACGACGGTACCGACGCCGATGCCGTCATGGCCCACGTTGTCGTCGGCCGCCGCCTCGCTCGTCCGGTCGGCGACCGCGTCGTAGCTCGTGGACGGGTCGTCGCAGAACGACCGGTTCCCGGGGTCCATCGCCGGCACGACCGTCAGGGTCACGGCGGCGGCGGCCTGGCCGCCGGCCCCGGCCTTCAACTCCACGGTGTAGGGACCGGGTTCGATGTCGCAGAGCACCATGGCCATGGCCTTCGCGTACAACTGCCCGCCCTTGCCGTCGTGGAACCGCTCCTTCGTGACACCGACCGGTTTGACGAAGGCACGGGACTCAAGGGTGAACGTCCCCTTGCCGTGGCTCAGGTCGGACTCGTCGACGGCGACGGTGAACGTGACCTCCCGGCCCCGCTGCCGGCTGGAGGCCGGATCCACGGAGAGCGACATGCCGGAGTCCGCGAGGGCGTACGGTGCGGCGGTCAGGAGCAGCGCCGCACCGAGCAGGGTCGTGGCGGTCGCGCGGGCGAAGGGCATGGGTGATGGCCTCGGTCTTCAGGGAGTGCTGCCCAGTAGGACGGACCCCGGGTCCCGATGGTTGTCCGGCCGCGCCGACCGATCCGCCGGCCTCCGGTGTTCGCCGCGCGGTTCGGCGCTGCGGGAGGGGTGGTCTGGTCACTCTGCTTATTGTAGCGTCGGCGTAGCGTGGATTCGTGGGGTTCGTGGGCTGCGGTCGGGGAGGCTGAAGCACGTGAAGTTGTCGGTGTCGCTGGGCTATTGGCAGGACCGGCCGCCGGAGGAGGCGCTGCTCACCGCGGCGGCCGCCGAGCGGAACGGGTACGAGGAGCTGTGGCTCGGTGAGATGGCCACCTATGACGTGTTCGCCCTCGCCACCGCCGTCGGACTCCGGACCCGGAGCATCCCGCTGACCGTCGGCCCGCTCGCCGTGGCCGTTCGGGATCCGATGACGATCGCCCGCGGGGCCGCCTCGGTGGCGGCCCTCACCGGGCGGCGGGTGGATGTGGCGATCGGCAGTTCCAGCCCGGTCGTCGTCGAGCAGTGGCACGGCCGTTCGCACCGGCGCAGCGGGGTGGCGCTGCGGGAGTCGGCGACGGCGCTGCGACAGCTGCTGGACGGGGAGCGGACCACCTCGGAGGGGGAGGTCGTACGCACCAGCGGTTACCGGCTGCGGCTGCCGGCCCCCAAGTCGCAGCTGACGGTGGCCGCCTTCGGCCCCGCGGCGGTCCGCACGGCGGCCGCGTTCGCCGACCGGATGGTGCTGAACCTCCTCACACCGGCCTCGGCGGCGAAGCTGGTCGGGCGGATGCGCGCGGAGGCCGAGGCGCTGGGCCGCCCGTCGCCGCGGGTGGCCGCCTGGGTGACGGCCGCCGTCGATCCGTCCCCGGAGGCGGTGGAGCAACTGCGGCGCGGGGTGGTCGGCTACCTCGCGGCGCCCGGCTACGCCGAGATGTTCATCGAGGCGGGTTTCGCCGAGGTCGTGGAGTTCGCGCGGTCACGCCCGCACCCGCGGGAGCTGCTCGCGGCGGTGCCGGCCGAACTGACCGCAGCGGTCGGGCTGGTCGGCGACCTGGACACGGTACGGGCCAGGCTCGCGGAGTACGCGGCGGCAGGGGTGGACGAGGTCGCGGTCGTCGCGTCGAGCACGGACGCCGACCCAGGAGGCGAGCGGACGCTCGCCCTGTTGCGGGACCGGTAGCTCAGCCGGCTCAGCGCAGGGGTGGACCGGCCGATCGGTGGAGGGGAGAGACATCATGGGGGCACGGAGACTGCATCCGGCCGAACGGGTCGCCGAGTACACCAGGGCGGGCTGGTGGGACGGCGAGACCACGGACTCGCTGCTGCGGGAGCGCGTACGGCGGCATCCCGGCCGGCTCGCACTGGTCGACCCGCTGAACAAGCCGGACCTGGTGGGGATGCCGGTCCGCAGGCTGAGCTGGGCCGAACTCGACGCGGACGTGGACCGTTTCGCGGCCGTACTGCTGCGGCACGGCCTCGGTCAGGGCGATGTGGTGGGGGTGCAACTGCCCAACATCGTCGAGCTGGTGTGCGTCTATCTCGCCTGCTGGCGGATCGGCGTGATCGTCTCCCCGCTGCCGGTGCAGTACCGCGAGCACGAGACGGTGCAGCTGGGCGGGCTGGCGGAGTTCACCGCGTTCATCACGGCGGTGCGGGTCGGCGAGCGGGAGATCGCCGCCGAGGTCGACGCTCTGCGCGACCGGCTGCCAGGGCTGCGGCTGCTGTTCGCATACGGAGCGTACGGAGAGTTCGGAGCATCCGACGCGGCCGGCCGTCACCTGCCGCCCGGGGCGATATCGCTCGACGCCGAACTGCGGTCGCCGTACGACCCGGCCGACGTCGCGGCGTACACCCGCGAGCACCCCGTCGATCCGAACGACTGCGTCACCATCTGCTGGACCTCGGGCACCGAGAGCACCCCGAAGGGGGTTCCGCGCTGCCACAACGACTGGCTGGCCATCGCCTGGACGTGTCTCGAAGCGCCGAGGATGACCGCGGACGATGTGCTGCTCAATCCCTTCCCGATGGTCAACATGGCCGGTTTCGCGGGGCTGTTCCTGCCGTGGCTCCGGATCGGGTGCGTCCTCGTCCAGCACCACCCCTTCGATCTGCCGGTGTTCCTGCGGCAGATCGCCGAGGAGCACGTCACCTACACCGTCGCGCCGCCGGCGCTGCTGACCATGCTGCTCGCCAGGGACGAACTCCTCGCGAGCACCGACATCTCCTCGCTCACCCGGATCGGTTCCGGTTCGGCGCCGCTCTCCCCGGCGATGGTGCGCGGCTGGCAGGAGAGGTACGGGATCGGCGTCATCAACTTCTTCGGGTCGAACGAGGGCACGGGGATGCTCACCGACCCGTACGACGTGCCGGATCCGGAGGAGCGGGCGCGCTTCTTCCCCCGGTACGGGGTGCCCGGCGTCGAGTGGTCCACCCGTGGCGCCGCCTGGACGAAGGTGCGGATCGTCGACGCCGCCACCGGTGAGGACATCGAGGAGCCGGGCCGGCCGGGGGAGTTGCGGATCAAGAGCCCGCAGGTCTTCGCGGGCTATCTCGGCGGCACGGACCTGCCGAGTCCCTTCGACGACCAGGGGTATCTCATGACCGGCGACCTCTTCGAGATCGCGGGCGACCGCGGGCAGTTCCTCAAGTACGTGGACCGGGCGAAGGACGTGGTGATCCGCGGTGGGATGAACATCGCCCCCGCGGAGCTGGAACAGCTCCTCGCCGGGCATCCCGCGGTGGCCGAGGTCGCGGTCGTGGGCTATCCCGACGAGGTGCTGGGCGAGAAGGCCTGCGCGGTGGTCGTCGCCCGGTCGCCGCTCGTGCTGGACGATCTGGTCGGCTATCTCAAGGAGCGGCACATCGCCTCGTACAAACTGCCCGAACGGCTGGAGCTGCGCGACGCACTGCCACGCAACCCCGTCGGCAAGGTGCTCAAACGGGTGTTGCGCGACAGCCTGTGACCGGCGGCTCCGACCGGCGGTTCGTCGCCCCCCGCGCTACGGGACGCGTTCGAGGAGGACCGCCACCCCGAGGCCGGCGGCGCCGCTGACCGCGGCGACGCCGTACCGGCCCGCCCGGCGCTCCAGTTCCTCGACGCAGCAGCCGACCATGACGGCCCCGGTGGCGCCGAAGGCGTGCCCCATGGCGATGGTCCCGCCGTTGGGGTTGAGCCGGTCGGGGCCCGCGTCGAGGTCGCGGCGGAACCGCAGACAGAGCGCGGCGAACGCCTCGGCGAACTCGAAGACGTCGATGTCGGCGGGGCGCAGACCCGCCTTGGCGATGACCCGCTCCACGGCGGTCTGTCCGGCCGTCAGCATGATCACCGGGTCGGTGGCCGCGGTGGCGGAGGCGACGATGCGGGCGCGGGGGCGCCGTCCGGAGTCCGCGCCGCCCAGCAGGAGCAGGGCGGCGCCGTCGGCGAGGGCCGGTGACGTGCCGACGGTGTGCAGGTGCTCGATCCGGCCGGCCTCGGGGTGGGCGGCCAGCGCCAGGGCGTCCTGTCCCTCCGCCCCGAGGACCGCGAACGCGGGTTCCAGCGCGGCCAGCGACTCCGGTGTGGTGGCCGGGCGGATCAGTTCGTCGTGCTTCAGGCCGCCCGCCGGGATGACGCTCGCGTCGAAGTACCCGGCCTCCCACGCGGCGGCGGCCTTGCGCTGGGTCTCCAGCCCGTAGGCGTCGAGTTCGGCGCGCGTCCAGCCGTCGAGGGTCGCGTTGAGGTCGGCCGCGATGCCCATGTGGACCGAGCCCACCCGCCGGATGGTGTCGGGGTCGCAGAACAGCGGCCCGCGGTCGCTGAACATCGGGACCCTGGAGGTGCTCTCGACCCCGCCGGCCACCGCGGTCCGCAGATCGCCGGCCCGGATCCGGGCGGCGGTCTGGGCGACCGCCTCGATACCCGAGGCGCAGAAGCGGTTGACGGTGCCGCCGGGAACGCCGTCGCCCCAGCCGGCGAGCAGCGTCGCGGTTCTCGCGAGGTTCGCGCCCTGCTCGTCCACCTGGGACGCCGTACCGATGACGACGTCCTCGACCAGCGCGGGGTCAAGACCCCGGTCGGTGAGGGCGTGCTGCAGGCCGACGGTGAGCTCGACGGGGCTGATGCCGTGCAGCGCGCCGCGCGAGGAGCCCTTGCCCCGGGGGGTGCGTACGTAGTCGAGCACGTAGACGTCGTCCATCGCGGTCCCTTCTCGAGTGACTCTGTTAGTTGTAGCATCGCATCGGAGGTGACGGATGAACACATGGGTGCTGGGCGGTCATCAGACGGATTTCGCCCGCAACTGGGCACGCGCCGGACTGGAGTTCTCCGATCTGGTACGGGAGGTGGTCGACGGGACACTGGCCGACGCGGGAGTGGAGCCCGAGGACATCGGCGTCATCCACGTCGGCAACGCCTTCGGTCAGCTCTTCACCGGCCAGGGCCAGCTCGGCGGGATGCCCGCGACCGTGGAGGACCGGCTGTGGGGCGTGCCCGCCTCGCGCCATGAGGCGGCCTGCGCCTCCGGCGGGATCGCGGTGCTCTCCGCCATGGCCGATCTGGAGTCGGGCCGCTACGACTGCGCGCTCGTCATCGGCGTGGAGTTGGAGAAGACGGTGCCGGGCGACGAGGCGGCCCGCCATCTGGGCGCGGCGGCCTGGACCGGGCACGAGGGCCAGGACGCGACCTTCATGTGGCCGTACATGTTCTCCGCGCTCGCCGACGAGTACGCGGCGCGGTACGGCCTGGACGACGCCCATCTGCGGGCGATCGCCGAGCTCAACTACCGCAACGGGCGAGCCAATCCCCAGGCGCAGACCCGGGACTGGAAGCTCACCGAGGCGAGCTTCACCGCCGACGACCACGCCAACCCCGTCATCGAGGGCCGGGTGCGCCGCCAGGAGTGCAGCCAGATGACCGACGGCGGCGCGGGTGTCGTCCTGGTCTCGGACCGCTGGCTCGCGGACCGCGCGCCCGCCGGCCGTCGCGCGCGGAAGCCGGCCAGGATCGCGGGATGGGGACACCGCACGGCCGGACTGCCGCTGCGACAGAAGACCGACCGCAGCGCGGGGGAGCCGTATGTCCTCCCGCATGTGCGGCAGACGGTGCTCGACGCCTTCGGCCGGGCCGGGATCGACGGCATCGACCAGGTCGACGGGCTGGAGACGCACGACTGCTTCGCCATGTCCGAGTACATGGCGATCGACCACTGCGGCATCACCGCGCCGGGACTGAGCTGGCAGGCCGTCGAGAACGGCGACCTGGAGATCGGCGGCCGCATCCCGGTCAACCCGAGCGGCGGACTGATCGGCGGCGGCCACCCGGTGGGCGCCACCGGCGTGCGGATGCTGCTCGACGCGAGCCTTCAGGTCACCGGCCGGGCCGGCGGCTACCAGGTCGAGGGAGCACGGCGCTTCGCCACACTCAACATCGGCGGGAGCACGACCACCACGGTCGGCTTCGTCGTGGAAGGGGAGGAAACCCATGGACGTTGAGATCGTCGGGCGCGCCCTGTCGACGCTGCCGGAGGACGACGACCACCCGTACCGCACCGGCCCCTGGCGGCCGCAGACCACCGAGTGGCGGGCGGACGATCTGGAGGTGACCGGTGAGATCCCGGCCGACCTCGAAGGCGTCTATCTGCGCAACACCGAGAACCCCGTGCACCCCGCCATCTCGCTGTACCACCCCTTCGACGGCGACGGCATGATCCACGTGGTGGGTTTCCGGGACGGGAAGGCCTTCTACCGCAACCGCTTCGTGCGCACCGACGGCTTCGCCGCCGAACAGGAGGCCGGGAAGGCGCTGTGGGCGGGCATCGCCGAGCGGCCCGTGCTGTCGCTGCGCGCCGACGGCTGGGGTGCGCGCACCCGGATGAAGGACGCCTCCAGCACCGACATCGTCGTCCACGCCGGGCAGGCGCTGAGCAGCTTCTGGCAGTGCGGTGACCTCTACCGGCTGGACCCGCTCACCCTGGAGACCATCGGCAAGTCGCCCTGGGCGCCGGACTGGGGCGTCTCCGCGCACACCAAGGTCGACGAGCGGACGGGGGAGCTGCTCTTCTTCAGCTACGCCACCGAGGCGCCCTATCTGCGCTACGGAGTGGTCGGCCCGGACAACCGGCTCAAGCACCTCACCGACGTCCCGCTGCCCGGCCCGCGGCTGCCGCACGACATGGCGTTCACCGAGAACTACGCGATCCTGAACGACTTCCCGCTGTTCTGGGACCCGGCCCTGATCGCCCAGGGCAAGTACGCCTCCCGCTTCCACCGCGACCTGCCGAGCCGTTTCGGGGTCGTCCCCCGGTACGGCACCGAGGTCCGCTGGTTCGAGGCCGACCCGACGTACGTCCTGCACTTCGCCAACGCCTACGAGGACGGCGACGAGATCGTCATCGACGGCTTCCACCAGGGCTGCCCCGAACCGGCCGACCCCCGTGGGGAGGGCGTCTACCAGCGGATGTTCCGCTTCCTGGCGCTGGAGCGGATGGAGACCCGGCTGCACCGCTGGCGGCTGAACCTGGTGACCGGGCAGGTGAAGGAGGAGCGGCTCAGCGAGCGGTTCACCGAGTTCGGGATGATCAACCCGAACCTCGGCGGACAGCCGTACCGGTACACGTACGCCGCCACCCAGCGCCCCGGCTGGTTCCTCTTCGACGGCATCGTCAAGCACGATCTGCACACCGGGAGCGAGGAGCGGTACGCGCTGCCCGAGGGCGTGTACGGCAGCGAGACCGCGATGGCCCCGCGGCCCGGCGCGACCGCGGAGGACGACGGCTACCTTGTTACGCTGACGACGGACGTGAACGCCGATCGTTCCGAGTGCCTCGTCTTCGACGCCGCGCGCCTCACCGACGGGCCGATCGCCCGGGTGCGACTGCCGGAACGGATCTCCAGCGGTACGCACGCGACGTGGGCGGCCGGCTCCGCGCTGCCGGGCTGGCAGGACGGGACGAGCATGCTGTAACGCGAACGCGGAGGGAGCCGAGTGGACGACGCCGCACCGACCCGGTTGCCGCCCGGCGGGCAGAACGCGATCGCGGTGGCACTCGGCCTGCTGGGCGACGAGTGGACGCTGCTGATCCTCCGCTACGCGCTGCAGGGCGTCCGCCGGTACCAGGACTGGCACGACCGGCTGCCGATCTCGAACGCGGTGCTCACCGCCCGGCTCACCCGGCTGACCGACATGGGGCTGCTGGTGCGCGACGCGTACCAGCAGCGGCCGGTCCGCTACGCGTACCAGCTGACGCCGCGCGGGCGGGAGATCTGGCCGGTGCTGGTCTCCATCTGGGGCTGGGAGTACCGCTGGGTCGACGCGCACAGCGAGCGGCTGCCGTGGATGCGGCACCGCGGCTGCGGGCGGCACATGGAGCCGGTCATGGTGTGCGGCGGCTGCGAGCAGCCGGTGCGTCCGCGCGAGGTGAGCAGCGTTCTCGGACCGAGCGGGGCCGCCGGACGCTCCATCCCGTCGGGCGCCACCCGGCGGCGCAGCGCCGCGGGCGCGGAGAGCGGTGCCGGGCTGTTCCCCGAGACGATGTCCCTGATCGGCAACCGCTGGTCGGTCGGGCTGCTCGGAGCGGCGTTCCTCGGCGCGCACCGATTCGGCGAGTTCCAGCAGCGGCTCGGTGCCCCGCCGGCGATGATCGCCGACCGGCTGCGGACCTTCTGCGCGCTGGGCGTGCTGGAGGCCCTGCCGGGCGAACCGGGCCGCGGCTCGTACCGGCTCACCGCGAAGGGCCGCGCCTTCTTCCCCGTCGTGATGACGCTGATCGACTGGGGTCAGCACTGGTTCCTGGCTCCCGAGGGGCCGGCCCTGCTCTCCACCCACCTGGGCTGCGGGGCGGACTTCGCGCCGCGGTTGGTGTGCGACGGATGCCGTCAGGTGCTGTGCGACAGCGACGTACAGGTCATCGGCGAGGAACCGGCCGCGCCCGTTCCGGTCCGGGCCAGGTGACGGGTCCGGTCCTCCTCCTGCACCGCTCGACCCGTCACAGGCCGCTGCCGTTCCGGGCCGGTCACAAGCTGCGGCCGTTCCGGGAGAAGTGCTGGTAGTCGGGGTTGTCCCAGCGGCCGCCCCACTGCCAGCCGATGGCCTGCATGGCGCTGTGCACGACATCGCCCGGCCGGATCATCCCCGGTACGGACCGGTCGCGGTCCAGGAACTCCGCGGCTTCGGCGGGGTGGACCCGGCCGTTGACGTCGACATAGGGATTCTCGACGGTGTTGATGTCGATGGCGTCGCCGTAGGAGTGCTGCGACTCCGTCCCCGGATCCCCGGTGACCTGGCGGCAGTTGAACGCCGAGGTGTTGTCGGCCCGCATCGCGGCCTCGTCGTCGCCGTGGAAGTCGGCCATCACCTGCATCCGCGCGATGGGGAAACGTGCCGCGAACGCCTTGGTGAAGACTTCCACCACGGGATCGACGACGTTCTTGTGGACGATGAGTTCGCCGGGATGCACCGTCCCGTCGTAGCCCCAGTAGTTCATCCCGATCAGCCGCAGATCGTCCGGACCCACGGGACAGCCGGCGCGGTAGGTGTCGACCAGCTTCTCCGGGGGGACGGCTTCGACGGTGGCGTCGAGGGCCGGGTCCGGCGCCGCGGCGGCGATGGCCTGGGGCCAGCCGCAGAGAAGAGCGGCGGTCAGCGCCAGCGCCCCGAGCCGGTGGGCCGTGCTTCGAGAAGGTCGCATGGGAGGAGGGGTACCAGGGAGGGCCGTGGTCAACCGGCTGCGGTGGCCGGGTCGCCCGTGCGGCGCACCCCACCCGGGCGCGGTGACCCGAACGGCCCTGTGCCGGGCGCCCGGGCCGGGGTGCCGGGGCCGGGCTCGTTCGGTTGCCGACTCAGTGGCCGCCGCGGAATCTGGTGGCCGGCGCCAGGACCATCACCGCTGCGGCTGACACGACGAGGACCGCGGCGGCGATCCACCCGGTGGTGTCGAAGGCGTCCGTGAACGCGGTCCTGGCGGCTTCCGTGAGCGCGGCGCCGTCCGGCCCGCCGAGCCTGCCGGCGGCCACGACCGCCTCGCCCAGCGAGTCCTTGGCGCGCTCCGCCACGTTCGCCGGGACACCGGCCGGGACCACCAGATCGCCGTGGTAGAAAACCGTGGCCAGGCTTCCGAGGAAGGCGATGCCGAGCACGTTGCCCAGCTCGAAGCCGGTCTCCTCGATCGCCGCCGCGCCACCCGCGCGGTCGGCGGGAGCCGATCCCATCAGCAGGGTGGAGCCCGAGGTGAAGGCCATGCTCGCCCCGGTGCCGACGCACACCAGCGAGACGATCAGCGGCGGGTCGGAGCTCTCCAGAATGGGCAGCACCGTTCCCAGCGCGAGCAGCGTCAGCCCGCCGGCGATCAGCGTCCGCGCCGCGACCCTGGCCAGCAGCGGATACGTCAGCAGCGACATCGCGAACATCGACAGCATGGCGGGCAGCATCCACAGCCCCGCCGCCGCGGGCTGCAGACCCCGGACGAGCTGCAGCCACTGGGTGAACAGGAACAGCACCGAACTCATCCCGAACAGCGCCAGCACGATGGCCACCGCCCCCAGGGTGAAGGCCCGGTTCGTGAACAGCCGCACCTCGACCAGCGGATCGGGCAACCGCAGCTGCCTGCGGACGAAGACCACCAGCAGAACGATGCCCAGCAGGAACATGCCGCCGGACGTCACATGCAGCGGTCCCTGCTTGGCGAGCATCTTGATGCCCTGCACCAGGGAGGCCATTCCGGCGAACGAGAGCAGCACGCTCCACCAGTCCCACTTCGCGGTGGAGGGGCTGGACGACTCCGGAAGAAGGATCCAGCAGGCGCCCAGCGCCACCACCACGATCGGGATGTTGACCAGGAACGCCGCATGCCAGCCGAAGTGCTCCACCAGCAGCCCGCCGACGATCGGTCCCGCCGCCGCGCCCGCCCCGGCGACCGAGGCCCAGATGGTGATCGCCCTGGTGCGCTCGTCGGGGTCGTGGAAGAGGTTGCGCAGGATCGACAGGGTCGCGGGCATGATCATCGCGCCGCCCAGACCCAGCAGCGCCCGCGCCCCGATCAGCCCCAGCGGATCGCCCGCCACCACCGCGAGCCCCGAAGCGGCGCCGAAGACCACCAGACCCGCCATCAGCAGCCTGCGGCGCCCGGTCCTGTCGCCCAGCGCCCCCATCGTGATCAGCAGTCCCGAGATGACCAGCGCGTAGGCGTTGACGATCCACAGCTGCTCCAGCGCCGACGGCTGCATGTCCTCGATCAGCGCCGGCAGCGCCACATTGAGGATCGTGGTGTCCAGCCCGACCACCAGCAGGCTCAGCGACAGCACGGCCAGCCCCCACCAGCGACGCGACGCTGCCGGTGGGGCGGTCACGGGTGCGGGGGACTTGCCGTCGGTGGTCACATGGGCCCCGTATCTTCCGGACGACCGGCCTGCGCAAAAGGCGCGGCGCTGACATACGGGGTCAGTATCGCTCCGCCGGCCCCGCCCCACGAGTCAGCCGCCGCCGGGGGTGGCCACCACCCGGCCGGCGGCTGCCCGGACTCCGGGCCGGACAGCAGGGCAGCGGGACCGGCGGTGCTCGGTGATCCACTTGCCGTGCGGCGCGTGCGGGTGTGACCTGGAGAGAGACAGCGGAAGGAGTTCCGTCATGGCCGCTTCCACAACCGTGCCGGTACGGCACCAGGGCTCGCTCGGGGTGGCACTGCCCGTGACGCTGGGCGTGATCTACGGCGTCTGGGCGGCCTTCATCGCGCGCGGGGGCGAGGGGCTCACCGCCGGAGACATCGGGCTCGGTGTGGTCGCCGGCTTCGCCGTGGCCGTGCTGTGCTTCCTGCTCGGCAGAACGCAGAAGGCCCTGCCGCGCGAGCTGCGCGCCGCCGCCTACGGGACACTGGCCGGCTGCTCGGTCGGATTCCTGCACAGCCTGACCGACGAAAGCATCCTCAGGTGCGTCGGCATGGGCATCGGCTTCGGCGCGGCGGCCGCGGCCGCTTCGTACTACATCTTCTACACCCACGAGCCCTGATCGCATTCGGTACCGGGTCCGGTCCCGGCGTCGTGCACGCAGCGTGCGACCTGGACCCGGTTCGAGACCCCCAGCTTGGCGAACACGCTGCCGACGTGTGTCTTGACGGTGGCCACGCCCATGGAGAGCGATGCGGCGATCTCCGAGTTCGTCAGACCCTCGCTGACCGCGAGTGCGACCTCCCGTTCGCGGGCGGTCAGCCGGTCCAGCAGGGTGGGCGCGGCCCGCTGACGTGAGGTGTCAGGGGACGTGGTGACGGCGGCGATGAGGCGCGTGGTCACGCTGGAGGCTGAGAGAGCCGAGGCCCGGGCCAACTCACAACCTTGCGGGCAGCGATCGATGTTTTGCGTCAAGTCATGGACTTGCTGCGGATCGGCTCGTAGGGTCGGGGATGTCTGGACCAGAGGTGCGTGTCATCGGCCCGAGCGAGCGCGCACAGCGCGGCCGCGTTCCGGGCCCGCGCCGCCTGATCGTCCGTCATCCGGGTGGGGGCCCGGCGGCGGACCGGTGTGGGCCGTCCCTCAGCGAGGTACGGCCCACACCCGGTATGTCAGACGGGCCGGCGCCCGTCGGCCCGAGTCTCGCCCGACCCGCGGACGATGAAACGGGTCAGCAGGATCACCGAACGCGGCGCCGAGCGGTCGCCGTCGATCCGGGAGAAGAGCAGGTTCGCCGCGGTGCTGCCGAGTGCCACCGGGTCCTGGCTCACCACCGTCAGCGGCGGGCTCAGCCGTTCGGCCAGCGGGAAGTCGTCGAAGCCGACGATCGCGATCCGGTCGAACAGACCGCCCTCGGCCTGGCCGAGACCGTCCATGACACCGATGGTGATGAGGTCGTTGCTGGTGAACAGCGCGGTCGGCGGGTGGCGCAGGGCACGCAGCTCGGCCAGCGCCGCGGCCGCGTCGGGCTGGGAGCGCAGTTCGTGCCGGACCAGTTCGGGATCCTCCGTCACCCCCCGGGCCGCCAGGGCCTCCTGATAGCCGGCGTAGCGCTCGCGCTGGGTCCAGATGCCGAACCGGTCGCCGAGATAGGCGATCCGGGTGTGCCCGTGGTCCAGCAGATGCGTGACGGCCCGGTTCGCCCCGGCGCGGTTGTCGACGGTGACGGTGTCGACCGCCAGCCCCTTGGCAGGCCGGTCGACACAGACGACCCGGGTGCCGCCCTCCATGGGCTGCTTGAGGAATCCGTGGTTGCCGATGGTCGGCACGAGGATCAGCCCGTCGACCTGCCGGGCGCAGAACGCCGCGACGACCTCCTGCTCCCGGCGCGGCTCGTCGTTGGTGCTGCCGACCAGGACGAGATAGCCGCGCCGGTGCGCCTCGTCCTCCACGGACCGCGCCATCAGGGCGTAGAACGGGTTCGCCAGATCGTCCACCACCAGTCCGATGGTGGACGTCCCCAGGTTCTTCGACCGCAGGTTCCGGGCGTTGTCGTTGCGCTGGTACCCCAGCTTCCGCACCGCCTGCTCGACTCGGGCCGTGGTGTCCGGGGACACGGCCGACTCGCCGGATATGACACGGGAGACCGTCATGGGACTCACTCCCGCGGCGCGGGCCACGTCCTTCATCGTCGGGCGCTTCACGGGCCTCCTCATCGACGGGTTCCGGTGCGGTGCCGGAACCCGACGCGTGGTTGATGGCCGGCGGGACCCTCCGCACTCCCCGCGTGCGGTCCGGGCACCGGCGGCGCCAACGTTACCCACCCATGCCGCCGGGACCGGGGGCGGGACCGGGTGAACACCCAGGTCCCGCCCCCGGCCCGGGAATCAGCAGGCGGACTTGTAGAAGTACTTGGTGATGGCGGGATCGGTCATGTTCTGCTTCGTGATGGCGACCATGGGAGTGCCGATCTGCGCGGTCACCTTCTTGCCCTGGATCGCGGCCAGCGCCTGGTCGACGCCCTGGGTGCCGATGCCGCCCGGGTCCTGGGCGACCAGGACGTCCAGGGTGCCGTTCTTGAGTGCGGTGATCTCGTCGGGTTCCGCGTCGAACGCGGCGACCTTGACCTTGCCCTGCTTGCCCGCGGCCTGCAGTCCGGTGGACACGCCCTGGGCGGTGTTGGTGTTGCCCGCGAAGACGCCGCCGAGGTCGGGGTGCGCGGCGAGGGTCGCCTGGATCTGCGACGCGGCGGTGGCCGGCAGGTCGTTGTCGTACAGCACGGGAAGCAGCGTGATCCCGGAGTGGTTGCTCTGCATCTCCTCGGTGAAGCCCTTGATGCGGGCATCGGTGGTGGAGACACCGGGCTTGACGCTGATCACGATGGCCGAGCCCTTGTCGCCCATCAACTGCGCGAGGGCCTTCGCCGCGGCCTTGCCGCCGGCCTCGTTGTCGGAGGAGATCCGGGAGACGCCCACCGAGGCCTCGGTGACCGAGGTGTCGACGAGCACGACCTTGGTGCCCGAGCCCTGGATCTGCTGGAGCGAGGGGGTCAGCGCGGTGCTGTCCACCGGGGATATCAGCAGGCCGTCCGGATGGGTGGCGGCGACCGAGTCGATGATCGGCCGCTGCACCGCGACGTCCCACTGCGCCGAGCCGTTGGTCTTGAGGTCCACGCCGACCTTCGCGGCCTCGGCCTGGGCGGCGCACGCCATCGTGATGTAGAAGGGGTCGCTCTTGACTCCGGTGATCAGCTGGATGGTCTTCTTCCCGGAGCCGGATGACCCGTTGTCGTCGCTGCTGCAGCCGGCGGTGGTGGCCAACACGGCCAGCACCGCGCAGCATCCGGCGAACTTCGTGGCTCTGTGCATGGCGGAGATCCTTCTGTGAGGGTGCGGCCCGAGGGGGAGCGGAGGAGCAGGGGGAGGGTTCGGGGCCGGCGGTCAGCCGTGGTCGCGGCTGCGCCTGCGGAACTGGTCGAGGTAGACGGCGAGGACCAGGACCACGCCGATGGCGACGTCCTGCCAGTACTGCTGGACGCCGATGATGATCAGGCCGGTGGTGAGGACCGCCGGGATGAAGACGCCGATCACCGTGCCGAGCACCGAACCGCGCCCGCCGAAGAGGCTGGCCCCGCCGAGCACGACCGCGGTGATGACCTTGAGGTTGTCGGTGGAGTGGCCGGCGATGGACGTGGTGCCGAAGTAGGCCAGCCACATCACGCTGCCGAGCCCGGCCAGCAGTCCGGCCAGGGCGTAGACCAGCACGAGATGCCGGTCCACCGAGATGCCGACCCGGCGCGCGCCCTCCGCGTTGGAGCCGATCGCGTACGTGTAGCGGCCGAACCGGGTGTAGGCGAGCATCAGGCCGAACAGGACGGTGGTGCCGAACGCGATGACCACCAGCCAGGGGATCTGCCCGAAGAGCTTGCCGAACCCGATGCTGTGCTGCAGCTTGCCCGACACGGCTCCGGTGAGGTCCTGCCCGCCGGTGATGATCTGGGCGAGACCCAGGGCCGCGCCGAAGCCGCCGAGGGTGACGATCAGCGGCGGCACCTTGGCCTTGGCCACCAACAGGCCCTGGACCGCGCCCCACACCAGGCCGGTGGCCAGGGCTATCAGCGCGGCGACCGTGATGGTGCCCCAGCCGGACTCGGCGCCGCCGTGGTGCACGGTGTACTCGCCGGACAGCACGGCGGCGAGCACGAGGACCGAGCCGACCGACAGATCGATCCCGGCCACGATGATGACGAAGGTCATGCCGACGCCGAGCACCAGGTAGATCGCGGCGTTGGTGGCTATCTGGGTGATGTCGTACTGGGTGAGGAAGGTGCCCGGCGCGGCGATGGTGAAGAAGGCGACCAGGAGGACCAGGACGCCGAACGTCCAGGCCTCGTTGACCGCCGCGATGCGCTTCGCCCACTCCGGCACGGTGATCCGCGGCCGCGGGGGCACCGGCGAGCCGTCCCCGGCCGGTACCGGGGACCCGGTGGGTGCCGCCTCCCGGGCTTCCGTCTTCTCCAGCCGCGGCTTTCCTGTTTCCGTCATGTCCTGTCCCGCCATTTCCGACTTCACGCCGCGCCACCGTTCGACGCCGGGTCCAGTGCCCCGGTCATGGCGCCGACCAGTTCCTCGACCGACGACTGCGCGGCGGTGAACCGCGCCACCCGGCGGCCCAGCCGCAGTACCTCGACGCGGTCGGCCACCGACAGCACCTCGGGCATGTTGTGGCTGATCAGGACGACGGCGATACCGCGGTCCCGGACGCGTCTGATGGTGTCGAGCACCCGTCCCCGCTGCACCACGCCGAGGGCGGCGGTGGGCTCGTCCATGAAGATGATCCGATTGGCGAAGGCGACCGCCCTGGCCACGGCGACCGACTGGCGCTGACCGCCCGACAGGGACGCCACGGGGACGCCCACATCCTGCAGATCGACCCCGAGTTCGGCGAAGGCCGCGACGGCCGACCGGCGCATCGCCGCCCGGTCGAGCACATGGAGCCGGCCGAGCAGACCGCCGCGGAACAGCTCCCGGCCCAGATGCAGATTGGCCGCCGCGTCCAGGTCCGGGGCGAGCGCCAGGTCCTGGTACACGGTCTCGATGCCGTACCGCCGGGCGTCCAGCGGGCTGGTCAGCCGCACCGGCGCGCCGTCCACCAGGATCTGCCCGCCGTCCGGTCTGATGGTGCCGGACAACGTCTTGACCAGAGTGCTCTTCCCGGCGCCGTTGTCGCCGATGAGTGCGACGACTTCGCCGGGCCACGCGGTGAAATCAGCGCCCTGGAGAGCCTGGACATGACCGAAGTGCTTGGTCACCCCCCGCGCCTCCAGGAGTGGTTCTGTCATCGAGAAGCCTCCCCGGGCCTTGGTAACGTTCTCAGCGATTCCCGGATTGTGGAGGTGACCTGATGTCGTGTCAATACTCTGCGCACAGGTACGTTTTAGCCGCCCAGGTCCGGACAATTTCGCGATTCTCGGCGCAGTGAGCACTCTTGACAGGGAATCAGGGACACGTCAAGAATCCTGTTTCGATTGATAACGTTCACATGCACTTCGAGCATCCTCCGTGCCTTCAGGACGCCGGCCCCGCGGCCCGCGGCCTCCCCCACGACAAGGTGGTTCTCCGTGCTCCGATCGCATTACGTCCGGCACTGTGCTGCCCCGGGCGTCAGTCCACCACCCGAACGGGCGACCCCGCTGCTGAGACTCGGTGTGGCCTTCTCCTGCCTGCTGCTGACCGCGGTCGGCGCGGTCGCGTTCGCCTCGCCCCCGGCGCACGCCGCCGTGTCGAACCCGACCCAGTACGTCGACCCGTTCATCGGCACCGACGACAGCACCGCGCCCAACCCGGTGCCGGGCGGCGCCGGCGGAAGCACCTATCCGGGCGCGGTGGTCCCGTTCGGCGGCGTCCAGCTGAGCCCGGACACCCCGACCGCCTCACCGTCCGGCTACCGCGCCTCGGACACCACCATCGAGGACTTCAGCGCCACCCACTTCGACGGTGCGGGCTGCTCGAACAACGAGGACCTCCCGATCCTCCCGGTCACCGGCGCGCTGGGCGCCTCGCCCGGCACCAGCTGGACCAGCTACGCGTCCGGCTACACCAAGGCGAACGAGGCCGCGGCGCCCGGCTACTACAAGAACCGGCTGGACAAGTACGCCACCAACGTCGAGCTGACCGCGACCACGCGCACCGGCATGGGCAAGCTCGCCTACCCCGCGGGCACCACGTCCCGGCTGCTGATCAACACCAGCCGCAGCGCCACCGGCAACCGCAGCGGCTCGGTCCAGATCAGCGGCTCGGAAGTCACCGGCAGCGTCACCGCCGGCGGGTTCTGCGGCTCGTCGAAGACGTACCAGATCTTCTTCGACATCCGCTTCGACAAGGCCCCCACCGGCTTCGGCACCTGGAGCGGCGGCACGGTCACGGCCGGCTCGGCGAGCGCGAACGGCACCAACACCGGCGCCTACGTCACCTTCGACACCACGGCCAGTCAGAACGTCCAGTTCAAGGTCGCCCTGTCCTACGTCAGCGTCGCCAACGCGAAGACCAACCTCACCACGGAGAACAACGGCTGGGACTTCAACGCCGTACGGACCGCGGCGGACACCTCCTGGAACCAGATCCTCAACCGGGTCCAGGTCTCCAGCGGCGGCGCCACCGAACTGCAGAAGTTCTACACCTCGCTCTACCACGTCTTCCAGAGCCCGAACGTCTCCAGCGACGTCAACGGGGACTACCGCGGCTTCGACGGGGCGGTGCACAACTCCGCCCACCCCGTGTACCAGAACTACTCCGGCTGGGACATCTACCGTTCCTGGGCCGCCCTCATCGCGCTGATCGCGCCGACCGAGGCGAGTGACATCGCCAAGTCGATGGTCCTCGACGGCCAGCAGGGCGGGCTGCTGCCCAAGTGGTCGCAGCAGACCAACGAGGACTTCGTGATGACGGGCGATCCAGGACCCATCATCGTGAGCAGCATGTACGCCTTCGGCGCCCGTGACTTCGACACCGCCGCCGCGCTGACGCTGATGGAGAAGTCCTCCAACGGCGGCACCGCCCAGGGCACCGCGATCCGCGGCCGGCAGTCCACGTTCACCAGCCTGCACTACATCAACGGCGACCCGTCGGACTCACTGGAGTACTCGGCCTCCGACTTCGCGACGGCGCAGTTCGCCAAGTCGCTGGGCAACACGACGAGCTACAACACGCACATGACGCGCGCCCAGTGGTGGCGCAACACGTTCAACGCCGAGTCCGGGTTCGTGCACCCGCGCAACAGCGACGGCAGCTGGCCCTGGCCCCTCGACCCGGCCAGCCAGTCCACCTTCACCGAGGGCAACGCGGCCCAGTACACCTGGATGGTCACCTACGACTTCGCCGACCTCATCAACTCGATGGGCGGCCGGCAGACCGCCGTGCAGCGCCTGGACCACCACTTCACCGAGGTCAACGCCGGGCAGAGCCGGCCGTACTACTACATCGGCAACGAGCCGGAACACGGGGTGCCGTGGGCGTACGACTACGCCCGTCACCCGTCCGGCGCCTCGGACGCGGTGCGCAAGGTGATGACCGAGTCGTTCACCACCGGACCGGGCGGACTGCCCGGCAACGACGACCTGGGCGCGACCTCCGCCTGGTACGTCTGGGCGGCGCTCGGCATGTACCCGGCCACCCCCGGCGCCGACACGCTCGCCGTGCACGGCCCGACGTTCCCCTCCATCACGATCCAGCGGGCCGCCGGGGACATCACCATCAACTCCTCGGGCTCGGGCAACTACGTCCAGGGTCTGAGCGTCAACGGCACCTCCACCAGCCACAACTACCTGCGGTATCCGGACGTGGCGGGCGGCGGCACGCTGAACTACACGATGGGCGGAACGCCGAGCGCCACCTGGGGCACCGGCGCCAACGACGCGCCGCCGTCCTTCCAGGACGGCGGGACCTCGGTCCCGGCCGCTCCCGAACTGGGCGCGAACCTCGCCCAGGGCAAGCCGGTGACCACCGCCTCGACCCCCTGCGCGGCGGCGGAGTCGGCGGACAAGGCCGTCGACGGCACGCTGAAGAACAACAGCAAGTGGTGCACGAACTCGACGGGCCCGGCGATGCAGGTCGACCTCGGGTCAGTGCAGACGGTCTCCTCGTTCGTCCTCGAGCACGCCGGACTGGGCGGCGAGAACACCGCCTGGAACACCGGTGCCTACCAGATCCAGACCAGCACCGACGGCACGACGTGGTCCACCGCGACGACCGTCACCGGTTCCCGGTCCAGCAGGACGTACAACACCATCGCCGCCCGGCAGGCCCGCTACGTCAAACTCGCCGTCACCTCACCCGGCAACAGCGGAGCCACCGCCGTGCGGATCTACGAACTGGAGGTCTACGGGGGCGGCAGCAGTGGCCCGGCCAACCTGGCGCTGAACCGGCCCGCCACCGGGTCCGCCTCCTGTACCACCACCGAGACACCTGACAAGGCGGTCAACGGCAGCGTCTCCGGAGGCAACACCGACAAGTGGTGCTCGGGCGCCGCCGGAACCAAGACCCTCCAGGTCGACCTCGGCGGATCGCACGCGCTCAGCTCGATCACCGTGCGGCACGCCGGCGCCGGCGGGGAGTCGGCCGGCTGGGACACCAAGGACTTCGATCTGCAGGTCTCCCCGGACGGCACCACCTGGACCACGGTGGCCCAGGTGCGCGGCAACACCTCCGACGTCACCAGCAACCCGTTCAACGCCACCGCCCGCTACGCCCGTCTCGCCGTCATCACGCCCACCCAGAACACCGACACCGCCGCCCGGATCTATGAATTCGAGGTCTACGGCAGCTGATCACCCGCCCTTCCGAGCCCCCGGTCGTCGGTCGACGACCGGGGGCTCGGCCGCGTCTCACTTCGAAGGTGCTTGAAGGAGTTGCGGCCTCCACCCCCCTCAATGAGGCTGGGCATCGCCGACCGAGCAACCGTTTCAGGCCAACGGGGGACGGGTCGGCAGGCCGGCGGGGGGACCAACACGGGGGTGTGGTCCACCCGCCCGCCCCTCTTCGGCGGACGGCCGCCGGCCGCCGCAGCACCCTTTCTCCTGCGCGCCCGTTTCGGTCCGCCATAGGTTTTGAACACGTTCAATGTTATGTTCTTCGCCATCGCACCAGAGATGACGCATGAGCGGGGGCAGCATGAGCGTGACCACATTCGCCGGCTGGACACGGGGATTCGAGGCCGAGATCGAGCACCGGCGCGCACAGGGCGAACCTGACTGGGCGGGCGGCGCGAGCCTGGCGCGGCCGCTCGCGCGCAGCCTGCAGCGCTTCCAGGTCGGCGAGGACGGCGACGGGGCGAATCTGATCCGCAAGGCCGACGAGGCCGGGGACCGCGACTACGCCGCGGCGGTCCGGCTGTTCGTGGCGGAGGAGCAGAACCACGCGCGACTGCTGTCGCTGCTGCTCGGCGCGGGCGGGATGCCGACCATCGCGGCCCACTGGAGCGACTCGGTCTTCGTCCGGCTGCGCAGACTGCTGGGCCTGAGACTCGAACTGCTGGTCCTGATGATCGCCGAGGTGGTGGCCCTGCGGTACTACCGGGCCGTCAGCGAGGGCACGGGGGACCCGCTGGTCAGCGAGGTCGCGGCGCGGATCCTGGCGGACGAGCGCCGGCACGTCCCCTTCCACTGCCTGCGGCTGCGGGAGGCACTCGGCGCACTGCCCGGGGTGCTGCGCGTCCTTGTGATGACCGGCTGGCGACTGCTGCTGCTCGGTGCCACCGTCGTCGTCGCCTGGGACCACGGTCCGGCGCTGCGCCATCTCGGCATGCCGCGGCGCCGGTTCATCGCCGATGTCATGCGGTCGTCCACGGACGTCGTCGCCGACATCCTGGGCACCCGGCCGCTGCAGCCGGCCGATGCCGCGCCCCAGCGGACACGGTCCCGGGCGGCCGTCTCACCGGGCCGGGCCGGCTGAGAGGCCGCGTCCGCCGCCCGACGCGGGGGCGGGAGGGCACTCGCCGATAGGGGGTCTGGCACCACCATCGCCGGGTGCCCAACCCCACTGACCTGGCCGTCTTCCTGTCACAGACTCGTGCATGTCAGCAAGTACCAGCGAGCACGGGGAGTTCGGCGATGAAGGGTCACACGCGACGGGACGTAGTACGCAGCGCGGCGATCGTGGCGGCGGGAGGGTTCGCGGCGCAGCTGGTGGGCGGTGGCTCCGCCGGTCTGACGTTGGCGGGCGCGGCGACACGGACACCGGCGGGCGGCAGCGGCTTTCCGTTCCTTCAGGGGGCCTTCGCACCGGTGACGAAGGAGGTGACGGCGTTCGATCTGCCGGTCACCGGCCGCATCCCCCGCGAACTGAACGGCCGCTATCTGCGGAACGGCCCGAACGTGCTGGGTCTCGAGGACCACCGGGCGCACCACTTCATGCTCGGCGAGGGCATGGTGCACGGTGTCCGGCTGCGCGACGGCCGCGCCGAGTGGTACCGCAACCGCTGGATCCGTTCGTCCGGTGTGGCCAGGAAGCTGGGCGAGCCCTACCACGGTCCGGTGCCGGAGAACGACTTCGCGAACAACACCCATGTGATCGCGCACAAGGGCCGCGTCCTGGCGCTGCAGGAGAGCGGGCCGCTGCCCTACGAGCTCGACGAGGAACTGAACACCGTCGGCACGTACGACTTCGGCGGGACGCTGAACGGCCCCTACACCGCGCACACCAAGTACGACGCCCACGCCGGTGAGCTGCACGCCGTCACCTACTACCCGACGTGGGACCACATCCGGCATCTCGTGGTCGACCACGCGGGGCGGGTGGTCAGGACCACCAGGATCCCGGTGGCGGACAGCCCGATGATGCACGACTTCGCGCTCACCAGGAAGTACGTGATCATCTTCGACATCCCCGTCACGTTCGATCCGGTGGCCGCCGAGGCGGGCAAGCTGGTGCCGTACATCTGGAACGACGACCACCCGTCACGGGTCGGGGTGCTGCCGCGGGACGGCGGGCGGATCCGCTGGTTCGAGGTGCCGCCCTACTTCCACTCGCACACCCTCAACGCCTACGACGAGGGCGATTCGGTGGTCGTGGACATCACCACCTACCCGGCCCCCTTCTACGTCGACGGACGGGGCTCCGACGGTCCCTCGTCGTTCAGCACCCCGTCGCTGAACCGGTGGACCATCGACCTGGCGCACGGCCAGGTGCGGTTCGCCCTGCTCGACGACCGGCCGCAGGAGTTCCCCCGGGTCAACGAGACGATGGTCTCCCGGCGGCACCGGTACGGCTACTCGGCGGCGGCCGCCGAGATGTTCACGGCCTACGAGACGGTCGACGGTGTCCCGCCGGACGAGTCCTTCAGCAACGCGCTGATCAAGCAGGACCTGGTCCGCGGCACCTCACAGGTGCACCGGCTGCCGCAGGGCGCGGCGGCCGGTGAGGCGGTCTTCGTCCCGCGGCACGGCTGCGATCCGCATCCGACGGCGGCCGAGGACGACGGCTACACACTGGCGTACGTGCACAACCCGGACCGCGGAGCCACCGACCTGGTGATCCTGGCCGCGCAGGACTTCACCGGCAAGCCGCTCGCCCGCATCCACCTGCCGGCACGGGTACCGCTCGGCTTCCACGGCAGCTGGGTCGCGGACGAGTGACCTCACTCCGGCCGGCCCCCGCCGGCTCAGCCGCTCACCGCCACGGGCGCCGCACCCGCCGTACGGGTGCGGCGCGCGGCGGGGACGACGAGCGGGGTACCGGTCTCGGGGTCGTCGATGACCTGGCAGCGCAACCCG
This sequence comes from Streptomyces sp. RKAG293, assembly GCF_023701745.1. Lineage (NCBI taxonomy): Bacteria > Bacillati > Actinomycetota > Actinomycetes > Kitasatosporales > Streptomycetaceae > Streptomyces > Streptomyces sp. RKAG293. The sequence goes on along the minus strand of NZ_JAJOZB010000001.1, from coordinate 1,093,107 downwards.
AAGACCCGTTCCACCAGTTCCGCGGTGACGATGTCCCGCGGTGCGCCCTCGGCCACGACCTTTCCGTCCCGCAGCGCGATGAGGTGCGTGGCGTAGCGGGCGGCGTGGTTGAGGTCGTGGAGGACGGCGACGAGGGTGCGGCCCTGCTGTTCGTGCAGATCGGCACAGAGGTCGAGGATCTCGATCTGGTGCTGGATGTCGAGGTACGTCGTCGGCTCGTCGAGCAGCAGCAGCGGGGTCTGCTGGGCGAGCGCCATCGCGATCCAGACGCGCTGGCGCTGACCGCCGGAGAGCTCGTCGACATAGCGGTCGGCGAGGTCGGCGACCGCGGTGGCGGCCATCGACTCCCCGACGATGCGTTCGTCGTCCCGCGACCACTGGCGCAGCAGCCCCTGGTGCGGATAGCGGCCGCGTGCGACGAGATCGGCGACGGTGATGCCGTCGGGTGCGACCGAGGTCTGGGGGAGCAGCCCGAGGATCCGGGCGGCCTTCTTCGCGGGGAGCGACCCGATCGCCTGTCCGTCGAGCAGCACGGAACCGGCCGTGGGTTTGAGCATCCGCGACAGGGCGCGCAACAGGGTCGACTTGCCGCAGGCGTTCGGGCCGACGATGACGGTGAAGGAGCCGTCGGGGATCGCGACCGAGAGGTTCTCGGCGATGACGCGCTCGTCGTAGGCGAGGGTGAGGCCCTCGGCGGTGAGCCGCGGGGTTCCGGCACGGTGCTGCATGGGGTCCTTCCCGGCGGGACGGTGGACGGGGTGCGTCGGGGGTGTCATATCCGGCCCGCCTTGCGTTCGTTGACCAGCAGCCACAGCAGATAGCCGCCGCCGAGCATCCCGGTGACCACACCGGCCGGCAGCAGACGGTCGCCGAACAGCCGCTGGGCCGCCCAGTCGGCGCCGACCAGCAGGGTGGCGCCCATGCAGGCGGCGGCCGGCAGGTTGGGGCCGGCGGAGCGGGTGAGCCGGCGGGCGAGCTGGGGCGCGGTGAGGGCGACGAAGGCCACCGGGCCCGCGGCGGCGGTGGCGGCCGCGGTGAGCAGGACGGCGGCGAGCATCAGCACCAGCCGGGTGCGTTCCACCCGGACCCCCAGCGCGTACGCGGCGTCGTCGCCCATCTCGAGCATGCGCAGCGCCCGGCCGCGGCCGAGCACCAGGGGGACGAGGACCGCGCAGGTGATGAGCAGCGGCCGGACCTGGGTCCAGTCCCGGCCGTCGAGCGACCCGGTCAGCCAGACGACGGCGCGGGCGGCGTCGACGTAGTCGGCCCGGGTGAGCAGATAGCCGTTGACCGCGCCGAGCACGGCCGCCGCGCCGATCCCGACGAGCACGAGGCGGTAGCCATGGATGCCGCGTTTCCACGCCAGCAGATAGACGGCGGTCCCGGTGGCCAGCGCCCCGGCGAAGGCCCCGCCCGTGACGGCGTACGTCCCGCCGTGGAAGAGCACGATGACGGTGAGCGCGCCGGCGGCGGAGCCCTGGCCGAGACCGATCACGTCGGGGCTGCCGAGGGGGTTGCGGGAGACGCTCTGGAACACCGCGCCCGCGATGCCCAGGGCGGCGCCGACGAGCAGCCCGACCAGGACGCGCGGCAGCCGCACGTCGTTGACGATGAACTCCTGGGCGGCGGTGCCGCCGCCGGTCAGGGTGCTGAGCACCTCGCCGGGTGACATCGGGTAGTCCCCGGTGCCGATGAGTGCCACGGCGAGCACCGCCGCCAGGGCGGCGAGCAGCAGGACGACACCGGCGGCCCGGGTGTCGAGGCGGACCGACAGCCCGCCCTTGGTGCGCAGTACGGAACCTCTCACAGCTGGGCCATCCTTCGGCGGCGTACCAGGTGGATGAAGACGGGCCCGCCGATCAGGGCGGTGACGATGCCGGCCTGCAGTTCGCCCGGCCGGGCGACGAGCCGGCCGGCGATGTCCGCGCCGAGCAGCAGGACGGGCGACAGGATCGCGGCGTACGGAAGCGTCCAGCGCAGGTCGGGGCCGGTGATCGAGCGGACGATGTGCGGCACCATCAGACCGATGAAGACGATCGGCCCGCAGGCGGCGGTGGCCGCCCCGCACAGCAGGGTGATGGCGGTCATCGCCAGCACACGGGTCCGGGTCAGCGAGGCGCCCAGGGCCCGCGCGGTGTCGTCGCCGAGGGCGATCGCGTTGAGCGGGCGGGCCAGGGCGAGGGCGAGCAGCACTCCGGCGCCGATGAACGGCGCGACCTGGGCGACCACGGTCATGGTGGCGGACGCGAGCGAACCGACGGTCCAGAAGCGCATGGTGTCGAGCGCCGCGGTGTCCAGCAGTTCGACGGCGTTGACATAGCCGTAGAGCGCGGCGGTGAGCGCGGTGCCGGCCAGCGCCAGCCGCACCGGGGTCGCTCCCCGGCTGCCGCCGAGCGCGTACACCAGGACCGATACGGCCGCGGCGCCGAGGAAGGCGAACCAGACGTACCCCGTCAGCGAGGTGACGCCCAGGAAGCTGATGGCGGAGACGACGGCGGCCGAGGCGCCGGCGTTGACCCCGAGCAGTCCGGGGTCGGCCAGCGGGTTGCGGGTCAGCGCCTGCATGACGGCGCCCGCCAGCCCGAGCCCGGCGCCGACCAGCAGCCCGAGCAGGGTGCGCGGCACCCGCAGTTCACGGACGACGACATCGGTACTCGTGCCGGTGCTGTGGAACAGCCCGTGCCAGACCTGGTCGAGCGGGATCGGTTTGGCGCCGGTCGCGACGCTCGCGATGGCGATCAGCACCAGGACGCCGGTCGCTGCGAGCAGTCCGGCGGCGCGGGTCGCGGCACGCCGCCGGGGGGCGGCTCTCTCGGCCGCCGGTGCTCGGGCGGGACTGTCTACGAACATGCGGTTAGGTTAGCCTACCCTCACATCACCTCCCCAAGAGAGAAGCGCTCCATGCACACCCCCCGCTCCTCGTCCCCCTCCCGCCGCGCCCTGCTCACCGCGGGCGGCGCCCTCGGCCTCGGCGCGCTCGTCGCCGCCTGCGGGGGCGGCGGAGGGAAAACCGCCGCGGAGCCGGACCGGGCGAAGGGGCCATGGAGCTTCCGGGACGACCGCGGTACGACGGCGAAGTCGGCCGGCACCCCCGCGCGAGTGGTGGCCTTCACCGCGGCCGCGGCCGCTCTGCACGACTTCGGCGTCGAGTGCGTCGGGGTCTTCGGCCCCACCAAGCTCAAGGACGGCAAGGCCGATCCCCAGGCCGGCGACCTCGACGTCGCCAAGGTGACCGTTCTCGGCAACGCCTGGGGCGAGTTCAACGTCGAGAAGTACGCGGCCCTCGCCCCCGACCTGCTGGTCACCAACATGTACCAGCCCGACGCCCTGTGGTACGTGCCGGACGACAGCAAGAAGAAGATCCTCTCGCTGGCGCCCAGCGTCGCCTTCACCACCGCCGGCGTCTCCCTCACCGAGCCGATCCGGCGCTACGCCGAACTCGCCGCGTCCCTCGGCGCCGACCTGAAGGCCGCGAAGGTCACCGACGCCAAGGCCCGTTTCGAGAAGGCCGCCGAGACCCTGCGCCGCGCGGCCAAGGCCAAGGGCGGCCTCAAGGTCCTCGCCGCCTCCGGCAGCGCCGACCTGCTGTACGTCTCCACACCCGGCGTCTACGCGGACCTGAGCTACTTCCGCTCCCTCGGCCTGGACATCATCACGCCCGGCAAGGTCACCGGCGGTTTCTTCGAGAACCTGAGCTGGGAGAACGCCGACAAGTACCCCGCCGACCTGATCCTGCTCGACGACCGCACGGCCGCGCTGCAACCCAAGGATCTCGCCGCGAAGCCCACCTGGGCCCAGCTCCCCGCCGTCAAGGCCGGCCAGATCACCCCGTGGGCCAGCGAACCGCGCTTCTCCTACGCCGGCGCCGCCCCGCTGATCGAGCGGCTGGCCGCCGCGGTCGAGAAGGCGGTGAAGGTCGCATGAGCGAGCTGCCCTTCCGCTTCTTCGACCTGCGGGTCCTGCGGACGGCCCGGCTCGCACCGGACTTCGTGCGGGTCACCTTCGGCGGCACCGACCTGGCCCCGCTCGCCTCCGGCGGACGGGACCAGCGGTTCAAGCTGTTCCTGCCGCAGCACGGCCAGGACGCCCCGGTCATGCCCGACCCGTCCGACCCCGACTGGTTCACGGCCTGGCGCGCGCTCGACCCGGAGGTCCGCGGCCTCATGCGCACCTACACCGTCGCCGAACTGCGCGACGCGGGGGAGCCGGCCGGCCGGCCCGCCGAACTGGACGTCGACTTCGCCCTGCACGGCGACATCGGCCCGGCCTCCCGCTGGGCACAGGCCGCCCGCCCCGGCGACCGGGTCACCATCCTCGGCGCGGTCGAGGAGGACAACGGGGGCATCGACTTCCGGCCGCCGCCCGGCACCGACACGGTCCTGCTCACCGCCGACGCCACCGCGCTGCCGGCCGTCGCCGGCATCCTGGCCTGGCTGCCGCCCGGCCTGCCCGCGAAGGTCTGGATCGATATCCCGCACGCCGACGACCGCCGAGAACTGCCCAGCCGGGCCGACACCGTGGTGACCTGGCTCATCGGCGACGACGCGCCGCCGGTCCTGGAGGCCCTGCGCGCCGCGGAACTGCCCGGGAGCACGCGGTACGCCTGGATCGCGGGGGAGTCCGGGACGGTCAAGGCGCTGCGCCGCCACCTCGTCTCCGAGCGCGGGTTCGACCGTAAGGCGATCACCTTCACCGGCTACTGGAAGCGCGGCAGTTCGGAGGACGAACTCATCGCCGAGGTGGTTGCCTGAGCCGTCGCCCCGGCCGGTGGGCGGAACACCGGTCCGGTGTCCCGTTCCGGCCGGTCGGGGTCCGGCACTTGAGTACCGTTCGAGGGGAGCGGTGCAAGAGTGGTCGGGGCAGTTCGCCGTGCCCCTCGGGGAGGAGTCCCGCACATGCCCCAGAGGTTGACGCGCCCATGGGCCGCCGCACTCGCCCTGCTTCTGGCCGTCCCGGTGGTCGCGGCCTGCGACGGTATGGACAAGGCGCTCGACTGCGCCAAGATCGCCGCCCGGATCGCCGGGGATGTGCAGGATCTGCAGTCGACGGCCACCAATATCGGCCAAGTGTCGGAGCAGAGCCGCCGCCAGGACACCTCCGCCTCCCTGTCCAAGCTGGAGAAGGACCTCCAGGAGGTCGGGGGTAACAGCGTCCACGTGGACGTCCGCAAGGCCGTCGACGATCTGTCCGTCGCCCTCGGCCGCGCCAGGGACCGTGCCAAGGACGGCAAGGGGCCCGACGTCACGCCCCTCGCGGACGCGGCGGGCCGGCTGTCCGTCGCCTGCACGAAGGGATAGCGAACCGCCGTCAGGGACGGGGGGATTCCGGGCTGGTGCGGTCCTGGCCGGTGCGGTCCGGCCGGGTGGTCGCCGTATGGGCGGCGAGGACCAGTTGGACGCTGTGGTCGACGAGGCGTTCGCGCGGGACGTCCAGGGTGCCGCGGAGGTGGCCGGCGAACAGGTTCGCCAGGCCGCCGACCAGGGCATAGGCGGTCATCCGGCGGCCGGAGTCGTCCGTGCCGTCCGCGAGCTGGCCGTCGATGAGGCCGGTGAAGGACGGCATCAGCCGGTGGCTGTGCTCGCCCAGGACCGGATCGGCGAAGGGTTCGAGGAGCAGCAGCCGCCCCTTGTGCGGGTCGTCCAGGACGAGCGCGACGAACGCCTCGACGGCGGCGCGGGCCCTGGCCGCCGGCTCCGGCGAGGTGCGGGCGACGGCGTCGGCGAGCGTGTCGCGGGCCTCGGTGGCGACCCGTTCGAAGGCGGCGAGCAGCAGCGCGTCGCGGTCGGCGAAGCTCTCGTAGAAGTAGCGGTCGGTCAACTTGGCGCGGCGGCAGACGGAGCGGACGGTCACGGCCGCGCTGCCGTCCTCGCCGGCGAGGCTCAGGGCGGTCGCGAGCAGCGTCTCGCGGCGCGTCTCGCGTCGGGCGGCCAGCGTGCTGCCGCCCCAGGTGCGATCGCTCAACAGGGTCTCCTCGTAGGTGTGTTGACGACACCTGTCCGCACATTCTAATCTGGGCATCCTATTCTGATGACATGCGTCATCAGTTGGAGGTGCACCGTGTCGGACGTCTTACCGCTCGGACCGGAATCACTCACCTGGAAGTACTTCGGAGACTGGCGCTCCCTGCTGCTCGCCCCCTGGGCGGGCTCGATGCAGAACATGCACCCCGAACTCGGCGCCGGCGTCGCCGAACACTCGCGCTTCTTCGAGGAGCGCTGGGAGCGGCTGTTCCGCTCGCTCTATCCGATCGGCGGCGTCGTCTACGACGGCCCTCGCGCCGCCGAGACCGCGCGGACCGTCCGCGGCTACCACGACACGGTCAAGGGCGTGGACCGCACCGGCCGCCCGTACCACGCGCTCAACCCCGGCACGTTCTACTGGGCGCACGCGACCTTCTTCGTCCTGACCATGCACGTCGCGGAGTACTTCGGCGGTGGGCTCACCGAGGCGCAGCGGCGGCAGCTCTTCGACGAACACGTGCGCTGGTACGCGCTGTACGGGGTGAGCATGAAGCCCGTCCCGGCGACCTGGGAGGACTTCCAGGCGTACTGGAGCCACATGTGCGCCGAGGTGCTGGAGGACAACGAGCCCACCCGGCAGGTCCTCGACCTGGGCGCGGTCGCCAGACCGCCCGCCCTGCGCCTGCTGCCCGTTCCGGTGTGGGACGTGGCCCGGATACCGCTCGCCCGGCTGACGCTGTGGATGACGGTCGGCATGTATCCGCAGGCCGTACGGGACCGGCTGGGCTACGACTGGACGCCGCGCGACGAGCGCAGACTCCGGGCCCTCGGACAGCTCGTGAACCGGGGCATGCGTTTCGTTCCGCACGAGCGCCGCTTCCACCCCCGGGCGCGGGCGGGCTGGCGGCGGGAGAGCGGCCGGCCGCCGCTGGGCGCGCCCACTGTGCACACCCCGCTCCGCAACCTCCCCCCGGCCGATGAACGGCATCTGCCGCAGCACTACATGCCGGGGGACTGACCCCAGGGCGTGACCGCCGTTGCTCCCTGCCGCACACTGGGGCGGCAGCACCGCCCCTCGGCTCGGGAAGTCCGGCGTTTTCTGTTGTCCCCTCGCCGCGCGGGAGTCTCCTGAACGGCAGACAAGTGCCGATCCCGGCGGAAGGCGCCGGGGCGGGACGACGGCGAACGACAGGGAGCACAGCGCGATGCGAGGAACCGAGCGGAGCGGCGGACCGGACACCGGCACGGTGATCGCGGCCCGGGGCGGCGACCGGCGGGCGCTCGACGAGCTGCTCGCCGACTGCGTCCCGCTCGTCTACAACATCGTCGGACGGGCGCTGAACGGGCACAGCGACGTCGACGACGTGGTCCAGGAGACGCTGCTGCGGATCGTGCGCGGGCTGCCCGACTTGCGGGATCCGCGGTCCTTCCGCTCCTGGATGGTCGCCATCGCCGTCCACCAGGTGCGCGACCGGGAGCAGCAGCACCGGGCCGCGCGCCATCGCCGCGCCGATCTGGAGGCCGCCGAGCAACTGCCCGATCCGGGCTCCGACTTCGCCGCGCTCACGATCCTGCGGCTGCGCCTCACCGACCAGCGCCGCGAGGTGGCCGAGGCCACCCGCTGGCTCGACGGCGACGACCAGGAACTGCTCGCCCTGTGGTGGCTGGAGCAGACAGGTGAACTCGACCGGGCCGAACTGACCGTCGCCCTCGGCCTGTCGGGGCGCCATGCCGCGGTGCGCGTCCAGCGGATGAAGGAACAGATGGAGACCGCCCGCGCGGTGGTGCGCGCGCTGCACCACGTCGGGCAGCCGGGCAGCTGCCCGGAGCTGGCCGCCGTCACCCGCGACTGGGACGGAACGCCGAGCCCGCTGTGGCGCAAGCGGCTGGCCCGGCACGTACGCGGCTGCGCCGCCTGCGGCGGGCGGATCGGCGAGCTGCTGCCGATGAACCGGCTGCTCGGCGGGCTGCCGCTGCTGGTGCCACCGGCCGGCCTGGTGGCGCACGCCCTCCCGGCTGCCGCACCGCATACGGCTGTCCCGCATACGGCCGTCCCGCATACGGCGGTTCCGCACGCCGCCGTTCCGCGTACAGCCGTCCCGCACGCCGCCGTTCCGCATCCGTCCGGCCTGAGCGGTGCGCCCGGAAGGCCGCGGGCCGCGCACTCCCGTCCGCCGCGCGGCGCACGGTCGGTGTTCCGGCGCCCTCCCGTCGCCGGCGCGGCGGCGCTGGCGGCCGCGGCGGTCATCGTCGCGGGCGTCCTGGTGGCCAGCCATCTGACCGCGAACCCTCCGGGCCCGCTCGCCGCCGACGCCGCGCCCGCGCCGACGCCGTCCAGGTCCGCCCCCCTCATCCCGCAGGCCGCGGCACCGTCCGGCATACCGTCCGCGGTGCCCACCCCCTCCCGTACTCCCACACCCACCGCGACCGCGACCGGTTCCCCGTCCCGGCACCCGGTCCCGGCGGCGACGGTTCCCGTCGCGCGCTCGGCGAAGAAGGGTGTGGGCGTCTGGACGTTTCCCGGGGTGGACTGGGCGCTGACGCAGTCCGGCGCGAGCTGGTACTACACCTGGTCCACGCAGCATCAGGGGGTCGCGGGGTCCGGCACCGCCGGCTTCGTCCCGATGATCTGGGGCGCCGCCTCCGTCACCGACGCCGCCCTGGCGCAGGCCCGCGCCGCCAGCCCCTACCTGCTGGGCTTCAACGAGCCCGACATGGCCGCGCAGTCCGACATGACGGTGGAGCAGGCGCTGTCCCTGTGGCCCCGGCTCACCGCCGCCGGCCGGACGGTCGGCAGCCCGGCCGTGGCCTACGGCGGTGACACCGCCGGTGGCTGGCTCGACCGCTTCATGTCCGGGGCCGCCGCCCGCGGCTACCGCGTCGATTTCATCGCGCTGCACTGGTACGGCGGGGACTTCTCCACCCCCGACGCCGTCAGCCAGCTGAAGTCGTATCTGCAGGCCGTCCACGACCGGTACCACAAGCCGATCTGGCTCACCGAGTACGCCCTGATCAACTTCTCGCACGGCACCAGGTTCCCCACCCCGCAGCAGCAGGCCTCCTTCGTCACCGCCTCCACCACCATGCTGGCGGCACTGCCCTACCTGCAGCGTTACGCCTGGTTCGGCCTCCCGGCCTCGGACACCGCTCCCAGCAGCGGCCTCTTCCGCAGCGGAGCCGTCGCGACCGACGCGGGCCGGGCGTTCCGCGCCGCGCGCTGAGGCGTGGCAGGCTCGCGGCGCACTGGGTAGGGTCGGAGACATGGCTGCACAGTTCGCGCGGGAGACGGGCACCAAGGGCGAGTTCACCCGGCAGGCGAACCGCTTCACCGATCGGATCACCGCCGACGGCGCCGGCGGGCGGGTGCCCGAGGCGGGCCGCTACCGGCTGATCGTCTCGCTCGCCTGCCCGTGGGCGCACCGCGCGATCATCGTGCGGCGGCTGCTCGGCCTGGAGGACGCGATCGGCCTGGGCGTGGTCGACCCGATCCGTGACGAGCGGGGATGGCGCTTCACCCTGGACGAGGGCGACCGCGATCCGGTGCTCGGGATCGGCTTCCTGTCCGAGGCGTATCTGCGGACGGATCCGGCCTACGAGGGCCGCGTCACCGTCCCGTCCCTCGTCGACACGGAGACCGGGACAGTCGTCACCAACGACTACCCGCGGATCACCCTCGACCTCGAGACCGAATGGACCGCGTACCACCGGCCGGGCGCCCCCGACCTCTATCCGCCGCACCTCCGTCCCGAGATCGACGCGGTCGCCGACGAGCTGTTCCGCGACGTCAACAACGGCGTGTACCGCTGCGGTTTCGCCTCGTCGCAGGAGGCGTACGAGCAGGCGTACGACGCCCTGTTCAGCCGTCTGGACGTGCTCACCGAGCGGCTGGCGGGACAGCGGTACCTCGTCGGCGACCGGATCACCGAGGCGGACGTGCGGTTCTTCACGACGCTGGTGCGCTTCGACGCGGTGTACCACAACCACTTCAAGTGCAACCGGAACAAGCTCACCGAGAACCCGGTGCTGTGGGCCTACGCCCGCGACCTCTTCCAGACCCCCGGCTTCGGTGACACGGTCGACTTCGACCAGATCAAGCGGCACTACTACGCCACCCACGAGCAGCTGAACCCGTCCCGCATCGTGCCCAAGGGCCCGGACCCGTCCGGCTGGACCACCCCGCACGGCCGCGAGACCCTGGGCGTCTGAGACCCCGCACTCCGGTTGGGTGGACCGCATGCAGCGGACGGCCGGCCGGCTCCTCGGCGGCCCGCGCGTGCCAGGATGGCGCCATGTTGGAGATCAGTCCCCTGCGTCCCTGGGACCGTGTGAAGTGGGAAGTGCTGGCGCGCGGTTACCTGGCGTTCTACGAGACGACCGTGCCCGACGCGGGGTACGAGGAGACGTGGCAGCGACTGATCAACGGCGGGGAGCTGTACGGGATCGCCGCGCGCCTGGACGGCGAGGTCGTCGGCATCGCCCACTACCTGTTCCATGCCAACGTCTGGTCGGCCGGCGCCTGTTATCTGCAGGACCTGTTCGTCGACGAGACGGCGCGGGGCCAGGGGGCGGGGCGGGCCCTCATCGATCAGGTGGCCGAGGCGGCGCGGGAACGTGCCGTGCCGCGGCTGTACTGGCACACCCGGCAGGACAACGCCCAGGCCCGGGCGCTGTACGACAGGGTGACGCGTTACCACGGTTTCGTCTGCTACGTCCTGCCGCTCGACTGACGGACCACGTCCGGATGACGGCCCGTCACCGGTCGCGTACACCGTGCTGAGCTGGGGGTCCCGCAGGACCTGAGTGTTTCTGCAGTGTTGCCGAGCACGGTCATCACCTTCCGCCTGAGGAGGTGATGTCATGAAGAAGATCACTGTGCGCAAGAACGGCCCGGTCAAGCTGACCTCGGCTTCGTCCCAGTACGGGACCTGGCCCTGGTGCTGATCTGAGTTCCGCTGTTGGCCCGTGTGCGGGAAGCCCTCCCGTGCGCGGGCTCAGGCCGTTGCAGGAGACGCGTGATGACAGCACCGCATCCGGAATTCCATGAGCTCACCTTCGTGACCGAACGCGACGAGGTCACTGTGGGGCGCCCGGACATCGAGTCCTACGTGACGTTCCCGGCGGACGGCGCCGAACTGCTGCGACGCCTCATGGACGGCATGGAGACCACCGCCGCCGCCCGCTGGTACCAGGAGACCTACGGCGAGCCGGTCGACATCACGGACTTCCTCAGCACCCTCGACGACTGCGGATTCGTCCGCTCGGAGGGCGAGGACACCGCACGCCTGGGTACGGTGCGCCACCAGCGGCTGGGGCGCTGGCTGTTCTCACCCCCGGCCTGGATCGTCTTCGCCGTGCTGACCGCCGCCGGCATCGTCGCGATGGTCCGCGAACCGCAGGCGCGCCCGCACCCCCACGCGATCTTCCTGGCGGACTCCCTGCTCCTCACCCAACTCGTGCTGCTGCTCGGCCAGATACCGGGTCTGCTGTGGCACGAGATGTTCCATGTGCTGGCCGCCCGCAGGCTCGGCGTCGGATCCAGGATGACCGTGGGCCGGCGGATGTACTTCCTCGTCCTGGAGACGCATCTCGACGGCCTGCTCGGCGTACCGAGCCGGCGCCGCTATCTGCCCTTCACCGCCGGGGTCCTCGCCGACGTCCTGCTCTTCTCGGCCCTGACGGTGGGCGCCGCCGCCGACGCGGCCGACGGCGGGCTGTCCTGGCCGGGCCGCGTCGCCCTCGCGTTCGCCTTCCCCACGCTGTTCAGGATCGCCTGGCAGTTCTTCTTCTTCCTGCGCACCGACCTGTACTACATGGTGACGACGGTGCTGGGCTGCACGGACCTGCACGAAGCGGCGACCGCCCGGCTGCGCCGGCAGTGGCGGTGGGTGCCCGGCGTGCGCCCCAGGCCCGCCGACGCCGGGCCGTGGTCGCCGCGCGACGCCGCGGTCGCGCGCTGGTACGCCCCCGCGATGATCGGCGGCGTCATCCTGCTGTTCGGCTGGGCGGCCCTCGCCATCATCCCGGCGCTGGTGGAGTTCGTGACCCGAGTGGCCGCCGGGCTGACCGGCGACAGCGGCACCGGCCTGTACTTCTGGGACTCCATCGGCTCCGTCACCGTGATCCTCGCGCAATTCGCCTTGCCGTTCCTCCTGCCGGCCAGGAAGAGCGCCCGCAGAGAGGAACGCACCACATGAGCAGCAACCGCCAGACGCCCCGTCACAGCTGGCTCAGCGGACCCGACCGTACGGTGCGGGCCGCGACCGCCGGAGCACTCGCTGCCGCCGGGCACCTGACCACCGTCGACTGCCACCGGCGGCTGCGCGGACCGTACACCGCCGCGGGCAGCCTGCTGCGCGCCATCGTGCCCGAAGTGCTGCGGACCAGGCCCGCGCTGGTCGCCCGGCACGCCATCGAGATCCTGTCGGTCGCGCCCGAGCTCAAGGACCTCGTCGACGCGCCACCGCAGACGCTGACCTCCCTCGCGTCGCCGACCGAGCGGACCCGGTACTACTCGCCGCTGCGCACCCGCAGAATCGCCCATGGACTCACCGAATTCCTCAACGCGTGGGCCCAGGAGGCCGGTTCGACGGCCGGCCGGCCGCAACTGGTCCTGTTCGACAACCTGCACGCCGCCGACCCGACCGACCAGGAACTGATCACGGTCCTGCTGCGCCGCGCCAGGACCGAGGTCCTCACGATCGCGATCGGCACCAGCGCCTCCCCGGACCTTCCCGACGGGCTGGCGCAGGCCCTGGACCGCCATACGCGGCGCACCGAGCTGCCGGCTGCGCCCACGGCACCCGACACCCGGGTGCCGAACGAACTCCTCCAGGCGTACATCACCTCCGACGGCACCAGCGACATCCCCGCGGAGGCGGCCGCCTACCGGAACGCCGATCCGCGGCTGCGCTCCGGACTGCACCGCGTCCGCGCCGTCGAACTGGAGGAGGAGGACGACTGGAGCCTGCGGCTCGGCGCCATCGCCTACCACCGGGCGCACGCGGGCGGCCGGACCGACGACGAGTGCCGCGACCTGCTGACCGCCGCCGACTACTGCCTGCGGATGGGCTACTACGACGCGGCCATCGAGCTCGGCGGCCAAGGACGCGACAGCTTCGATCCGGTGGCACAGGAGCGGCTGTACTGCGTGGCCGGCGGCAAGACGGCCCAGGCGCTGGGCGCGCTGGGACGTACCGAGGAGGCGGAGGTGATCTACCGCGAGCTGCGCGGCCGGTACACCGACCCGGTGGTGCACATGGTCTCCAGCTACGCCCTGTCCATGCTGTACACCCGGATCCACCCCGCGGAGCGCCAGGACTCGGAGCTGGCGAAGCAGTACGTCAACAACTCCATCGCCATCGCCAAGCAGCTGCCCGACCCGGCCGACCGCGCCTTCCACACCGTCTTCCACGAGAACGGACTGGCCCTGGTCGAACTGCGCCGCGGCCACCCCGAGACCGCCCTGCGGCTGGTCACCGAGGGACTGGCCCGGCTGGACCGCGAGCTGGAGCCGGGCAAGCAGTCGCTGCACCGCTCCGTGCTGCTGCACAACCGGGCCCAGGTGAACGTGGCCCTCGGCCGGCTGGACGAGGCGCTGGAGGACTTCAACGGCGTCCTCGCGCTCGACCCGTACTACCCCGAGTACTACTGCGACCGTGCCGCACTGCAGTACAAGCGGGGCGACCTGGCAGCCGCGCTCGCCGACTACGACAAGGCGGCCACCCTCACCCCGCCCATCCACGAGCTGTACTACAACCGGGCCGACGCCCGCGCGGCCGCCGGGGACACCGACGGCGCGATCGGCGATCTGCGGTACGTGCTGGAGCTCGAACCCGACTACCTCGCCGCCCGGGTCAACCTCGTCTCCCTGCTCATCGACGAGGGCGACACCGAACTCGCCTCCGCCCAGCTCGCGCAGGGCCTCGAACTGCACCCGGGCGAACCGGACCTGCTGTGCACGCGGGGCCTGATCGCCATGGAACAGGACGACGCCGACGAAGCCCTGCGCGCCTTCGACGAGGCACTCGCCGCCGACCCGCTGCGCTCGGCGGCGCTCGCCAACCGTGCCGTCCTGCACTACGAGGCCGGCGACCACGCCGCCGCCGTCGCGGACCTGACCCGCGCCCTGGAGGTGACCGGCGACGACGCCGACCTCCTCTACAACCGCGGCTTCGCCCACCAGGCGGCCGGCAGCTGGCGGGCCGCCATCGCGGACTACCGGCACGCACTCGACCTGCCGGGCGCCGACCGCGACGCCGTCGAGTGCCAACTCGCCGAATGCCAGGCCGCCCTGGCGGTCGCGGTCGCGGGCTGAGGGGGCGCGCGCTCCGACCGGTGCGGGAATCACCCGGTATGGCGGACGCGCGCCCGCGGTCTGGTCGGAGGGCGTGGAGTCGGGCAGCCTCGAGCAACTGGTCGGCGACGCGGTGGCCTGCGCCCTGGCCGCGGGCGAACCGGAGCAGGCCGCGGTGCTCATGGAACACGGCCGGGTGGCGCTGCTGGCCCATTCGTCCGGCCCCGGCGAGACATTGGCCGCCATCCGTGAGCGGGCTGTGGTGGCTGCCCACCGTGTCATGACTCCGGGAGCTCCCCTGGACGGCGGACCGGAACTCGCCGACGGCCGGCTCACCACCGAGACGCTCTGGCGGTCCCGGCCGGACGACCCGCAACTCGTCGTGCTGTCCGGCTGCCGCACCGCGTCTCCGGCCCAGGACCTGCTGGGTGACGCCGACCGCGGCAGGGAACGGAGATGGGAGGCCGTCAGCCTGGCCTCGACCCTGCATCTGGCCGGGTACCGCCATGTCATCGGCACCCTCTGGGAGGTGTGGGACCGCGTCTACGCCGACGTCACGGAGCCGTTCTACCAAGGGCTGCTCTCCGGCGCCGAAGGCTTCGACCCGGACCGTTCCGCCCGCGCCCTGCACCACGCGCTGGTGGTGATGCGGAGCCGCTATCCGCACATCCCGTCGCTCTGGGCGGCCCATGTGCACGTGGGCCCGTGAAGGCGCCTCCTCAACGGGAGACCGGGCCCGGGGTAATCTGCGCGGACACCGACGGTCTGGGGACATGCACGTGAACGTAGTCATCTTCGGCGCATCCGGCATGGTCGGCCAGGGGGTCCTGCGCGAGTGCGTGCTCGACGACCGGGTCGAGAGCGTCCTGGTGGTGGGCCGCGCGCCGCTCGGCCGGAGCCACCCGAAGGTCCGCGAGGTGATCCACCAGGACTTCACCGACTTCTCCGCGATCGAGGACGAGTTCACCGGCCTCGACGCGTGCTTCTTCTGCCTGGGCGTCTCCTCGGGCGGCCGCAGCCAGGAGGAGTACCTGCGGATCACGCACGACTACACCCTCGCCGCCGCGACCCCGCTCGCCGCGCACAACCCGTCCCTGACCTTCACCTACGTTTCGGGAGAGGGCACCGACAGCACCGAGCGGGGCCGTTCGGCGTGGGCCCGGGTGAAGGGCAGGACCGAGAACGAACTGCTCGCCCTGGACTTCCACGCGTACATGTTCCGCCCCGCCTGGATCCAGCCCCGGAACGGGGAGAAGTCCAGGACCCGCTGGTACCGGCTGGCGTACAGCCTGACGTCCTGGCTCTACCCGGTCCTGCGCAGGCTGGCACCGGGACACACCACGACGACCGAGCACCTGGGACGGGCCATGCTCGCCGTGGTCGCCCTCCAGGGCGCCGGCGAACACGTTCTGTACAGCAAGGACATCAACCGGCTGGGCGGCGCCTGACCACTGCGCGGCCGCGGGGGTCGTACGGTGGAGATCGTTGTACCTCGATCCACCGTCCGCTCCGATCCCCGGGTGACCTCATGTGCTGGACCGCGACAGCCGACCTCGTGGCGGGTACCGGCATCGCCGCGGTCGGGGTGGTCTGCGTGGCGCGGGTGCGGCGGGCCCGCGATCTGCCGATCGCGGCGCTGCCGCTGATCCTCGGCGCCCACCAGATCGTCGAGTCCGTCGTCTGGCGCTCCGACGGCGGCGCGGGACCGGCCACCACGGCCTGGGCCGTCATCGCCCTGCCGCTGCTGCCGGTCTGGGTGCCGTTCGGGGTGCTGCTCGCCGCGCCCAGGAGCGCGCGGCGGCTGCTGATGATCCCGGCCCTCGTGGGGCTCGTCACCGCCGTGACGCTCGCCTACTTCCTCACCACCCGGACCGTGACCGCCGACGTCCGCGGCCACACCGTCGGCTACGGTCTCGACCTGCCGCAGTCGTCGCTGATCATCGCGGGCTATCTCGTCGCGACCATCGGTTCGCTGCTGCTCAGCGGCGACCGGTTGCTGCGGCTGCTCGGCGGACTCGTCGCGGCCGGCGCGCTGGTCTGCGCGGTGGTGTGGCGGCTGGAGTTCATCTCCACCTGGTGCGCCTTCGCCGCTGTCGCCTCCCTCCTCGTCCTCGCCTGGGTGCACCGCCGCCCCGCCGGGCCGTGACCCGGGGCG
This sequence comes from Streptomyces sp. RKAG293, assembly GCF_023701745.1. Lineage (NCBI taxonomy): Bacteria > Bacillati > Actinomycetota > Actinomycetes > Kitasatosporales > Streptomycetaceae > Streptomyces > Streptomyces sp. RKAG293. Next base: position 1,076,699 of record NZ_JAJOZB010000001.1, on the reverse strand, counting down.
CCGGGCGCCGGAAGGTCCCCGCACCGTGCGGTGCGGGGACCTCGGGCCATCAGACGGAACGGATCAGGGACGCGGTCTAGCCGCGCGCCACGATCCCGGCCGCCAGGCCGTTCACCCAGAGCCGGTCCACCCGAGCGCGTTCCGTTGCGTTCGGAACCTCGTTGCGGCAGGAGGTGCCGGGGCCGCCGCCCGACATCAGCTCGCTGCACGGACCCGAGTAGTGGTCCGGGAGACCGAGCACGTGCCCGGTCTCATGGGCGACGACACGGATCGAGTCGTACTGCTGGTTCTGCCGGTAGTCCAGGAAGATGTAGCCGTTCCCGTGACCGTCGGTGCTGGCGTACGAGCCCTGGCTGGAGTTGCCCTCGTAGTACGCGAAGTCCGCGTTGCTGCCTTCCTGGAGCTTCACGTTCTTCTCCGCGGAGTTCCAGATCTGCGCGCTGCGCGATATCTGGGACCTGAACGACGGCGCGTTTCCGGTGCTGTAGATGAGAGTGACGGTCTGCAGGCCGGGGTTGGCCGCGCGCTTGGCCGCGACCGACCGCTGGACGGCGTCGAAGAACGCCTTGTTGGCGGCCGCGTTCTCGTTGGACCCGGCGTAGGACGCCGAGGCCTGGGCCGCGGACCGGTCCGCCTGGGGGGCGGCGGCGATGGCGGGCACGGTGCCCAGACTCGCAGCGAGGCCGATGCCCAGCGCTGCCGTGAGCAGCACCTTGGGGTATCGCATGGGGGGTCTCCTTCTCCTCCGAGAAGCCGTCGGTCGCTGTCGGGTACAGCTGAATCGGGGGGAACGGCGACCGGGGCTGGGGGATGAACTGCTGTTGCCGGTGAGTGTGCGGGAGAAGCGCGCCGCCGGGGATGATGCCAGGGGCCGATAGGCCGGGGACATCCCCGATAACGGGTGGCCAACTCGTACGCGAAAGACGGGTATTGCTGCGGTTCGGGACCCTGGTGCGACGTGCGGATCCCGCCATATCCTCCGCTCATGGAGCTCGAGGTGAGGCACCTTCGCGTGCTGTGCGCCATCGCCGATACCGGCAGTGTGCGCAAAGCGGCGCGGCAGCTGGGGATGACCCAGCCGTCCTTGACGACGCAGCTCCGAAGGATCGAGAGCGCCCTCGGGGCCAGCTGTTCTCCCGGGAGCGCACGGGCAGCCGCCCGACGCCGCTGGGGCGGACGGTCCTGTGCCGGGCGCGGCCACTCGTCGCCGAGATGAACACGCTGGTGGCCGAGACTCAGGCGGCGGTCGTCAGGGCCGCCGGACCGCATCTGCGGATCGGCGGCACGGCGAGCCGCGCCATGGCCGGGTGGGTCAGCAGGGTGCACGCACGGCTGCCGGACGCGGACACCACGATCCGGGTGGACGTGTCGGCCAACGCCCTGCTGCAGATGGTCGCGCTGAACCAGCTCGACGTCGCCTTCGTCCACGAGGTCGAGGGCGCGCCGTTACGGATCCCGGACGGTCTCGAACGGCGGATCCTCGTCGCGCGGGAACCGCAGTTCATCGCCCTGCACGCGCACCATCCGGCGGCGCGCCAGAGCGTGGTCCCGCTGTCCGACGTCGCCGGCGACCGCTGGATGGTCGACCCGAGTGTCGACGGCGAGTGGGACGGTGTGCAACGGGCCCTGCGCGCATCGGGGTTCACGCCGCGAGTGGCGTACGGGGACTATCTGACCGCCGCCGACATGGTGGCCGCGGGTGAGGCGGTCGCCCCCTGTCAGCCGACCTCGCAGCCGCGGCACGGCATGGCCATCCGGCCGCTGCGCGGCGACCCGATAGCGGTCGAACTCTTCATGGCCTCACGGGCGTTTCCCGAGGGCACGGCCGGTGAGGTGGGAACCGCCAAGGTCGACGCGCTCTACGCCGACCTGGTGGCGGCCTACCGGGAGGCGGCCGCCGCGGCGACCACGTACCGGCAGTGGCTGGCCAGGAACAACCGGCCGCTGCTGTACGTGGACGAGGACGAGCTGTCCCGGTCCGCCGGCTGCGCCTGACCCCCGACCGCCCGATGCCCGGACGCCTGACGCCGCCGGAACGGGTCAGCCCGCGTCCGGCGGCTGGAAGGCGGCGAGCAGGCGTTCGGCGGCGAGCGTCGCGGTGAGGGTGCCTTCGCGGACCTGCCGCTCCACGACGGGCGCGAGACCACGGACGTCGGGGTGCTCGCGCACCCGGGCGAGGAGCTGGTCGCGGACCATGGACCAGGTCCATTCGATCTGCTGATCGCGCCGCTTCGCCTCCAGCCGGCCGTCGGTCAGCAGGACGCGCCGGTGCTGTTCGAGGCGCTCCCAGACCGTGTCGAGTCCGCTGTTCTCGCGTGCACTGCAGGTGAGCACCGGCGGCGTCCACCCCGCGTCCAGCGGCTGCAGCAGCCGCAGCGCGCCGGCCAGCTCGCGGGCGGCGGAGGCGGCCTCGCGCTCGTGCGGACCGTCGGCCTTGTTGACGGCGACGATGTCGGCGAGTTCCAGGACACCCTTCTTGATGCCCTGCAACTGGTCGCCGGTGCGGGCCAGGGTGAGCAGCAGGAAGGAGTCGACCATGTTGGCCACGGCGGTCTCGGACTGGCCGACACCGACGGTCTCGACGAGCACCACGTCGTAGCCAGCCGCCTCCATGACGATGATCGACTCACGGGTGGCCCTGGTCACGCCGCCCAGCGTGCCGGAGGTGGGGGAGGGCCGCACGAAGGCCGCCGGGTCCACCGCGAGCCGCTCCATCCGGGTCTTGTCGCCGAGGATGGAGCCGCCGGTCCTGGTCGAGGACGGGTCGACGGCGAGGACCGCGACCCGGTGGCCGAGACCGGTGAGCAGGGTGCCGAGTGCGTCGATGAACGTGGACTTGCCCACGCCGGGCACCCCGCTGATGCCGACCCGGCGGGCCGTTCCCGAGTGCGGGAGCAGCTCGGTCAGCAGCCGCTGGGCCAGCTCGCGGTGGGCCGGGCGGGTGGACTCGACGAGGGTGATCGCACGGGCGATGTGCGGCCGCGACCCGTCGAGGACGCCCTTGATGTAGCCGTCGATGTCGATCGTGGGTGCCATCGGCTCACAACTCGTGGCCGAGAGCGGCGGCGAGGGTGTTCAGCAGGTCGTACGCCGCGTCCGGAATGACGGTGCCGGGCGGGAACACCGCCGCCGCGCCCGCCTTGTGGAGGGTCTCGATGTCCTGCGGCGGGATGACGCCGCCGACGACGATCGTGATGTCCTCCCGGCCCGCCTCGGCGAGCTGCTCGCGCAGCGCCGGCACCAGCGTCAGATGGCCGGCCGCGAGCGAGGAGACACCGACGATGTGCACATCGGCCTCGACCGCCTGCCGCGCCACTTCGGCCGGCGTCTGGAACAGCGCGCCGACGTCGACGTCGAATCCGAGGTCGGCGAAGGCGGTGGCGATCACCTTCTGGCCGCGGTCATGGCCGTCCTGGCCCATCTTGGCGACCAGGATGCGCGGGCGGCGGCCCTCGGCCTCGGCGAACGCGTCCGCCAGCTTGCGGGTGCGCTCCACGCCGGGTGACGTTCCCGCCTCGTCTCGGTACACACCGGTGATGGTACGGATCTGGCCGACGTGCCGCCCGTACACCTCCTCCAGGGCGTTCGAGATCTCGCCGACGGTCGCCTTGGCACGTGCCGCGTTCACCGCGAGTGCGAGCAGGTTGCCCTCCAGGCCGCCGCCGGGCCGGTTCCCGTCCCGGGCGGCCGCGGTCAGCGCGCGCAGCGCGTCCTGGCAGGCGCCCTCGTCGCGCTCCTCGCGCAGCCGCCGCAGCTTCTCGATCTGCTGGGTGCGGACCGAGGAGTTGTCGACCTTGAGGACGTCGATCTTCTCGTCCGTGCCGACGCGGTACTTGTTGACGCCGATCAGCGCCTGCCGCCCGGAGTCGATACGGGCCTGGGTGCGGGCCGCGGCCTCCTCGACGCGCAGCTTCGGGATGCCCGCGTCGATGGCCTTCGCCATGCCGCCCGCGGCCTCGACCTCCTCGATGTGCTGCCAGGCGCGCCGGGCGAGATCGTGCGTGAGCTTCTCGACGTACGCGCTGCCGCCCCACGGGTCGATGACCCGGCAGGTGCCCGACTCCTGCTGCAGGAACAGCTGGGTGTTGCGGGCGATGCGCGCGGAGAAGTCGGTGGGCAGCGCCAGCGCCTCGTCCAGCGCGTTCGTGTGCAGCGACTGGGTGTGGCCCTGGGTGGCGGCCATCGCCTCGACGCAGGTGCGCGGCACGTTGTTGAACACGTCCTGCGCGGTCAGCGACCAGCCGGACGTCTGCGAATGGGTGCGCAGCGACAGCGACTTGGGGTTCTTGGGGTCGAACTGCTTGACGAGTTTGGCCCACAGCAGCCGGGCCGCCCGCAACTTCGCGATCTCCATGAAGTAGTTCATGCCGATGGCCCAGAAGAACGACAGCCGGGGCGCGAAGGCGTCCACGTCCAGACCGACTTCCAGACCCGCGCGCAGGTACTCGACGCCGTCGGCCAGCGTGTAGGCCAGCTCCAGGTCGGCCGTGGCCCCGGCCTCCTGGATGTGGTAGCCGGAGATGGAGATGGAGTTGTAGCGCGGCATCTTCTGCGAGGTGTACGCGAAGATGTCGGAGATCACCCGCATCGACGGCTGCGGCGGGTAGATGTAGGTGTTGCGGACCATGAACTCCTTGAGGATGTCGTTCTGGATGGTCCCGGCGAGCTTCTCCGGGGGCACACCCTGTTCCTCGGCCGCGACGATGTAGAGGGCGAGGACCGGCAGCACCGCGCCGTTCATCGTCATCGACACGCTCATCCGGTCCAGCGGGATCCCGTCGAACAACTGCCGCATGTCGTAGATCGAGTCGATGGCCACGCCCGCCATGCCGACATCGCCCGTGACCCGCGGATGGTCGCTGTCGTAACCGCGGTGGGTGGGCAGGTCGAAGGCGATCGACAGCCCCTTCTGGCCGGCCGCGAGGTTGCGCCGGTAGAAGGCGTTGGACTCCTCGGCGGTGGAGAAGCCGGCGTACTGCCGGATCGTCCACGGCTGGTTGACGTACATGGTCGGGTACGGCCCGCGCAGATACGGCGCGATCCCCGGATAGGTCTCCAGGAAGTCGAGCCCGGCCAGGTCGTCGGAGGTGTAGAGCGGTTTGACGGCGATGCCCTCCGGGGTCTGCCAGAGCAGGTCCTCGTCGTCCTTGCCCGTGCTCTCCCGCACGGCCGCCCGCCACTGGTCACCGGTGATGCCGCCACCGGGGGCGGCATCCGCCGGGCCGTCCGGCTCCAGGCTGATGTCCGCGAAGTCCGGGATCGGTCCCGGCTGCCCCGTGCTGCCCTGCATCACGCCACTCCCATGCGGTCGAGGACGGAGGCGAGGACGGCGACCGCGTCGCCGCCCGCGAAGACGAACTCGTCGACTCCGGCCCGAAGATACGTTTCACGCTGCTCGCCCGGACGGCCCGCGAGGAACACCCGCAGCGCCCCGGCCGAGACCAGGGCGGCCGCCGTGTCCACGGCCTGCTCGGCGTAGAGCTTGTCGCTGGAGCACAGACAGGCCACGGTGGCACCGCTGCGTGCGAACGCCTCGGCGGCCGAGGCCGCGTCGACCGTCACCGGGTCCTGGACGGTCTCGATGCCGCCCGCCTGGAAGAGGTTGGCGGCGAAGCTCGCGCGGGCGGTGTGCGCCGCGGCCGGGCCCAGTGCGGCCAGGAAGGCCCGCGGCCGGGAACCCGTGGCGGCCAGATGGGCGTCGGAGCGGGCCCGCAGCGCCTCGAAGGCGTCGTCGCGCCGGACCGTCGGCAGTCCGCCGCCGTCCCCTTCGGCGACCCCGGCCGGATCGGGCGCGGCCTCGCGCTCCACCGACTGCTCGGCGAGGTTCGGGAACTCGCTGACCCCCGTGATCGGCTCACGGCGGTGCGCGAGGTCCGCGGACCGCTGCTCCCAGGTGCCCGACAGTCGTTCGGCGACCAGGCCGGACCGCAGCGCCGCCGCCTGGCCCCCGGCGCGTTCGATCTCCTGGAACCAGGACCACGCGGCATGGGCCAGCTCGTCCGTCAGCTGCTCCACGTACCAGGAGCCGCCGGCCGGGTCGATGACCCGGGCCAGGTGCGACTCCTCCATCAGGATCGACGAGGTGTTGCGGGCGATCCGCCGGGCGAAGTCGTCCGGCAGGCCGAGCGCGTCGTCGAAGGGCAGCACGGTGACGGTGTCGGCGCCGCCCACCCCGGCCGCCACACAGGCGACGGTGGTGCGCAGCATGTTCACCCACGGGTCGCGCCGGGTCATCATCACCGGCGAGGTCACCGCGTGCTGGCGCTGCGCCCCCGCGGTGGAGGCCGCCCCGCTCGCCTGCGCCACCCGGGCCCAGAGCCGCCGTGCGGCGCGCAGCTTGGCGATGGTCAGGAACTGGTCGGCGGTGGCCGCGTAACGGAATTCCAGCTGGGCGCAGGCCGCGTCGACGCTCAGTCCCGCGGCGGTCAGCGCCCGCAGGTAGGCGACGCCGGTGGCGAGGGAACAGCCCAGTTCCTGCGCGGCCGAGGCACCGGCCCCGTGATAGGGCAGCGCGTCCACCGTCAGTGCCCGCAGCCCGGGGTACTCACGGTCGCACCGCGCAGCGAGCGCGGCGGCGGCAGCCGACTGCGCGTCGAGAGCGGAGTGCCGTCCGGTCCGGGCCGCCAGGCCCAGCGGGTCCGCGCCGAGGTTGCCGAGCGCCGAGTGCGCCGGCACCCCGCGGGTCCCGTACAGGCGCAGCAACTCCGCTGCGGCGGCCTCGAACTCGGGGCCGGCGTCCAGGACGACCGGCGCCAGGTCGAGATAGACACCCTCGAGGGCCGCCGGGATCCCCGACACGGGCATGCCGGTGCCGCCGACCAGCAGCCACAGCGAGGTGACGCCGTTCTCCAGGTCCGCGAGCACGGCCGCGTTGGTGCGCTGCGGATGGGGCCGGGCATGCCGCTGGCGCACGTCCCACCCGGTGCCCGCGGTGCCCTCCGGCCGTCCGGCGCGGGTGAACGGCGGGAAGCCGGGATAGCCGGGATCCGCGGCGCTGTCCTGCGCGGTGTACAGCGGACGGGTGGCGATCCCGTCCTGGAGCATGGTGGACAGCGTTTCCTCGGCCGGGGTACCCGGGACCGCTGTACCCGCTTTGGTGAGAACGCCTTCGACAAGGCGTTGCCACTGCTCGCGGGAAGCGTCGGGGAACTCGTCGGCCAAGGGGAGTCCGGGATCAGGCAGGACCGTCATGAGGAAAGGCTAGGGCAGCCGCTAAAGGCAGGGCAGGCCCACGACTGTGACCTTGCCCTCCTTGTCCGCCCCCACCGTCCTGAACTGGGGCTTTTGAGCCTCCGGCGGGTGGGTGCCGCGGACGGTCAGGGGGGCCGGACGGGTGTGGCGCAGGGGGTGGGTGGGGAGGCCGAACGAGCCGGGGCGGCACTCACCGCTGCCTGATCCATCACGATTCGTCCGCCGGTGGCGCGGATCAGGCCTCGATCGGGGAGGCGGCGTCCAGTACGGAGGCCAGCGCGGCCTGGAGGTTCGCCGAGGCGCCGCGCCGGAAGGCGCGCTCGTAGGCCTCGTCGCCGATGCCGGCGCGCGCCGTCCGTTCGCACTCCTCCCGGATCGGTCCCAACTCCGGCGTCCCGCGCTGGGGATGGCCGACGGTGCGCCAGAAGGCCTGCCCGACGCCGAAGACCCCGGCCGCGCGTTCGGCTTCGCCCTGCGCCGCGATGGCGGCGGCCAGCAGGTCGAGGCCCAGGGCGATGCCGAAGTTGTCGCGCAGGAGCCGCTTGCCGTCGAGCATCGTCCGGGCGTGCCGGGCCGCGGCGGTGGGGTTGCCGGCGAGGAGGGCGACGATGGAGAGCTGGTAGTCGAGGTAGGAGCGGGTCCAGCACTCGTCGAGCTCCACGCACCGGTCGCGCAGTGCTTCCGCCTCGGATCGGGCCTCGGGCAGCTTCCCGAGTCCGATGAGGGCGAACACCCTGACCAGGTGGCAGCGGAACCGGGCGGCCGAGGCGTAGGGCCGGCCGGGTTCCGCCTCCAGGGCGTGATCGGCCGTCACCTGCGCGGCGAGCGGGTCCCCGGTCAGCAGGGAGATCAGCCCGCTGAGATAGGCGGCCGCGACGATCGCCTCGTTGTCGCCGTCCTCCCGCGCCGCGCGGGCGGACTTCTCGCTCAGCCGGCGCGCGGTCTCGTACTGGCCCTGGAGCGTCACGGTCAGGCCCAACGCCCACAGCGCCCGGGTCCGTTCGCGGCCGCGCACCGGGTACCCGGAGAGTCCCTGTTCGAGGTAGCCGCGGGTCTCGTGGAGATGGCCGCAGCCGCTCCAGAAGAAGCCGATCAGTCCGGCGAGGTCCAGCGCGTGCCGGGGGGCCCTGGCGAGGAGGTGGTCCAGGGCGGTGCACAGGTCGGTGCGCGCGTCGTTGACCCAGCGGTACCAGCCGGCCTGGTCGGCGCTGAGCCATCCCGCGTCGGCCTGACGGGCCAGCCGCAGGTAGTGGTACGCGTGGCGGTCGGCCAGGGCGGCATCTTCCGACAGCGCCCGGAGCCACCACTGGCCGTACTCCCTGATGGTGTCCAGCATGCGGTAGCGCAGGCCGTCCCGCCGGACCACCGACTGGGCCACCAGCCGTTCCAGCACGGGGCCGACGGCCTCGGCGCTCAGCGGACCGCCCGAGCACACCGACCGGGCCGACTCGAGGTCGAAGCCGCCCCGGAAGACCGTCAGCCGTGCCCAGAGCAGTCGCTCCAGCGGCCGGCAGAGCTCATGACTCCAGCCGATGGTGGTCCGCAGGGTCCGGTGCCGCTGCGGCCACACGGCGACGGACCGGCTCACCAGGTCGAAGCGGGAGCCGAGCCGTTCGGCGACCTCCTCGACGGTGGCCTGCCCGACCTGGGCGGCGGCGAGTTCCAGCGCCAGGGGGATGCCTTCCAGCCGCCGGCAGATCGCGCCGGCGGCCGAGCCGGCGCCGGTCTCCGTCAGCCGGCCGCCGGATCCCGCGGCGGCGCGCTCGGTGAACAGGGACAGCGCGTCCTGGCCGTCGGCCCGCATCGGGAGGACGCCCATCAGGTGTTCGGCGTCCAGGTCCAGCGGCTGTCTGCTGGTGGCCAGGACGGTCAGGCCGGGAACGGTGGTCAGCAGGTCCGCCACCAGATGCCGGCAGCCGTCGACCAGATGCTCGCAGGAGTCCAGTACCAGCAGCAGTTCCTTGCCGGCGAGCCATGCGCACAGCGCCTCGACCGGCAGCCGGGACGTGTGGTCGGAGAGATCGACAGCGTCCGAGACGGTCGCCAGCAAGAGCCGTTCCCCGTCCAGGGACGACAGGTCGGTCCACCACACACCGTCGCGGAACCGCTCGGCGGCGCGGGCCGCGGCCTGTAACGCCAGCCGGGTCTTGCCCACGCCGCCGGTACCGGTCAGCGTGACCAGCCGGTGACCGGCCAATGCTCCGTCCAGGCAGGCCAGTTCGCTGACGCGTCCCACGAAACTGGTGGATTCCTCGGGAATATGCCCCATCACGGGCCCAGTCTGGCACCAGGTGGCAGCGAGGTCAGGCGCGACGGGGAATCCACCCGCTCCCCGGCGGCGGCCGGCGGGTGTCCGGAACGCGCCCTACCGCTTCGGGATCCGACGATCTACCGTCGAATTAGTTTCCTCAGGCTACCAGTTTACGGGGGCTCCCACCGGAGGTGCACGTTCTCCATGACCCACACCGATGCCACACCGTCCCACGGCGGACCGTCCGCCGCCCGCGCCGCGGACCCCGCCTACCCCGCGCACCGCGGCTGCCCGATGGATCCGCCGGCGCTCCTCGGCGAGCTCCGGCAGCAGGCTCCCGCGTCCCGCGTCACGCTCTGGGACGGCAGCAGGCCCTGGCTCGTCACCCGGCATGCGGAGGCCCGCCAGGTGCTGCGGGACGAACGGTTCAGCGCCGACTCCACCCGTGACGGCTTCCCGTTCGTCTCGCCGTCCGCGACCGCCCTCCGCGACTCGCCGCCCTCGTTCATCCGGATGGACCCGCCGGAGCACGACCGCCAACGCCGCATGGTGACGCAGGAATTCATGATCAAGCGGGTGTCACGGCTCGGGCCCCGCATCGAGCGGATCGTGGACGACCTGCTCGACGACATGATCGCGGCCGGTCCGCCGGCGGACCTGGTCGAGGCGTTCGCACTGCCGCTGCCGTCCCTCGTGATCTGCGAACTGCTGGGCGTGCCCTACGCCGACCACGGCTTCTTCCAGGACCACAGCCGGGTGCTGCTGAACCAGAACACCTCCGTGGCGGAGGTCCGTGCCGCACGCGACGAGCTGAGCGGCTACCTGCGGGAGCTGGTCGGGGAGAAGGCCGTCCGTCCGCAGGACGACCTGCTCAGCCGGCTCCTCGCCGATCACACGGACCATGACGACCTCACCATGGACGACACCGTCCGGATGGCTCTGCTGCTGCTCATCGCCGGCCATGAGACCACCGCCAACATGACGGCGCTGTCCGTCCTGGACCTGCTGCGGCATCCGCGCCAGTGGGAGCTGCTGTGCGCGGACCCGGGCCGGGTGCCGGGAGCGGTGGAGGAACTGCTGCGCCACCAGACCATCGTGCACACCGGACTGCCTCGGGTGGCCCTGGCCGACACGGAGATCGGTGACGTCACCGTCCGGGCGGGCGAGGGCGTGCTCGTCTCGCTGGCCGCGGCCAACCGCGACGAACGGGCCTTCCCCGAGCCGGACCGGCTCGATGTGGAACGTCCCGGCCGCCGGCACCTGGCCTTCGGCTTCGGCGTCCACCAGTGCCTGGGACAGCCGCTGGCCCGACTGGAACTCCAGATCGCCCTCACCGGCATCGTACGGAGACTTCCGGGACTGCGGATCGGCGTTCCCGCCGGGGAGCTGTCGTTCCGTCACACCATGGCGGTGTTCGGCCTCTTCCACCTGCCCGTCGTCTGGTGACCCCGGCCGCCGCCGCGAACCCGCCGTCCCTCCCCATCGTGCAATCGTGCAATCGTGAAGGAGTACCCCGTGCGTGTCACCGTCGACCGCGCCCTGTGCTGCAGCTCGGGCCTCTGCGTCCTGACCGCCCCCGACGTCTTCGACCAGGCGGACGACGACGGCCGGGTGGTCCTGCTGCTCGCCGACCCGCCGGAGAGCGAGGAATCCGCTGTCGAGGAGGCGGTCGCGTGCTGCCCGGCGGGAGCCATCGGCATCAGGGACTGACGCCGCCGGCGGCCCGCCGGGGAAGGCCGGTCAGTGGGACCACTGCCTCCGCTTCGCGCAGATGCACTTGGTGCGGTGACACCGCGGGCAGACCACGCGCACGATGGCGCTCATCGACAGGCGGGAAGAATCCACGGCACACTCCCGGGTCTCGTGGGTGACACTGGTCGCTCGTCGCGTACCCCCCTCCTGGGGAGATCACGCCCCGCTTCCCCGGCGCCCCGCTCGCTGCCCGATCGGGTGAACACCGTTGAAGGACACCAGAGTTGGCGCGGAGCGCAGCCGATGCGGTACCCGGGTCCGCGCGCGGTGGCCCGCCGTGGCCGGTCCGCGGAACGTGTCGTCCGCCCCAGGTCCGTGATCCGGATGCGATATTGAGCCGGTCCTTCACACCGGCTCGGAGCGCGGCGGCCCCCGTCCGGCGCTCCAGAACCCGAGGAATGCCGATGACGCCGTCCGCCGAACCCCTCACGCTGCTCTCCCGCTCCCTCGACCAGACAGGTGCGCTCGTCGCCTCGGTCACCGACGACCAGCTGACGCGGCCGACCCCCTGCCCCGCCTGGACCGTCGCCGAGCTCGTCGATCACCTCGTCGACGGCCTGGGGCGGTCCACGCAGCGGGCCGGCGGCGGCACTCCCACGGCGGGCGGGTCCGGGCCGGGCGCGGGCCGTGGGCGGGCCGAGGCGTTCTCCGACGGCTCCGCGGCGCTCCTCGGGGTCTGGGGGCGGGCCGGCGACCTGACCGGCACGATCGAGCTCCCCGGCATGGGGGAGGTACCCGCCAGGTTTCCCGTCGACCAGCAGATGACCGAGTTCGCCGTTCACGCATGGGACCTGGCGAAGGCGCTGGGCCGGCCTGTCACGCTCGACCCCGAGGTGGGCGAGGCCGCACTCACCTGGGCCCGGGGCGCGCTGCGCCCGGAGTTCCGGGGCGAGGGAGACGGCTCCGCGGCGATCGGCCCTGAGGTGACCGCCCGCCCGGACGCTCCGGTGTACGACCGCCTCGCGGCGTTCTTCGGCCGTGATCCCGGGCAGTGGAGCTGATGCACGGTCTCCCCGTGAGCGGGATCCCGTCGGCGCCGCGATGAGACGTGGACCACCATCCCGGTGCGGATGTCACACTCCGGCCGTCCGCACCGCTCTCAGGTCGCACCAGCGACAGGAGGCCCACGATGTCCGACACCCCGCCCGCTGACAGGGCCCGCGAAACGGCGGCGGACGACGCCACGGGGGTGTTCGTCGGCCATCGTGAGCTGCTGTTCTCCATCGTCTACGACATGCTCGGCAGCGTCGCCGACACCGAGGACGTCCTCCAGGAGACCTGGCTGGCGTGGACGTCCAGGGTCGGAGCGCCCGGTGCGGAGCCGGTCCTCGTCCCGCGCCCGTACCTGGTGCGGATCGCGGTCAACAAGGCGCTGGCCCGCCAGGCCGTGATCAGCCGGCGGCGTGAGACGTACATCGGCCCGTGGCTCCCCGAGCCGCTGATCACACCGCTCACCGACGCGACGGCCACCGGTGACGGCGCCGATGTGGCCGAGCGCACCGAGTCGGTGTCGATGGCACTGCTGGTCGTCCTGGAGACCCTGACCCCGCTGGAACGCGCGGTGTTCGTCCTGCACGAGCTGTTCGGCTACGCCCACACCGAGACCGCGGACATCCTCGACCGCAGTCCCGCGGCGGTCCGCCAGCTGGCGCACCGGGCCCGCGAACACGTGCACGCCCGGCGTCCCCGCTACCGGGCCGACCCGCGGCTGCGGCAGCAGGTGACCGAGCGGTTCGCCGCGGCGGTGTCCGGTGGTGACCTGCAGGCCCTGCTCGAACTGCTGGCGCCCGACGTGACGCTGTGGGCCGACGGCGGAGGCAAGGCCACGGCCGCAGGACTGCGGCCGGTCCACGGTCGCGACAAGGTGGCCAACCTGCTGTCCACCCGCGCCGGCCGCGTCGGCCGCGGCCTGGACATCCGCTACGAGCGGATCAACGGAGACCCGTCGGCAGTCCTGTTCCGTGCCGGATCGCCCTTCGCGGTGCTGGTCGTCGAGCTGGTCCCGGAGAGTGCTCAGGTGCAGGGCATCTACTTCGTGACCAATCCAGACAAGCTCTCCCGCATCGGCTGACGCAGGGGCTGACCCGCAGGGCCTGACCCGCAGGGCCTCCGTCCGACCCGACGGCGGGTCAGTCCCGGTCACTAGAGTGGTGGAGTGACGGAATTCAGCGTTCTTGTCGACACGTCCAGCTGGCAGCCGGGCTTCGAACGACGGCTCCGCGCCGCGTACGGCGCCGTGGGGTATCCCGAGGCGGCGGCGGAAGCCGGCCTCGGACGGACCTGCGAGGGCATCGCCGAGTGGACCGTCGCCGAGATCCGATCGGCCGGCACCCGGGTGGGTTTCGTCGCGGTGACCATGGAAACGGACACCCCCACCGGCCGCATCGGCGACCTCTGGGTCGACGCGACCCACGCCGGGCAGGGCCATGAGCGGGCCGCCAGGTCCTGGGCCGAGGGATGGTGCGCGCGGCAGGGCGCGACGCGGGTCGCCGTACGGCTCGTCGAGCCCGACGGGCTCTTCGCCGACTACCCGGTGCGGGGCCAGCTCCGGATGCGTGTCATCACCGACGCCGCGAGGCCCCTGGACGGGGTCACCGCCCGGCCGATGACGCCGGCGGAGTACCCGGGGTGGCTGGCGGCCGAGAACGCCGCCTTTGCCGCCGATATCATCCGGTCCGGGGCCATGACCCCTGACGAGGCCCGGAAGAGGGCCGACCGCGCCTACACGGAACTGATCCCTCAGGGCCTGGACACCGAGGACCATTCCATCCTGGTCCTGGAGCACGCGGGAGCCCCGATCGGCACCGGGTGGCTGAAGCACCGCCACATCCCGGGGGTGACCTTCGGCTTCTCGCTGGAGATCGATGAGCAACACCGCGGCAAGGGGTACGGCAGGGCCGCGATGGCGGTGGGGGAGCTCGCCACCGTCGAGGCCGGCGACTCCGCCCTGATGTTCAACGTGTTCGGCGGCAACGAGGTGGCGATGAGCCTGTACACCAGCGCGGGCTACCCGGTGGTCGAGGAGACCCGGTCCATCGAACTGCCCCCGGGGACCGGCTCCCTGCCGTAACGGCATCCGGCCCCGCCTCCGGTCCGGTTCCGGCCTCGTCCCGGTCCGGGTGCGTCAGGCGCAGTAGCGGATCAGCCAGTCGTTGTCGGGGTTGCGGCCGAACTGGGGGTCGTTCGGTGGATCCGACGGGCTCTCCTCGACCATCTGCTCCGGCGCTATGCGCTCGGGGAGCTGCCCGAAGCGGGCGGCCCGCCCCTCGGCCGGGTCTTCGGCGGGACGCTGCCCGTCGAGGCCCTGCCCGTTGGAATGACCCGCTCGTTCATGACGTGCGTTCATGGCGACCCCGGACTCGGCTCGGCACAGATCGGAACCCCCTGGTTCCTACTCCGCCAACGAACCACCGGCCCCGGAGATTCCCCGGTCCGTGCCTTGCCGGCTGCAGCCGGAGCGCAGCGACCCGACTTTTAGCACTGTTGGGGGCGATGGTGCAGCCGTTTCGTGAAACGCGTCCGGAACTCGTCGGGTGCCCGTACGGTGACTCGCGTCGACCCTGACCCTGTCGGTACCCCCGCACGATCGTCCCGTAGCTGAGGGAGCCGTCGTGGAAGAGTCCACCATGCCCGTGTTCTCACCGGATCACACCCGTGCCCACGGGGACTGCACCGTGGTGCCGCTCCGCGGCGAGATCGACCTGCTGACCGCCCCTGACCTCACCCGCTTCCTGGACGCCCTGACCGAGGGAGTCCACCCGGACCTGCTCATCGATCTGCGGCAGGTGGACTTCCTCGACGGCAGTGGCATAACGACCCTGGTGCGCGCACGCGGCCGGGCGGTCGCCCGTGACGGCCGGCTCCGACTGCTCTGCACCCACCCGCCGACGCTGCGGATCCTCCGGCTCCCCGAACTCCGGCTGCAGTTCGACCTGCTGGAGCACATGCCGGCCCCCGAACCGGCCCCCGAACCGGCCCCCTAGGCCGTGTCTCCCCAGCCCCTGGTCGGATCCACTCAGGTCCGCGGTCGTCGCGCCGCGAACAGACCGATCACGCCCACCAGGGCGGCGGGCGCTCCCAGCAGCGTCCACACCGGCACGTGGGTGAAGAGACCGATGGCGTTGCAGACCACCCCGAACAAGATCAACGCCTTCCACGGGCCAAGGGGGCCGCGCGTCTGCTGCTGCGTCATTTCCGCTCCTCACTGAGAGTGCCGCGCTGTCCCTGCGGCATGGGTCGAACGTAGCCACGGCCGCGCGGCCCCGTCGCGGGCCCGGCGGCGCCGCAACTCCCGTCGTGCCAGGTCGGAGTGGGGTCACCGAGGAAACAGACGGTCCCCGGTGCGGCCCGCTCCGGGAACACCGGCCGAACAGCCCTTCCGGACGGCAGACTGGGAACTTCGAACGCGGCAGCGGGCCCAGCGGGGACCCGCGCGGGCCGGTGCGGCGCTGGGAGTGGGGGCAGGGGTGGCGGTGGCGACCGGGCGCGGAGCCGGGGAGGCACGGGGGGCGTTCGCGGACGCGCTGGCGCGGTTGCGCCGGGAGTTGCCCGACGTGTCGGACGAGACCCTGGCGCGCCGCGCCGGCCGCACGGCGCTGCCGTCGGGGCGCAGGGTCGAGGTCAACGCCCGGCGGCTGGGGGAGTGGCTGGGGGGCCGTTCGGTGCCACGGGACTTCGACGTCGTCGTGGCCGTGGTCCGCGCCGTCGAGACCGCCGTGGCCGGAACCGGGCCGGGACCGGCCCCCCGGCTGTCCATCGCGCAGTGGGAACGGCTGTGGCGCGCCGCCTGCGAGGAGCGTTCGCCCGCCCGGCACGGCGCCGCGGAAGCCGCCGCCGGTGCGGAACCCGGCCCGGCAGGAGCGGTGCGCGGCCTTGCCGTCGGCCGTCCGCCGAGCGACGCGGCGGCCTTGCGGGAGCGGCCGGACCTGGCCGGCGCCCTGGACTCCGCCATCGAGGAGCGTCAGGTCCGTCAGGTCGTGCTCACCGGGGCGGGCGGGGTCGGCAAGTCGCAGCTGGCCGCGGCCGCCTTCCACCGCGCCCGCCGGCGTGGACTGCTGGCCGTGTGGGTTCCCGCGTCGTCCCGTCAGTCGGCGCTGGCGGCCTGCGCCCGCGCCTGGCGGGTGATGGCCGCCGAGGGTGCGACCGGCGCCCGGGACGCCGGCGGCGGAGGGGACCGCGGATGGGACGAGGAGGCGGAGGCGGATCTGTTCGTCGGCTGGCTGCGCACGACCACCCGACCGTGGCTCGTGGTGCTCGACGACGTCGACGACCCGGCGGAACTGGCGGGGATCTGGCCCGTCGGCGACCACGGGACGAGCGTCGTCACCACCCGCCGCCGCGACGCGTCGGTGATCCGGCCGTCATCCCGGATCATCCGGGTCGGGATGTTCACCCCCGAGGAGGCCGCCGGCTATCTGCGCGCCCGCCTCGGCGCGGACCCAGGAACTTCGTCGTCCCCGGCCTCCGACAGCACCGGCGGATCGCGGCACGACGCCGAAGTGGACTCCCTCGCCGAGGCGTTGGGCCACTTCCCGCTGGCCCTGTCCCAGGCGGCGGCGTTCGTCATCGACACCGGCCTGAGCCTCGCGCGGTACCGGCGGCTCCTCGACGACCGGCAGGAGACGCTGGCGGACCTGTTCCCCTCCTCGTCCCCGGCCGACGAACACGGCGGGACGGTCTCCAGCACCTTCCGGCCGGCCCTCGAACGCGCCGAGACGCTGGCCCACCCCGGAACGGTCCGGGCGGCGCTGGCACTGGTGGCGATGCTGGCTCCCGGCGGCATACCCGAGGTGGTGCTGCACACCGGAGCCGCCCGGCGCTGGATCGGCAGGGAGCAGGACCGGCCCCGGGAGCGGGACGTCCTCCTCGCGCTGCGCGCCCTGCACCGGCTGAGCCTGGTCACCCACGACAGCGAACGCGGCCCCGCCACGGTCGAAGCGCACGCCCTGGTGCAGCGCGCCGCGCGGGAGACCGTACCGGCGGCGGACCGGCCGGCCCTGGCCGCCGCCGCGGCGGACGCACTGGAAGAGGTCTGGGCGTCGCGGGAGATCGGTCCCGACCTCGCGGCCGCCCTCTACCGCAACGTGGAGGCACTCCGGCTGACGGCCGGCGAGCTGCTCTGGGAGGGCCGGATGCATCCCGTGCTGCGCCGTACCGGTCCCCATCTGACCGGTCTCGGCCGGGCCGCCGCCACCCGGGACACCTGCTCCGAACTGCTGGTCCGGGCACGGGCCCGGCTGGGGGAGGGCCACCGGGACGTCCTGTTCCTCCGCTCTCAGGTCGCCCAGGCCGTCGGCGACCTCGGCAACGCCACCGCCGCTCACGCCGAGCTGGCCGGGATCCGGCGCGCGGCGGAACAGAACCTCGGCGCCGCGGATCCCGACACCCTGTCCGTGCGGCTGCATGAAGCCCGCTTCCTGATGGAGTCCGGCGGGGTCGGCGAGGCATCGGAGGCCTTCAGCACCCTCGCCGCCGACGCGGCCCGCGCGCTCGGGCCCGGTGCCGCGCCCACCCTCGACGCCCGCGGCTTCGCCGCCATGTGCCGGGGGCTCGCGGGTGACGCCGTCGCCGCGCGCGACGCCTACGCCGCCGTCGCCGAGGACCTGGAACGTGAACGGGGCATCGGCGACCCGGCCACCCTCGGTGCCCTCACCGACCTGGGACGGTGGATCGGGGAGGCGGGCGACCCCGACGCGGCGGTCGCGATGCACCTCAAGGCCGTCGACGCCCTGCGCACGGCGGCGGGACAACTGCACCACGACACCCTCGTCGCCCGGCACAACCTCGCCTACTGGCGAGGTCTGGCAGGCAGCCCCGAGCAGGCGGTGGAGGAGTTCGCCGCCGCCGCGATCGACGCGGAACGCGCGCTCGGGGCCGACCATCCGACGACCCTCACCTGCCGCGTCAACCTCGCCTTCTGGAGCGGCCGCACCGGCCGCCCGGCCGACGCCGTGACCGAACTGGCCCGCCTCCAGCCGCTCATCGACCGGATCCTGGGAGCCGACCATCCCCGCGCGCTGCGAACCCGGCAGCAGAGCGCCGAACTCCAGGACCGGGCGGGCGACCGCGCCGGGGCGACGACTCGGCTGACGACGCTGCTGAGCGACATGACGCGGGTCCAGGGCGCCGGACATCCCAGGACCCGCGAGGTGGCGGAGCTGCTGAACCACTGGGGCAGCCCCGCCGGCTCCTAGATCAGGGGGAGCCCCTCCATACCCCCCGGATCAAGTGCGGTTCAGCCGGCGGCGGGTCCCAGCCGGGCCAGCGTGTCGAGCACCTTGGCCCGGCTGACGAAGACCTCCGGCGGCAGCGAGACGTACAGCTGGATCGTGGTCACCCCCGGGATGTGGTACCGCAGAATGCGCTCCCGGCACTCCTCGGGCGATCCGCTGATGAACAGACCGTCCACGACCTCGTCCGGCAGCGCCTTCTGGGCGCCCTCGGGGTCGCCGGCCTCCCACCGCTCGTGCGACTCCCGCAGCAACTCGCCGTGCCCGAGCCACTCGTGGAACTTGCGGTACGGCTCGCGGTTGAGGATCCACGCGAGGAACGGGCGGGTGGCGCGATGGGCGTAGTCGGTGTCCTCGGTGGGGCACACGAACACCTTGACCACCAGCTCCTTGCCGGCCGGCTGCGGCCCGACCGCGTTCAGCACGGTGGGGACGTCCTCGGGGAAGAGCAGATTGGTGATCGCCCCGTCCCCCTCGGTGAAGCCCAGCCGCAGCATGCCAGGACGCAGCGCGCCCAGGATGACCTTGACCGGTGCGGCCGGCGGGTGCGGCAGCTGGAAGCCGGTGATGGAGAAGGTGTCGAAGTCTCCGGAGACGTGCTCGCCGCGCAGCGCCCGGGTGACGAACCGCAGGACGTCCCGGGTGCGTTTGAACGGTTCGTCGAACGGGATCCCGTTGATGTCGGTGACATGGGCGGGCACCGAGGCACCGATCCCCAGGAGCACCCGCCCAGGCGCGAGTTGGGCCAGGGTCGCGGCGGTCTGGGCGAGTACCGCGGGACCGCGGGTGTGCACCGGGACGATGCCGGTGCCGATGCGCAGCGACGAGGACCAGGCGGCCGCCGCGGCCAGTGGGGTGAAGGCGTCGGTGCCGCCGCCCTCGGCGCTCCAGACGTCGGTGTAGCCGAGGTCCGGGAGCCGTTCGACGATGAAGCGGTGCCGGTCGATGGTGAGCCCCGGCAGCGGCAGGGTGATGCCCCACCGCGGTGGGGCCGCCGCGAGGCGCGGAGGCGGTTCGTGCGGGGCGGTCATGGGGGCGACGGTCCTCTCGTGGCGGATGAACAACGGTGGACGCCGGGCTACTTGCGGACCCAGACGGTCGTCAGGTCCAGGAACCATGACTGCGGCTGCACCAGACCACGGACCTTGGGCGACAGCGCCCGCGGATTGCGGTCGTTGACCACGAAGAGCCACGGCGCGTCCTTCGTCACCAGATCCAGCGCCTGCCGGTAGTCGGCCCGCCGCTTGGCCTGGTCCGTCGAGGCCGACGCGGACGCGAGCAGGGTGTCCACCCGCGCGTTGGTGTAGTGGCCCGTCCAGAAGGGGCTCTTGCTGCCGATGAAGAGCGGCAGCAGTGCCTCGGACTGGAACAGGGTGGTGGACTGCGCGATCGCGTCGGAGCCGAGTGCGACCTGGCCCTTGGCCTCGGCGCTGATCAGGGTCGACCAGTCCGTGGTGCGGAGCTGCACCTTGATGCCGACAGCGGCGAGGTCGTGCTGGATCGCCTCGCTGATCGGCACCGGAAGCAGGTTGCCCGAACCGCCGGTCGGAACGGTGACGGTGGTGCTGAAACCGCCGGCCTTGCCCGCCTCGGCCAGCAACCGCCTGGCCTTGGCCGGGTCGTAGGAGTAGGCGTCGCCGGCCGGATCGAAGGCGAAGGTGGCCCGGGGCGCGGCCTGGTAGGCGGGGTCGGCGGTGCCGTGCAGCAGCTTCCCGGCGATCGCCTTGCGGTCGATGGCGAAGTTGGCCGCCTGCCGGACCCGTGGGTCGTTCCACGGTGCTTTCGACGTGTCCAGGATCCAGTACCACAGGTGGTCGTAGCTGTTGGTGACGAGTTGCACCCCGTCGGCCTTGAGGCTGTCGATGTCGTCGGGGTTCGGGTACTCGATCCAGTTGACGCCGCCGGAGCGCAGCGCCGCGGTACGGGCGGCGACGTCCGGGAGCGACTTGATCACCAGTCGGTCGAGCTTGGGCGCGCCGCGCCAGTATCCCTTGTAGGCGACCAGGTCGATCTCCTGCCCGGCCGTCTGGGAGCTGAACGCGAAGGGCCCGGTGCCGACCGGGTGCTGCCCGAAGTCGGCCGTTCCGTACTTCCGGACGGCGGTGGGGCTGGCGATCAGGACATGGGCGAGGTCTTCGGGAAAGTGTCCGTTGGGCGCGGTGGTGACCAGCTCGACGTGGTCGGCGTCGACCTTGCGGTACGTGGCGATGTCCCCGGCGTACTCCTGCGCGGCGGCGCCGAGCGCGTCGGTGTACTGCGCGTTGTGCTTGTCGAGGTAGCGGTCGAGGTTGAAGACGACCGAGTCGGCGTCGAAGGGGGTGCCGTCCTGGAACTTCACGCCCTTGCGCAGGGTGAAGGTCCAGGTTCTGGCGTCGGCGGCGACCTTCCAGGACTCCGCGAGCGCGCCGGTGATCTCCGGGGGCGCGTCGGTCCTGGACAGGTCGTAGCGGGTCAGCCCCTCGTACAACTGGAAGCTGACCAGGCGCTTGCCCTCGAATCCGGCACCGCCGATGACGGTGTCGGGGTTGGGCAGCTTGCCGGTCGCGCCGATGACCAGGGTGCCGCCCCGGCCGTTGGTGTCGGAGGCACCCGGACCGTCCGAACCCGTCGTGGTGGCCGCCGATCCGCAGCCGGCGGCCGCGAGCAGCAGTCCCGCGGTCAGCAGGGCCCCGGTTCTGCGCCGGAAGCGTGGCGTGGCGTGGTGGTGCGTCATCGTGAGTCCTCGGGGTCGGTGGAGATGCCGGTGTCGACGGGTACGAAGAAGTGGATGGGGCGGGGGCGGCCCGAACGGTCAGGGGAGATCGGCCGGTTCGTCGCCGGCGGCGGCGAGCAGGGCGCGGGTGTAGGGATGGCGGGGTGCCCGCCACATGTCGGCGACCGGCCCCTCCTCCACCACCTGTCCGTGCCGCAGGACCAGCACCCGGTCGGCCAGGTGCCGGACGACCGCGAGATCGTGGGAGATGAACAGACACCCGATACCGGTGGTGTCCTGGAGCTCCACCAGCAGGTCCAGGACCTGTGCCTGGACGGTGCGGTCCAGAGCGGAGGTGGGTTCGTCACAGACCAGCAGCTCCGGGCCGGGAGCCAGGGCGCGTGCGATGGCCACTCGCTGCAACTGCCCGCCGGACAGTTCGCGCGGGTAGCGCCGGGCCAGTCCGGGGTCGAGTCCGACCCGCTGGAAGAGCGCGGCCACCGCCTGCGGCCGGTCCCGTCGCGGGACGCCGTGCAGGCCCAGCGGGAACGCCACCGCCTCCCCGGCCCGCAGACCGGGGTTGAGCGAGCCGCCGGGATTCTGCGGAACGAACTGCAGCCGTCCGCGTACGGCCCGTGCGCTCCGGCCGCGGAGCCGGTAGGGGTCGTGTCCGGCGAAGCGGACCGAACCGGTATCAGGGGCGAGCAGCCCCAGCGCCAGCCGGGCGAGGGTGGACTTGCCCGAACCGGACTCGCCGACCAGGCCGACCGTCTCGCCGCGCCCGACGCCCAGGCTGACTCCTCCCAGCGCGAGCCGCCCGCCCGGATACCGCTTGGTGACGTCGGTGAGGTGGAGCAGGGGAGTGTTCTCGCCGCCGGTCCCCGCGCTGACGCTCATCGGCGTGCCCCCGCCCGGGCCGCGACGAGCTCCGCGGTGAAGTGGTGCGCCGGCCGGGAGAGCACCTGGTCGGACGGGCCCGACTCGACGATGCGTCCGGCGCGCATCACCGCCACCTGTCCGCCCACCCGGCGGGCCACCGCGAGGTCATGGGTGACGAGAAGTACCGCGATGCCGTGCCGGCTGCGCAGACCGCTGAACAGATCCAGGATCTGCGATCGGACCAGCGCGTCGAGCGCCGTGGTCGGCTCATCGGCGATCAGCAGCTCGGGCTCGCAGGCGACCGCGAGGGCGATCGCCGCACGCTGGCGCAGCCCGCCGGAGAGTTCATGCGGGAAGCTGCGCGCGATGCGCTCCGGTTCCGGGACTCCCGCCGTGGTCAGCAGTCCGGGTACGGCCTCCCGGGCCGCGCGGCGGGTGGTGACCACCTGGTGCCGGCGCAGGACTTCGGTGATCTGCGGACCGATGCGGCGCAACGGGTCGAGCGAACCGGTGGGATCCTGCGGCACATAGCCGATCCGGCTGCCCCGCACCCGGGAGAACTCCCGCTCGGTCAGAGCGCGCAGGTCGGTCGCGCCGAGTCGGATCCGGCCGGTGACCCGGGCGTTGCGGCCGGGCAGTCCGACCACGGTCCTGGCGAGCGTGGTCTTGCCGCTGCCCGACTCACCGAGCAGCACCAGGGCGCCGCCCGGCTCGACGGAGAGCGACACGGCGTCGACGGCATGGACGGGGGCGTCGCGGCCCGGGTAGTCGACGGACAACTCCTCGACGAGCAGCGCGGGTCGGCCGGTCGCCCGCGGCGCGTGCGGGGTCATCGGACCGTCTCCGGTGCGAGGTCACTCGGATCGCCGATGCGGCGCCGCAGCGCCTCGCCGAGGGTGTTGAAGACCACCGAGACGATGAGGATGGTGAGGGCGGGAAGGACGGCGACGCCGGGGTGGGTGAGCAGACTGGGGCGCAGGTCGTCGAGCATCGCTCCCCATTCGGCGGTGGGCGGCGGAACGCCGAGTCCGAGGAACGAGAGCCCGGCCGCGTACACCACGGACAGCCCGATCAGGGACGAGGCGTAGGCCAGGATCACCGGCGCGACGACCGGCAGGACCTGGCGGACGGCGACGAGGGTGCGTCCGGCGCCGCTGACCCTGGCCGCCTCCAGGTATTCGGCGGTGCGGATCCGCGCCACCTCGGTATGGGCGACCCGGGCCACCGCCGGAGTGAGCACCACCGACAGCGAGAGCACGGTCGCGCCCAGGCCCGCCGGCATCAGGGTGGCGATGGTCATCGCCAGCAGGATTCCCGGGAACGCGTACAGCACGTCGAGCGACCGCAGCAGTGCCTGTTCGGTGACCCGGCCGCCGAGCCCGGCGGCGATGCCCAGCGCGGTGCCGGCCGTCGCGGCGATCGCCACCGGGACGAACCCGCCGATCAGGGAGGGGCGGGCGGCCCAGATCAGCCGGCTGAGCACGTCGCGGCCCTGCCCGTCGGTCCCCAGGAGATGACCGGGACTACCGGGGTCGAGCAGGCGCACCTGCAGTGATCCGGCGACCGGGTCGTACGGGGCGATCAGCGGTGCGGCGACGGCCAGCAGGAGCAGCAGTGCGGCGAGCGCGGCGGGCAGCAGCAGCCCGGCGTCACGTCCCAGTGTGGCGGCCCACAGGGCTCGGAAGGGGAGTCGCTCTCGGGCGGAGGTATCGGTGCGGAGCACGGTCATCGGGGGCTCCGGACGCGCGGGTCGATCCAGGCGTGGGCCGTGTCGACCAGGATGTTGACGCCGACGAAGGCCACCGCGACCACCAGGACGCCGCCCTGGATGAGGGGCAGGTCACGTGCGGTGAGTGCGTCGTAGAGCAGGTGCCCGAGACCGGGCCAGGCGAAGAGGGTCTCCACGAAGACCACGCCCTCCAGCAGATAGGCCAGTTGGAGGCCGCCGATGGTGAGCAGCGCGGGGGAGGCGTTGTGCACGCAGTGCCGCAGCACCGCCGTACGGCTCAGCCCGCGGGCCCGCAGGCTGTCGGCGAGATCGCCCGCGAGGACCGAACCGAGTGCGGCCCGGAACACCTTGGCGGTGAGCCCCAGCGGAACCAGGGCGGCCGCCACGGCGGGCAGGATCAGATGGCGCAGCAGGTCCGGCAGTCCGCCGTCGCCGAAGACGTCATGCGTACCGCCGGCCGGCAGCCAGCGCAGCCGCACCGCGAAGACGGCGATCAGCAGCAGCGCCACCGAGTACTGCGGGGCGGACACCGACAGGGTGCTCAGCGCGCCCGACACCCTGCCGAGCGGCCCGCGGGGCCGCAGGGCACCGATGGCGCCGAGCAGGGTTCCGCCGATGAGGACCAGCGTGAACGCCGCGGCCGACAGGATCAGGGTCTGGCCCAGCGCCGGCAACAGCAGTTGGTCGACGGGGCGCTGGCCGGCGATGGACGTGCCGAGGTCGCCGTGCAGGGCGTGCGTCAGCCAGTCGGTGTATTGCACGGGCAGCGGCCGGTCCAGACCGAGACGGTCGGTCAGCTCCTGGCGCGCCTGCGGCGGAGCCCCCGGGCCCAGGAACGCGCTGACCGGGTCGCCGGGTACCAGGGCCACGGTGGCGAAGACCACGAGCGTCACACCGACGAGCGTGGGCACCGCGAGCAGCAGCCGCCGGATCAGGAACCGTCTCATGCGGGCACCGGCCGGAGCGGGGCGCCCGGCGGCCGGGCGACGGGGAGGCGGGCAGGGGCTGGCATGAGCGTGGTCCTTCCAGGGCCGGTCACTCCGGCCGATGGGAAGAAGGTGGCTCAGCCGGCCGGCCGGCAGCCAGCCAGGCGTTCATGCTGTTACCTGTGGTCATGGGATCCGGGGTGCGGATCAGCGCGCTGCCCCGCAGCGCCGGTCGTGGACCGACCTTGACCCGTACTCGCGTACGGAATTACCCTGCGCGCATGGCTATCCGGCGCACCGACTTCACGTTGGTCGGCATCTGCGGCTCGTGGCACCGCAGGTGCTTCGACGAGACATGTCGCCCCGGCGCCCGGCGCTGACCGCCCAGCCTCCGGCTGCCCGGCAGCGCCCCTCCTCCCGCAGCGGACAGCCGCCCCTCTGATGATCCGTCAGTGACGTTCCGGGACCTCGGAACCGTCATGGAGCAGGGCGGAACCCGCGTCCTATCGCCGCGTCGTCCCGCCAGGGACCGGCTCCGTCACCTCCGAGGGGACCGCACCGCCATGCCGCACGACATCCGTGACCTGACCCGTCGACCAGCCGGCCGGGCCGGACGGCCCGCCCGAACCGTCAACCTGCCGCTCCGGTCCGGAGGTTCCCGATGGGAACGCTGACCGAGCTCGCCGACCCGTGCTCCGGACGCAACCGGCGGCAGTCCGGGCGGCGGGGCCCGTCCGTCCCGGCCCGGCCGGCCACGACGGACGCGCTGCACATCGAGATCGACAATCCGCTGGACCTCATCGCGGGGCACCAACTGCTGGCGGAGCCGGACGCGTTCTCCGCCGGCGGCGGTCCGGTCCGCCGTCCCGCAGCCGAACCGTCCTGCTCCTGCGGGCATCCGCTGTGCACCGTGGCCGCGGACCGGGCCTCGGACACCACCCGGGTGTTCCTGGTGGAGCGGCACCCGGTGGCCAGCGCCGGACTGCGCAGCGTCCTGGCCAGCGTGCCGGGGATGACCGTGGTGGGCAGCAGCACCGGTGACCCGCTGCGCGCCGTGGAGGGGGTGCGACGGGTGCAGCCCGACGTCATCCTGCTGGGCGGCGGCGCGACACTCGCCGACGACCTCGCCGCCGTGGTCGAACTGCGCGGCCCCGACGGCGCACCCGACGCACGGGTGCTGCTGCTGCGCCGGGCGGAGAGCACGGCGGAGGCCAGCCGGATGCTGCTGACCGGGGCGAACGGCTGCTTCCCGCTGGACCTGCCGGAGGACCGCATCATCAGCGCCGTGGCGACCGCCGCCGCGGGCGGCGCGGTCTTCCTGCCCGCCCCGCCGTCGGCCCGGGTGCACCTGGCCAGTCTGGCCGGGCACGCCGCGGAGTCACCGCCGCAGCACTGCGGACTGACGGACCGGGAGCGCGACGTGCTCTCCCAGCTGGCCCGGGGCCTGGGCAATGCCGAGATCGGGCGCGAGCTCGCGCTGGCCGAGGCCACCGTCAAGAAGCATCTGACCCAGGCGATGCGCAAGATCGGCCAGTCCGACCGGCTGCGTGCGGCGCTCTACGCCCACCGGCACGGTCTGGCCGGCTGAGGGCGGGCTGCCGCTCCGGCGCGGGAGCGGCGGCCGCGGCGCCGTCGACGGCGGGCACCTGTGCGGGGTGCCCGCCGTCGGCATGTCCGGGCCCGGCAACGGCGGGGCGACCTTAGGAGCAGACGGGGGCTCCGTAGGTCGCCCCGGCCCGCTCCGTTCGGGGCTTCTGGCCACGGGGTGCCGCTCCGTAGCGTTGCCGAGGACCGAGACCGCCGCGACCCGCACCCCAGGTCCGCATCCCGGGTCCTCATCCCCCGACCCGTGACGGCCGCACAGCCCGGGGTCCCGGGTCCCGCACGACCCGTCCCCGTAGAACCTGTAGAAGGAGACCCTGATGAGCGATGTGCCCGAGGCAGCCATCGCACGGACCGGACCCCAGGAACCCACTCCACGCGGCGCGGGCGCCGGAACCGTCCCCGGACCGCGCACCGCGGTACTGGGGGAGCCGCGCTCCGGGGACGGCAGCACGCTCCCGGCGGCCGGCGGCCCGTACGACCTCCCCTACCCGGCCCCGTACCGGCCCGCGTACCGGTCGATGCCCGAGGACGAGCGCTCGGCCCTGTGGCGCCAGCGCCTGCACGAGGCAGAGGCCGGCCTCACCTCGTTCCTGGTGACGCGGGGCGATCATCTCCATCTGACCGACTGGTTCGCGCTGCAGGCCGAACTCTTCGCCGATCTGCCCGCTGCGCGGGACGCCGACTCGGCGTCCTGGCAACGGGTGTTCTTCCGCGGCCAGGCACTGATGGAGCGATTCCTCGTCACCCGGTACGGCGAGGAAGCGCTCGCCGGATGGGCCGGCGCCAACGCCGAGGTGCACCGCACCGTCGAGCCCGACCACGGGCGGGGCGCCGCCGACCCGATCCACCGCATCGCCCGGCAGGCCGAACTCTACGGTTCCGACTACGAGTTCGACTCCGACGCACCCGAAGGCCCCGACCATGCGGCGCTGACCATCACCCACTGCGCGATCTGGGACTACCGCGAGAGGGCCCGGCGCAGCGGAGTGCGCCTCACGCTCGCCTCACCGTGCACCTACTGCACCGAGGCGCTGTCCGCCAACATCCGCGCCAAGGGCTACCGTCCCGCGCACCGGCTGCGCAGCGGACCCACCGGGCACGGCTGCCGCTGGGAGGCCGACGCCCCGGCCGGCGACACCACCCTCCCCGTCACCCCGCGGGAGGCGTGATGTGCGGGATCACCGGATGGGTCGACTGGGAGACCGACCTGCGCACCAGGGAACGGACCGTGCGGGCCATGACCGAGACCCTGGCGTGCCGGGGACCGGACGCCGACGGTGTCTGGCTCTCCAAGTACGCCGCACTCGGGCACCGCAGGCTCTCGGTCATCGACCTCGACGGCGGTGTGCAGCCGCTGCGGGACCTCCCCCTTCCGCGCGCCGTGCTCAGCTACAACGGCGAGCTCTACAACTACCGCGAGGTGCGCGCCGAACTGCGATCCCTCGGGCACGAGTTCCGCACCGCGTCGGACACCGAGGTCGTACTGCGGGCCCACGTGCAGTGGGGTGACCAGGCACCCCGCAGGTTCAACGGCATCTTCGCGTACGCGCTGTGGGACACCCGCCGCGAGGAACTGCTGCTGGTCCGGGACCACCTGGGGATCAAGCCGCTGTACTGGCACGCCCACCGCAGCGGTGTGCTGTTCGGCTCCGAGCCCAAGGCCGTCCTGGCCAACCCGCTCTTCCGGCCCGAACTGGACGCCGAGGGCATCGCCGAACTCTTCGCCCTCCCGGCCGCGCCGACGGCGGGCCACGGACTCTTCCGCGGTCTGCACGAAGTGCGCCCCGGCACCGTGGTGACGGTCGGCAGGTCGGTGACCCAGCAGTCGTCCTACTGGGCGCTGGAGTCACAGCCGCACACCGACGACCCGGCGACCACCCGGGAGACCGTCCGCGCGCTCCTCGCCGACAGCGTCGAGCGCCAGCTGCTCAGCGACGTCCCGCTGTGCACCCTGCTGTCGGGAGGGGTGGACTCCAGCGCCATCACCGCGCTGGCCGCGAGCGCCCGCGAGCGCGCCGGCCAGGGCAAGGTCACCAGCTTCTCGGTGGACTTCCCCGGCAGCGCGGAACGCACCCCGGACGCCTGGCGCACCACCCTGGACGCCCCGTACGTCCAGGCCGCCGCCGAGCACATCGGCACCCGGCACACCTCCGTCGTGGTCCCCGACGACGACATGCTCGCTGCCCGTGACGCCGTCCTGCGCGCCCGGGACCGGCCCGGCTGGGGGGAGATGGACGCCTCGCTGCACCTGCTGTTCCGCGAGGTACGGCGGCACTCCACGGTGGCGCTCTCCGGGGAGGCCGCCGACGAGATCTTCGGCGGCTACCCCTACTTCCACGACGCGCAGGCACTCGCCGCCGACACCTTCCCCTGGCTGCACGGCCGCACCACCCCGGCCGCACTGCTGCGCCCCGAGGTCCGCGCCGAGGTCCGCCCCGACGAGTACACCGCCGAGGCGTACCGGCGGTCGCTGGCCGAAGTGCCCCGGCTGGACGGCGAGACCGGACCGGACCGGCGGCTGCGGGAGGTCTTCCATCTGGCGCTGACCCGCTG
This sequence comes from Streptomyces sp. RKAG293, assembly GCF_023701745.1. Classification (NCBI taxonomy): domain Bacteria; kingdom Bacillati; phylum Actinomycetota; class Actinomycetes; order Kitasatosporales; family Streptomycetaceae; genus Streptomyces; species Streptomyces sp. RKAG293. Next base: position 1,047,892 of record NZ_JAJOZB010000001.1, on the reverse strand, counting down.
GCTCCCGCCGCTGCTGGACCGCGTGGACCGGGTGAGCATGTCGGTGGGCCTGGAGGTGCGGGTGCCGTTCTGCGACCACCGGCTGGTGGAGTACCTGTGGAACGTGCCCTGGGACCTCAAGTCCCCCGGCGGGCGCTCCAAGGGGCTGCTCCGCGACGCCGTCCGCGACCTGCTGCCACCCCAGGTGACGGACCGGCCGAAGAGCGGCTACCCGTCGACCCCCGCGGTCCGCTACAGCGAGGTGCTCACCGCCCGCGCGCACGAACTGCTCGCCGATCCGCAGGCTCCCGTCTTCGACCTGGTCGACCGGGACGTGGTGCGCCGTGCGCTCGCCGAAGGACGTCCACTGCCCAGCCCGCGAACGGCTCCCAACCCGATCGGCGGCCTCGACCACCTGATCCAGGTCGACGAATGGCTGCGGGCCTACCGCGTGGGGCTGCGATGAGCCCCACGAGTCCCGCCGCCCGCGCGCAGGCCCCGTCCGGCCGCCCGCGAACCGAACCGGCCCTCGGAGCGGACGCCTTCCGCGCCGCGGCCCGGCACTGGACCACCGGGGTCGGCGTCGTGACCACGCAATGGGGCGAGGAGGTCTTCGCCAAGACCGTCTCCTCGCTGTGCCCGCTGTCCCTGGAACCCCTGCTGGTCAGCGTCGCGGTGGACCGGCGAAGCCCGCTGGTCGACGCCGTCCGCGGCAGCGGCCGGTTCGCCGTGAGCGCGCTGAGCCGGGAACAGGAGCACATCGCCCAGCGGTTCGCCGCCCCGGGCGCCGGCCGCGCACTCGGATTCTTCACCACCGCGCCGATGCGGGCGGAGCTCACCGGCGCGCCCGTCCTGGAGCACTGCCTGGCCTGGTTCGACTGCCGGCTGCACAGCGTCCTGCCCGGCGGCGACCACGCGATCCTCGTCGGGCAGGCCGTCGCCGCGGACACCGGTGACGGTGAGCCGCTGCTCTACCACGACGGACGGTACCGCTCCCTCGACCGCCAACCGATCACCCCGACTGGAGTGCACGCATGACCCTGCTGGACACCACCGACACCGGACGGGGCCTGCTCACCGCCGACCGGTACCGGGCCGAACTCGACGACGGCCGTGAGCTGTACCTCGACGGGAAGCGCATCGGCGACCCGGCCGGCCATCCGGCGTTCAAGCCCGCCGCCGACGAGATCGGCCGGCTGCTCGACCTCCAGCACCATCCCGACCACCAGGACCTGCTCACCTGGCAGGACCCGGCCACCGGGCAGCGCCTGGCCCGCGCCTACCAGCCGCCGCGCACCCTGGAGGAACTGCGCGTGCAGCGGCGCAGCGCCGAGTTCTGGCACGCCGAATCCCTCGGCCAGCACGGGCGCTCGCCCGCCTTCATGGCCTCCATCGCGGTCGGCCTCTACGACTTCCGCCACCAGCTGGAGAAGGCGCGCACCGGATTCGGCACCAACGCCGAGGCCTGGTACCACCACACCTCCCGCAACGACCTGGTGCTCTCGCACGCGCTGGGCGACCCGCAGATCGACCGGTCCGCCGACCCGGTGGACGATCCCGATCTCGCGCTGCGCGTGCTGTCGGAGAACGAGCGGGGCATCGTCGTCCGCGGCGCCAAGCAGCTGACCACCCTGGCCCCGCTGGCGCACGAGGTGCTGGTCTACCTGTCGGCGTCGTTCGCCCAGCGCCGCGGTGAGCAGTTCGTCGTCTGGTTCGCCCTGCCGCTGAACACACCCGGCCTGGTGACCCTGTGCCGCGAACCCCTCGGCAGCAGCCCGTGGGGACACGCCCATCCGCTCGGCGCCCGCTTCGACGAGCAGGACGCCATGCTGTTCTTCGACGACGTCCTGGTGCCGTGGGACCGGGTCTTCCTGCTGCGCGAGAGCGAACTGGCCAGGACCGGACTGGGCCGGATCAACGCCTGGAGCGCCTACATCGGCCACGTCCGCTACCGCGAGCGGCTGCGCACCCTGCTGGCCACCGCGACCCTCGTGGCCGAGAGCATCGGTGTGGACGGCTTCCGGAACATCCAGGAGGACCTGGGAACGCTGGCCGGCTACGCCGAACTCACCGAGTACTTCCTGGACGCCGCCGAAGCCCGTGCCACCGTCACCGACAGCGGTCTGCTGGCGCCCGGGGACACCGCGGCCAGCCGGGTGTGGTCCGCCGAAGTGGCCGGCAAGGCGGTCGACATCGTGCGCGGCATCGGCGCCTCCGGGCTGCTGATGCAGCCGACGGCGAACGATCTGGCCAACCCACGGCTCCGGCCGCACCTCGACCGCTACATGCGCGGGCGCGGCATCGACGCCGAACACAAGTCCCGGCTGTTCCGGCTCGCCTGGGAACTGACCGGTGACGGCTTCGGCCAGCGCCAGGACCTCTACGAGTTCGTCCACCGGGGAGACCTGGCCCGCAACCGCATCAACCTGTACCGGCGCTACGACCAGAGCAGTGTGCGCGAGCGGCTGCAGCGGCTCATCGCCGAACCCACCACTTCCCCGGAGGTCCAGTCGTGACCGCGTCAGCCGTCGAGATCCAGGCCCGGACGCTGTCCGGCTACGCGGACGCCAGCAGGCTCCGGCAGGTCCACGACCGTGACTGGGTGCTCGACCAGGTGCCGGGCGCGCCCGAAGTGCTGCTCGACCTCGGCAGCGGCATCGGCCAGCTGCTGCGCTCCGCCCTCGACCGCCACCCGTCACTGTGGCTGGCGGTCGGCCTGGAACGGTCCGAGCACCGCATCGCCGAGGCGGCCGGACGGCTGCGCCCGTACGGCGACCGGGTCGCGCTGCACCAGGCCGATCTGACCGTGCCCGCCCCGCTGGAGTACCGGCCGGACGTGGTCACCATGACGTCGGTTCTGCACTGGCTGTACCCCGACGAGGACCGCATCCTGGCCTGGGTACGCGACCACCTCGCCCCCGGCGGGCACTTCCTGCTGACGACCTACCATCCGGCGCGGGACGAGCACGGCCTCGGCGGTGAGGACGACATCGTCCGCGACGCCCTGGTGGCCCTGGGCGCCGAACGGGACGCCGTACCCGGGGTGTTCGCCGCGGGGGAGGGGGACGCGGGCGGCGCGGTGCTGCCCATCGCCACCCGCACCCGGACGATCGAGGACCTGGCCGGGCTCCTGGAACGTCACTTCCGGGTCGAGTCGGTCCTCGACCGGGACGCCGTGGTGCACATCGAGGACGCGGGCCAGTACGGCCACTTCCACGCCGCCACCTTCGGCGACTACTACAGCCGCCTCGTCCCGCCCGCGCAACGTGCGGAGTTCTTCCGGGCGGTCGGCGAGGCCGCCTGGCGACGGCAGGGTGAACGCGGCTGGGTCAGCAACATGCCCGTACGACTGTGGAAACTCCAGCCACGTGATTGACGCCTAGTCTGGAAGCACCGAACCGACCCCGCCGGCCGAGGAGTCACCTCCGATGTCCACCCCCCTCCCCAGCCAGGAACTCGGCGCCTTCCTGCGAGCCCACCGCGAACTGCTCCAGCCGTCCGACGTGGGACTGACCGCCAGCTCCCGGCGCCGCACACCGGGGCTGCGGCGTGAGGAGGTCGCGTCGCTGTCCGGAGTGGGACTGGCCTGGTACACCTGGCTGGAACAGGGCCGGGTGACCGCCTCCCGGCAGGTGCTGGAGGCGGTCGCCCGGGCCCTGCGGCTGGATCCGGCGGGGCTGCGGCACGCCATGCGGCTGGCCGGGCACCACGAACCGACCGGTCCGCTGGACCTGGACGGTTCGGGGAACCTCGCGTCTACCGTGCAGCCGGTGCTGGACTCCTGGCCCACCAGCCCGGCCGTACTGCTGGACCGGCACTTCGACCTGCTCGGATGGAACACCGCGTGGAGCGCGCTGTGGGGCGCTCCGGAGGCGGTGCCCGCCGACCGCCGCAACCTGATGTGGCTGATGGTCGCGGGCCGCCAGCTGCGCACCGTGCTGCACGACTGGGAGCCGCTGGCGATGAACGTCTTCCAGCACTTCCGCGCCCAGGCCGGCACGTCCCTCTCCGACCCCAGGACCGGGGAGGTCTACCGCCACCTGGACGAGGACGCCCCGCAGTTGCGCCACTGGTGGGGCTGCCACTCGGTGGCGGAGCTGACCACGCGTACCGTCGTCGTCGAACCACCGGGCATCGGCCGGATCGAGCTGGCGCTGTCCTCCTTCCATCCGGTGGACGACCCCTCGGCGCTCGTGCTGCTCTTCACCCCGCGCACCGCCGAGGACCACTCCCGCATGACGGCGCTGACCGAGCGTCCGCTGCGTGCGGTCACCGGACTGCCCGAACGACACGCCGGCTGAGACGACAAGGAAGTGGGGGGAAGGGCCGCGGCCCTTCCCCCCACTTCGCTGCCCACGTCAGACGCTCTCGGCGGCCTCCTCGACGCCGTCCGACCGGCGACCGGAAGCCTGACCGGGGTCCGACGGCGTGCGCAGGCCGTGACTGACCGCCAGACCTCCCAGCGCGCCGAGCAGCGCGAGACCCACTCCGATGACCAGCGTGCCGGTCGAAACGTCCCCGAAGGCTCCGACGGCCCAGGCCCCCACGCCCGTTCCGGCGTACATCGTCGAGGTCAGCCAGGCGCTGGAGGTGGCGCGCAGCTCCGGCGCGACCGTGCCCGCCAGGGTCTGCTGATCGGTCACGAAGCCGCCGCTGGCCACGAACCACACCGTCACCCCGACGAGCGCCGCGATCAGACCGGGACCGCCGGCGGAGAGGGCGACCCCCACGGCGAGCAACACGCCCCACAGCCCGAGCAGCGGCAGATGGGACCGGCCGGCCGCCCGCGCCCGGTCACCGAGGCGCCCGGCGGCGAGCGAGCCGGTCACACTGCCCGCGCCGACCAGGATCCCGACCAGGCCGAGTTGAGCCACGGAGAGATCGAACCGGTGGACCAGCAGGGCCCCGAGGAAGGTGTACGCCCCGAGGTTGGCCGCGTGGAAGACGGTGTTGACCAGCAGGGCCCTGCGCAGTGCGGGGTCCGTCCAGCCGGCCAGTACGGCCCTGACCGCGCCGATCGCCGCTGCCGGGCGCGGGGTCGCCGCGACCTGGCGCAGGAGCAGCGGCAGCGCCGCCGCGGTGCCGATCGCCAGCGCCACGAAGGCCGAACGCCATCCGGCGATCCCGGCCAGCGCACTGCCCAGCGGCACTCCGACGACCTGCCCGCAGGAGAACAGCGCCATGCCCAGCCCGAGCGCCCGGCCCCGGAAGCGGTCAGGGGCCGTCTCGGCGATGTGCGCCCAGATCGCGGGCCCCGCCGCGGCCGCCGCCAGCCCCGCGACCGCCCGGGAGAGCACCAGCGGTGCCAGCCCGGTCGAGAGCGCGGCGGCGGCGTTGGACACGATGAACAGCGCGGTGCCGGCGAGCAGCGTCTGCCGTCGCCCGATCCGGTCGCTGAGCAGGCCGAGGAACG